>DXIG01000024.1 GCA_019112985.1 Candidatus Butyricicoccus stercorigallinarum | reverse complement strand
CAATTTCGCAACAGAAAAGATGCAAAATCCGACAGGGCGCGGGGCAGGGGAGCAGAAAATTTTTCGCTGCACGGTTTTCACGGGGAAAAGAATATGATATACTGTACTTGAGTTTTTGCGGAATCCCCCATTGGCGGACAAACACAGCAGAGGTGAATGCAAACAGATGAATTGGAAACTTGCGGGCTGTGCGGCGGTTGTGTGCGCCTGTCTGCTCTGCCGCACGCCGGCGGAAGCGGTCAGTCTGGAGCAGCCGTCCGGACAGACGGACAATATCCTGCGCGCGGCGGATCAGGCGGCGCTGCTCCCGTCCAGCCTGGACGGACAGCAGGCCGGCCAGCCGGTGACGCGCGCGCAGATGTGCGGACTGGCGGTGCGGCTGTACGCCTCGCTCACCGGCTGCGATTACGACAGCCTGATGGCGCAGAGCGCGGTGCGGCGCAGCGTGTGCCCGTACACCGACACACAGAACGCGGACGTGCAGCAGGCGTGGCTGCTCGGGCTGACGGAGGAGAGCGACGGGACGGCGTTTCGCGCGGACGAGGCGGCCAACCGGCAGCAGCTCATCGCGATGCTTTACCGCGCCATGCAGGCGAGCGGCAGCGCGGTCAGCGTGTCGGCAAATGAGGCGGCGGAGACGCTGTACAGCTATGCGGACGGCGCGTATGTGCCCGACTGGGCACAGGACGGCATGACCTATTTTGTGCGCGAAGGCCTGACGAGCGGCACGGGCGCGTCTCTGCTCGGCGTCGGCGAGACGGTCAGCGCAGAGCAGGCCGCCGTGCTGACCTACCGCGCGGCGGCGGCGGTACATACCGGACGCGGCGTGAGCAGCGCACAGGAGCTCAGCTCGATCGCGATGCACTCGGGCACGGGCGCGGTCAGCTGGACGGGCAGCGGCGCGGATTACTACCGCGTCTCGTTCTATCAGACGGAGGACTTTTCGGCGGCCCCGGTGCTGACCGAGCAGGTGGCCTCCAGCGGAACCGGCGCGCAGCAGCTCGCGCTGCCGCAGGAAATCGCGCAGCAGCCGGGCGTGTGGTACTGGTCGGTCGACGGCCTGGACTGCGCCGGCAAGCTGGTCGCCACGTCGGGACAGACGGCGGCGCTGGCGGTCACCGCGCAGGCGGAGGACACGGCATCCGGCCTGTATGTCCCGGATTCGGCGGTCGTCGCCTATCCGGACATCATCTCCGGCACCATCCCGGACGGATTGGCGCACAGCGGCGAGAGCTATAGCGACAAGGTCGCGCGCATCTTCGGCGCGGGCGCGAGCTATCACAAATACGCCAACGCCGCCGAGGCGGAGCGCCATCAGGTGACGATCTCCGTACAGGTCTGGGATTTTGACGCCAACGGCAACAAGGTGACCAAAACCAAGCGGTTCCAGATTCACGAGGCGCTTGCGCAGACGGTGCAGCAGATCTTTGCGGAAATTTACGCGAGCGGCGAGCGGTTCCCGATCCGGACGCTCGGCGGTTATTGCTGGCGCGGCAACGGCTCGTCCTCCGAGCACTGCCTCGGCACGGCGATCGACATCAACTGGGAAGAAAACTACATGTGCACAAACAGCGGCGTAGCGCTGACCGGCTCGCACTGGCTGCCCGGCAGCGACCCGTATTCCATCCCCGCGGACAGCGACGTGGTTCGCATCTTCGCGAAGTACGGCTTCGGCTGGGGCGGCACCTGGAACAGCAAAAAGGACTACATGCATTTCTCGTACTTCGGTACATGACGACGGAACCATCCGTCTCAAAAGGCAGAAACAACGGGAGAAATCACGTGAATGCGTGGTTTCTCCCGTTCAACTATGGAGCAAACTTTCTCAAAATTTTATTTCGCGGCAGTCCCCGCCTGTCTGCGCGCAAAAAAAACAAAGCCGCCCGCCGGAACAGGCGGACGGGCGCGGGTTACGGCTGCATGCGCCGGAAATCCAGGTATCCCTGCAGGATCAGCGACGCGGCGACGGCATCCACGGTTTTTTTGTGCTTTTTCTGTTTTTTGCCCGAGGCGTGCAAAATCGCGTGCGCCTCGATGGTCGTGCGGCGCTCGTCCCAATAGACGACGGGCAGGCCGGTGCGCGCCTCCAGCGCGGCGCCGAGCGCTTTGCATTTTTCCGCGCGCGCACCCTGCGTCGCGTCCATGTTTTTGGGCAGGCCGAGCACAATTTCCTGCACGCGCTCCTTCTCGGCGAGCGCGGCCAGCTTTTCGAGCAGCTCTTCGGTGTTCCAGGTGGCGATGACCTGCGGCGAACCGGCGAGGAAGCCGGTCGGGTCGGAGATGGACACGCCGGTGCGCGCGTCGCCGTAATCGATGCCCATGATTTTCATAGGAAGTCCCTTTCGTTCGTTTTTTTTCTGTCATTGTATCACAGGCGGCAAACGGATGCAAATTGCATTGCACTTTGCGCGCAGGATTGCTATAATATTAGGACAGCAGAGAGCAAAAGGGAGTGGAACGATGGCAGTATCCAAAAACAACCGCCGGAAGGGCAAAAAGCGCGCGAAGGGACGCGCTGCGCAGGCGCGCCCGGCTGAAGCCGCGCGCCGGAGAAGCTACGACTGGCTCGGCATGGTGGGGCTGGCGCTCATGCTTGCGGGTTTTCTCGGCGCGATGTTCACGCCCTACGGACTGGTCTTCTATCCGGTCACGTTTGCCGGCGCGGTCATAGGGCTGGTGCAGACCCGACGGGACGCCTGGCACCACAAGATCACCTTCGTCTGTTATATCATCTACTGCATCGCGGTCGCGGTCATGTGGGTCGGTATGCTGACCGGACGGATGGCGTAAGCCGTTTCACTATCACACATCAAAGGAGTTTCATGCATGGCAGTTTCCAAAAACAACCGGAAGAATGGGAAAAAACGCACCAAGGGCCACCGCGCGCCCGTCACCGACGAGCAGCGCAAGCGCGCCGTCCAGGTGAACACGGAGGCGCAGGAGCGGGAGAAGAAGCGCTTCCGCCTGAGCCTGATCGCGATTGCCGTCATGGCGGTCGGCCTGTTCATCGCCTGGCAGGGCTATCGCATCTTCGGCTATCCGATCACCTTCGTCGGCGGCCTGGCCGGCCTGTACGCCGCGCGGCATCAGGACAAGGGGCGCAAGGTCACCATCGTCTGCTATACCATATACTGCCTCCTCGTGGCGTATATGTGGATTGTTGAGCTAATGGCGGCGTGACGCGCGCAAAAATTTGTGTAAAAAAATCAATACAAACGGCATTGACGAGAAATACCCTGCGTGCTATAATGATAGCACCTATGCAGGGTATTTTTTTTGCTCTGAAACGCGGAGCAGCCTGCAAAGGGAGGCAATTATTTAAGGAGGTGCCGTTATGCGCGTTAAGGTAACCCTGGCCTGCACCGAGTGCAAGCAGAGAAACTACGACACAATGAAGAACAAGAAGAACAATCCCGAGCGTCTCGAGATGAACAAGTACTGCCCGTTCTGCCGGAAGCACACGTTGCATCGTGAGAGCAAGTAAGGCTGGAGAAAGGATACGGCTTCATGGCTAAGAAAGAGCAGAACGCTTCTGACAAGAAGCAGAAGAACTCCGCAAAGGAGAAGAAGCCGGGCTTCTTTTCCAGAATTGGCAAGTGGTTCCGCGATCTGAAGAGCGAATGCAAGAAGATCGTGTGGCCGACCCGCAAGCAGACAACGAACAATACGCTTATTGTTCTGGCGACGATCCTGGTCGTCGGCGCGTTTATCTGGATTCTGGATGCCATTTTCAATCTGGGTATCACGACGCTGATCACTGTGGTTGCGTAAGCGGAAAGGTTTGAGAACTGATGTCTGAAACACCGAAGTGGTATGTCATCCATACCTATTCCGGCTATGAAAACAAAGTAGCCTCATCTATCATGAAAGCGGTGGAAAACCGCAAGCTGTACGATCTCATCACCGACGTAACCATTCCGGTCGAGACCGTCCGCGAAGTCAAGGACGGCAAGACCCGCGAGGTGGAGCGCAAGCTGTTCCCCGGTTACGTGCTGGTCAAGATGATTCTCACCGACGAAAGCTGGTATCTCGTGCGCAACACGCGCGGCTGCACCGGCTTTGTCAGCCCGAACTCCAACAAGCCGCTTCCGCTCACCGACGAAGAGGCCGCGAAGTGGGGCGCGAACACGCGCGACGTCGAGATCGAGATCAGCTATCAGGTCGGTGATTCCGTTCGCGTCTGCGGCGGCCCGTTTGTCGATTTCATCGGCGTAGTCGACGAGATCGACGTGGGACAGAACCGGGTTCACATCACGATTCCTGTGTTCGGACGCGAGACTCCGGTCGAGCTGGAGCTCGATCAGGTCGAAGCCGTTGAGGGCTGAGCCCCTCGTCTGGCAGGTGGGAGAGCGCGTCCATCCGCGCGATGACAAGCGTCTCGCCATTACCACATTTTTCAAGGAGGTGCTATACAAATGGCACAGAAAGTAGTAGGATTTATCAAGCTTCAGATTCCGGCAGGCAAGGCAACCCCCGCTCCTCCGGTAGGTCCGGCGCTGGGCCAGCATGGTGTTAACATCATGGCGTTCACCAAGGAATTTAACGAGCGCACCAAGAATGACGCAGGCATGATCATCCCGGTCATCATCACGGTATACGCAGACCGTTCGTTCTCCTTCGTTACCAAGACCCCTCCGGCTGCTGTCCTGATTAAGAAGGCGTGCAACATCCAGAGCGGTTCCGCCGTTCCGAACAAGACCAAGGTTGCTACCATCAGCATCGAGGACGTTCGCAAGATTGCGGAGACCAAGATGCCGGACCTCAACGCCGCTTCCATCGAAGCCGCGATGAGCATGATCGCAGGCACCGCCCGTTCGATGGGCATCACCGTCTCCGAGTAAGCGATTGCCCGAAGACCTGAGTTATTCATATTCATGTGCTGACGGCAGCCGTGCCGTCTGGTGGGAGGAACTTCGTTTCCGAATTAACCACTAAAGGAGGATATTTATCGTGCGCAAAGGTAAAAAGTATATTGAGAGCGCAAAGCTCGTAGATCGCAGCAAGCTCTATGACACCGAAGAGGCGCTGGACACGGTCATCAAGACCGCGAAGGCCAAGTTCGATGAGACTGTAGAAATTCACGTCAAGCTGGGTGTTGACTCCCGTCACGCTGACCAGCAGGTTCGCGGCGCCATCGTTCTGCCGAACGGCACCGGTAAGCAGGTTCGCGTTCTTGTATTCGCCAAGGGCGACAAGGCGCAGGCTGCTATCGACGCGGGCGCTGAGTTCGTAGGCGCTGAGGATATGGTTCAGCGCATCCAGAAGGAAAACTTCTTCGATTATGACGTCGTCATCGCCAGCCCGGACATGATGGGTCTGGTCGGCCGTCTGGGCCGTGTGCTCGGCCCGAAGGGCCTGATGCCGAACCCGAAGGCCGGCACCGTCACGATGGACGTCGCCAAGGCTGTTCAGGAAGCCAAGGCCGGTAAGATCGAGTACCGTCTGGACAAGACCAACATCATCCACTGCCCGATCGGCAAGGTTTCCTTCGGCACCGAGAAGCTCGCTGAGAACTTCAACACGCTGATGGGTGCGATCATCAAGGCGAAGCCGGCCGCTGCGAAGGGTCAGTATATCCGTTCCTGCGTCGTCGCTTCGACCATGGGCCCGGGTGTCAAGGTCAACGCCGCCAAGATCGGCAACTAATTTTCGTCAAACGCCTTGACAGGCGGACGGATGGCTGTTATAATTTAATAGCTCGTTCAAAGACAGCAGGAGATGGACAACCATCCTAACCGGCGCAAGCCATCCTGCCGAGGCAAGCATTTTTGATGAAACACTTCATCTGACGATGTTTTCATGCCCTTCTGTCTTTGAGCAGAAGGGCATTTTTTCATGTCCCTATCATTTTTATGGAGGTGAAACAGACTATGCCTAACGCAAAGGTTCTGGAACAGAAGAAGGCACAGGTTGCTTCTCTGGTTGAAAAGATTAAGAATTCTCCGGCCGGTGTCCTGGTTGATTACAAGGGCATCAACGTAGCGGACGATACCGCTCTGCGCAAGGAGCTGCGCGAGGCCGGCGTTGAGTACAGCGTTGTCAAGAACACGATGCTGAAGTTCGCGGCGAAGGAGCTGGGCTTTGATGGCTTCATCGAGCACCTGAACGGCACCACCGCCATCGCGATCGGCTCGGACGACGTCGTCGCTCCGGCGAAGATCCTCGCCAAGTTCGCGAAGGGTCACGACAACTTCTCCGTCAAGGTCGGTTTCCTGGAAGGCGCGGTTGTACCGGCATCCAAGGTTGACGAGCTGGCGAAGCTGCCGAGCAAGGAAGTTCTCATCGCGCAGACGCTGTACAGCTTCAACTACCCGATCATGCAGCTGGCTATTGCGCTTAACGCAATCGCCGAGAAGGGCGAGGCAGATCAGGAAGCTCTGGTTTCCACTCTGGTCGCTGAGAAGGCTGCTGAAGCAGCAGAATAATTGCTGTTTGCAGGGAACACGATGTTTCCCGCTCCCCACACATTAAATTTTGAAATTTGGAGGTTATTACCATGACTGTCAATGAGATTATGGAAGCCGTCAAGGAACTGAAGGTTCTGGAACTGGCTGAGCTGGTTAAGGCTCTGGAAGAAGAATTTGGCGTATCCGCTACCCCGGTTGCTGTTGCTGGCGGCGCTGTTGCCGGCGGCGAGGCTGCTGCTGCTGAGGAGAAGACCGAGTTCGACGTTGTCCTGACTTCCGCTGGCGACAAGAAGATCAACGTCATCAAGGTTGTCCGCGCGATCACCGGTCTGGGTCTGAAGGAAGCCAAGGCCAAGGTCGACGAGGCTCCGTCCACCATCAAGGAAGGCGCTTCCAAGGAAGACGCCGAGTCCATCAAGGCTCAGCTGGAAGAGGCTGGCGCTTCTGTCGAGCTGAAGTAAGAGCATCTTACATTCGGATTCCATTACAGCAGGTTCCCGCGGGAGCCTGCTGTTTTTTCCTGTTTTCCGCCCATTTTACTCGAAAAAACCTGTATAAAAAGCCATTGCCTGCGGGCAATGGCTTTTTCGCTGTTGTGTTAAGGTTTCACCCACCGGCCAGGCGGTGGAGGGGCGAACAGGAGGAGCGTCCGTCCGCCTGTTCGCGCTCGCGGGAGCGAGCCGGACGTCTTTCTTTCGCCCGCTTTTCTCTTGCCGGAGCCAAGTGGTTTCCCCACCGGCCAAGCGGTGGAGGGGCGAACAGGAGGACCGTCCGTCCGCCTGTTCGCGCTCGCGGGAGCGAGCCGGACGTCTTTCTTTTGCCTACTTTTCTTTCTATGCAGAAAGAAAAGTACGGTGCAGAAAGAAAAGTACGGTGCAGAAAGAAAAGTACGGCGGGGTTAGATGAGCAGGTCGGTATCTCTGTCGTTGCAGCGTCTGTGCAGCGTCGTGCGGACAGCGCCCGGACCTGCGATCAGCTCGTTGAAGTACTCGATGACGCGGTCACCGCAGCCGACCTCGAACAGATTGAGTCCGAACAGCGTGCGGTCAGACAGAATGGGATAGAGCTGCTCACGGCGCGCCGTGCTGCCGAGCGTGATGCCGGCCAGCTTGCCGCGCAGCGATTCGAGCAGCGGATCGGGACTGAGCTGCATCGGCTCGCCGTTGTCGTCCACACCGATCAGATAGCGCAGCCAGCCCGCGATGGCGAGCGGGATAAAGCGCAGATGGGAGACGCGGTGCATCGGAACGGGAGAATTGTAATAATTGCTCAGAATCTGGCCGTAGCGCGTGCCGATCTTCTGCGAGGTATCGGTCATGATACGCGCCGCCGTATCGTTGAGGTACGGGTTGGGATAGCGCACGGTCAGAATCTCGTGGACAAATTCATCCGGATCGAGCACGCCCGGATCTGCGCCCAGCGGCATGCATTCGATATGGGTGAGGTTGGTGATAAAGGTGCGGATATCGTCGTCATTTACAATGCAGTTGATGGTCTCATAGCCGAGCATCATGCCGAATTCCGCCATGGCGGTGTCCATTGGGTTGAGCGTGGAGCAAGCCTTCATCTCCATGCTCTTTTCGACGATGCGTCCGGTGGTGAAGATGATGCCGAGCTGCTCGAGCGGCGGATGTCCGTTGGGGAACTGATCCTCGATGAGCAGATACTGCGGAGACTCAGTGTTGACAAAGCAGGAGACCCAGCTTCCCTTCTCGGTCAGCGCCGGCTTGACCATATCCAGCCCGTCCTTGCGCAGGATGGTCGCAATCTTCGGGTTGGGGAACGGCGTGATCTTGTCGATCATGGTGCGCGGATAGGAAACCTGGCTGGTCAGGTAGGAGAACTCCATGGCGTCAATCTTGCCGTTGTGGAACCAGGTATTGATGATCTCGAACATGGCGCGCTGTAAGCGATAGCCGTTGTTGGAGCAGTTGTCCATGGAGACCAGCGCAATCGGGGTGCCGCAGGCGTGCATGCGGCGCAGGCACAGGCAGGCCAGCTTGCCCATAAAGCTGCGGCAGCCGATCGGACCGTTGTCCATATCCGCCTGTACGTCGGGCAGATAGTTCTTGTCCACGCCGCGCAGGATGTAGGCCTTTTCTGTGATGGTCAGCGAGACCATTTGCAGGGAGGGCGAGCAGAAAATCTCGCGCACGCGGTCAAATTCCGCGCTCATCTTGAGCGACTCCGCAATCGAACCGACAACTTCCTTCTTGAGCGCGCCGTCCGCATACAGCGTGACGCAGATCGAGAGATTGTCAAACGGGCGGAACGCCTTGTCGATGATCTCCTCGTCGTGCTCTTCGCAGCAGATGATGCCCTTGTTGGTCAGACCGGCGGTCAGCATGCGCTGCGCCAGCACAGCCGGGAACGCGCGGAAGACATTGCCCGCACCGATGTGCAGCCAGGTCGGCGCGGCCTTGGTGCGCTTGCGCATGTCTTCGATGTCATAATCCGGCAGGCGGTAGCCCTTCCAGTTTATTTTTTTCTCCAGGTTTTCCAAACTCAGTTTCATTCTATATCTCACCATTCCTTTGCACACATTCGGAAAAATATCAAGATTACCTATAGTATACCAAACCCACGCGGCTATTTCCAGTCAATTCGCACAAATTATAGCGGTTGATACAGGAATTTTACGCGCATTCCACCGGCGGCAGGGAAAAAGTCCCAGCGCGGGACAAAAAAGCCCCGGCATTGTCCGAAGGGGACAGCCGGGTGCAGGTGCGCGTTTCAGTCGATGTAAAATTCCGCGAAGTCGTCGAGGCGCAGGCAGCCGACACAGCCGCCGTCCTGTTTGTGCGCCGCGCCGCAGTCGATATAGATGATGCCGCCGTCGTCGAGGATTTTGCCCGCCGTGCCGCCCGCCAGGCGATAGGTCGGACGATGCCCGACGATGACGGTGCGGTCGGCAAAATATTCCATGCCCGGCTCGGGCTGCGCCATCAGAAAGGCGGAGGGGGGATAGTCCTCCAGCGGCTGGTCGGGGTCAAATTCCTCGATGCCGCTGTGCGTCAGCACGAACGAAACGCCGTCCGCCTCGACCTCCTCGTACAGCGTCATCTCGCCGATGTAGTCGAGAATCGCCTCGCGCCCTTCGGCGTCCAGCTCGAGAAACTGCGAGAGCGTGCGCTGGCCGCCGCTCGCCGCCCACTGGGCGAGGTCGCGCACGGAATAATCGTCAAAAAAGGACATCAGATTGTCCGCGTCCGCCTCGGGCGGAATGGTGCGCGCGCAGCGGGCGAACAGCCACTCGTGGTTGCCGAGAATGGGGAACACGTTGGGGCGCCCCATCATATCGTGCAGCAGACCGATCGGGTCGGGGCCGAGATCGACGCAGTCGCCCAGCACAAACATCGTGTCGTTGTCAGAAAAGCGGATTTTTTGCAGCAGTTGCTTCCAGTCTTCCAAACAGCCGTGCAGATCACTTGTCACATAAATCATAACGGGAGCCTCCGGTTGGCGCTGCTGCCGCGCGCGGCGGCGGACAGCGGCGAATTGGTTACTACTATTGTATGCGACCTGAGATGGAAAAACAAGAGAAAAACGAAAATCGGCGCGCATTTGTTTGGCGCGGAAAATGGGCGAAAGCGATTTGCGGAAATTTCGGCGGCGGCGTTTCCTTTCGCACGGCGGCATGGTATAATAAAATTGTATCAGTGTCTGATTGTGGGCGCTATTTATGTGATAAAGGAATGAATTTCATGATAGAAGTATTCAAACGCAATCTGGGCGCACTGACCGAAGAGGTCGCGCTGTATCCCGACGAGCCGATGAGCCGCCACACGTCGTTCCGCATCGGCGGCCCCGCCGATCTGCTGGTCTCGCCCAAAAGCGAGCGCGCGCTGTGCGGCGCGGCGCAGGCGGCGCGGGCGGCGGGTCTGCCGCTGACCGTGATCGGCAACGGCTCCAACATTTTAGTGCGCGACGAGGGCATCCGCGGCGTCGTGCTGTGCATCGGCGGCGACTACGCCGGTATTCAAATCGAAGGAACGCGCCTGACGGCGCAGACGGGCGCGCTGCTGTCCGTGCTCGCCAACGAGGCGCAGCGGGCGGAGCTGTCCGGCCTGGAGTTTGCGGGCGGCATCCCCGGCTCGCTCGGCGGCGCGCTGTTCATGAACGCGGGCGCCTACGACGGCCAGATGGCGGACGTCGTGCTCAGCTCGCGCTATTACGACGTGGGGAGCGGCAGGATTCGCACGCTCACCGGCCGGGAGCACGCATTCAGCTACCGCGCCAGCACGTACAAGAGCCACCCGGGCTGGATCGCGCTTTCCGCCGAATTGCAGCTCCGGGAGGGCGACCCCGCCGCGATCCGCGCGAAGATGGACGACTTTGCCGCGCGGCGGCGCGACAAGCAGCCGCTCCAGTACCCGAGCGCGGGCAGCACGTTCAAGCGCCCGGCGGGCTACTTTGCGGGCAAGCTGATTCAGGACGCCGGTCTGATGGGATATACCGTCGGCGGCGCGCAGGTTTCGGAAAAACATGCGGGGTTCGTCATCAACCGCGGCGGCGCGACGTGCGCCGATGTGCTCGCGCTGATGGCGCACGTACAGGACGAGGTGAAGCGCCAGTTCGGCGTGCAGCTCGAAGCGGAGGTGCGCGTGCTGTGAGCGCGGACGCGCCTCCGGCAGCAACAGAGAAAGGGCAGATGATATGAAGTTCTTCATTCTTTCCGGCATGTCCGGATCGGGAAAATCGAGAGCCATGGCGACGCTGGAAGACCTGGGGTATTACTGCGTGGACAACATGCCGGTCGCGCTCATTCCCGCGTTTGCGGAGATCTGTCTCGCCGCGACCGGCGGGCAGTATGAGCGCGTCGCGCTGGCGGTGGACGCGCGCGCGGGAAAGGACATCGCAGCGCTGCTCGCGGCGTTTGACCGCGTGCGGGAGATCGGCTGCGAATACAAGCTGGTCTTTCTGGACACGGCTAATCCGACACTCATCAACCGCTACAAGGCGACGCGCCGCAAGCATCCGCTGATGGAAAACGGCGTCACGATGAGCGACGCCATCGAGCGCGAGCGCGAGCTGCTCACGCCGATCCGCGCGCGGGCGGACTTTGTCGTGGATACGACGCGCTTCGAGGTCGCCCAGCTGCGCGAGACTATCATCTCGCTGGCCACCGGCTCGCGCTCCGGGCTGATGCACGTGAACGTCATCTCGTTCGGCTTCAAATACGGCATTCCGGCGGACGCGGACCTGGTGTTCGACGTGCGCTTTCTGCCCAATCCCTATTATGAAATCAGCCTGCGCGAGAAAAACGGCACCGACCCGCAGGTGCGCAACTATGTGTTCTGCGACGGCACGGCCGACCGGTATCTCGACAAGCTGTTCAGCCTGCTCGATTTCCTCATCCCGCAGTACACCCGGGAGGGGAAGGCCGTGCTGACCATCGGCATCGGCTGCACCGGCGGGCGCCACCGCTCTGTGGCCATCGCGGAGGCGGTCACTCAGCACCTGCTGGAGAACAACATCATCGCCACCGCGACCCACCGCGACAGTCACAAGGGGTAAATCGATATGGCAAGACCACTGTATCGCAGGGCATACCTGCGCGTTTTGCGCGCTTCGCGCAAGCTGGGGCTGCGCAAGCGGCAGCACCGGCAGTCGCTTCGCTCGGCGCGCAGCCTCGGCCCGCGCATCGCCGTCATCGGCGGCGGAACGGGGCTGTCCACCATGCTGCGCGGACTGAAGACGTATACCGAAAACATCACCGCCATCGTCTCCGTCTCGGATGACGGCGGCGGCAGCGGCGTGCTGCGCGAGGATCTCGGCATGCTGCCGCCGGGCGATATCCGCAACTGCATCACGGCGCTCGCCAACACCGAGCCGACGATGGTGGAGTTGATGAACTACCGCTTCCCGGAGGGCATCAACAAGGGGCAGTCGTTCGGCAACCTGTTTCTGGCGGCGCTCAACGGCATCTCCGGCTCGTTTGAGGAGGCGGTCACGCGCATGAACGAGGTTCTGGCGGTTACGGGCAAGGTGCTGCCGGTGACCAACGCCAACGTCAACCTCGTCGCGGACTTTGAAAGCGGCGCGAGCGTCGTCGGCGAGTCCAAAATCGCCGCCAAAAAGAAGGAGCAGAACTGCCGCATCCAGCGGGTGCGGCTGGAGCCGGAAAACGCCCGGGCGCTGCCGCACGCGGTGGACGCGATTCTGTCCGCCGACCTCATTCTGCTCGGGCCGGGCAGCCTGTACACCAGCATCATCCCCAATCTGCTGGTCGACGGCATAGTCGACGCGCTCAAAAAGGCGAAAGCGCCCAAAGTCTATGTGCTCAACATCATGACGCAGGACGGTGAGACGGAGGGTTACACCGCGTTTGACCATCTGTCCGCGCTGTTGCAGCACAGCGCGGCGGGTCTGGTGGACGCCTGCATCTACAACACCGCGCCCGTGCCCGATTCCATTCAGGCGCGCTACAAGACGGAGGACGCGGAGCCGGTCGCCATCGACATGGAGCGCTTCCGCGCCGCCGGCGTGAAGATGTTCGGCTATCCGCTCATCGCGCACGGCAGCCGGTTCGCGCGCCACGACCCCGCGCTGCTCGCGCAGGCGGTCGTGCACACGTTCGCGAAGGTCTGCGGCGCGCGGGAGGGCGTGTATGGCGCGTATGACCTGCTTGCGCAGCAGACCGAGCCGGGAAAGATTTGAGGAGGGATTGCGGTGTCATTTTCTTCGGAAACCAAGGAGGAGCTGTGCCGCCTTCCGGTCAGCCGCACGTGCTGCGCGGTCGCGGAGATGTACGGCATGCTGCTGTACGCGCACGCATTCTCCCATACAGAAATCTGTATGGTGACCGGCAGCGCGGCGCTGGCGCGCCGCATTCCGCCGCTGCTCGCGCGCGCGTTCGGGGTGACGGTCCGGCGGCCGGAGGCGGGCGCGGGGGGACGATTTGTCATCAAAATTACCGAGGAAGCGCAGCTGGCGCGCATTTTTTCCGCGCTCGGCTACGATTTGAAATATCATCTGACCTATCACCTCAATCGCAACGTGATTGAGGAGGACTGCTGCCGGGCGTCGTTTCTGCGCGGCATTTTTCTCGCGGCGGGCACGGTGGCCAGCCCCGACAAAAAGACGCATCTGGAGCTGACCACGCCGCACCACACGCTGTGCCGCGAGGTCATGAGCCTGATGCTGGATATGGATCTGTCGCCCAAGCTGACCACGCGCAAATCGGCGTCCCTGCTGTACTGGAAGGACACGTCGGGCGCGGAGGATTTTCTCACGCTGATCGGCGCGCCGCACGCCGCGCTGCGCATGATGGAAGCCAAGGTGGAAAAGCAGCTGCGCAACCGGGTCAACCGGCGGGTCAACTGCGAGACCGCGAACGTCATCAAGGCGTCCAACGCGGCGGCGGAGCAGATCGCCGTCATCCGGCGCGCCCTCGACCGGGGCGGCTGGGACATTTTTCCGGACGCGCTGCACGAGACCATCCGCCTGCGGCTGGACGACCCGACGGCCAGCCTTTCCGAGCTGGCGGCGCGGCTCGATCCGCCCATTTCCAAGCCGGGCTTGAACCACCGCATGCGCCGCATCGTGTCGCTCGCGCGCGCGGCGGCGGAGGAGGAACCAACATGAGCTTTGTGCATCTGCACGTACATACCGAATACAGCCTGCTCGACGGCGCCAACCGCATCTCCACGATGATGGAGCATGTCAAGACGATCGGGCAGGAGGCCATTGCCATCACCGATCACGGCGTCATGTACGGCGTGATCGATTTTTACCGCGCGGCGAAGGCGGCGGGCGTCAAGCCGATCATCGGCTGCGAGGTCTATGTCGCGCGCCGCACGCGCCACGACAAGGTGCACGGGCTGGACAACAACCCCTATCACCTCGTCCTGCTGTGCAAAAATGAGGAGGGCTACCGCAACCTCATCCACATCGTCAGCCTGTCGTTTTCCGAGGGCTTTTACAACCGCCCGCGCGTCGATCTCGAGCTGCTGCGGCAGCATTCCGGCGGTCTGATCGCGCTGTCCGCCTGCCTGGCGGGCGCGGTGCCGTCGCTTCTTTTACAGCAGAACTACGCGGCGGCCAAGCAGATGGCGCTGGAATACCGCGACATTTTCGGCGCGGAGAACTTTTATCTGGAGATTCAGGACCACGGCCTGCGCGAGCAGGCGGACGTCAACCGCGGCATCCTCCGCATCGCGGAGGAGACCGGCATTCCGCTGGTCGCGACCAACGACGCGCACTACACCCGCCGGGAGGACGCCAAGCTGCAGGACATTCTGATGTGCATCCAGACGGGCAAGACGGTGGACGACGCCGACCGCATGCGCTTCGAGACGGAGGAGTTTTACCTCAAGAGCGAGCAGGAGATGGCGGCGCTGTTTCCGGAGCACCCGGAGGCGATTGCCAACAGCGCGGACATCGCGGCGCGCTGCAATCTGGACTTCACGTTCGGCGCCTATCATCTGCCGTCGTTCGACGTCCCGGCGGGCTACACCGCGCAGGAGTACCTGCACAAGCTGTGCATGGAGGGCTTCGCGCGCCGCTACGACCCGGCGGACAGCGAAAAGCGCGCACGTCTGGAATATGAGCTGGACATGATCGCGCGCATGGGCTTTGTCGATTACTTCCTGATCGTCTGGGACTTTATCCATTTCGCCAAGACGCAGGGCATCCCGGTCGGGCCGGGGCGCGGCTCGGCGGCGGGCTCGATGGTTTCCTACTGTCTGGACATCACGACGCTCGACCCGATTCAGTACTCGCTGTACTTTGAACGCTTTCTCAATCCGGAGCGCGTCAGTATGCCGGATATCGACGTGGACTTCTGCTACGAGCGCCGGCAGGAGGTCATCGAATACGTCACGAACAAATACGGCGCGGATCACGTGGCGCAGATCGTCACGTTCGGCACGATGGCGGCGCGCAACGCCATCCGCGACGTCGGCCGCGCGATGAACCTGCCGTATGGCGACGTGGACGTGGTCGCCAAGCTCGTGCCCGCGGAGCTGCACATCACGCTGGACAAGGCGCTGGCCGCCTCCGAGCAGCTGCGCGGCATGTACGAGAGCGACGAGACGGTGCACCGCCTGATCGACACGGCGCGCAGCCTGGAGGGCATGCCGCGCCACGCCTCCACCCACGCGGCGGGCGTCGTCATCACCAACGAGCCGGTCGACCACTACGTGCCGCTGGCGGCGAACGACGGCAACATGGTCACGCAGTACATCATGACCACGCTGGAGGAGCTGGGTCTGCTCAAGATGGACTTTCTCGGCCTGCGCAACCTGACCGTGCTCGCCGACGCGGAGGCGATGGTGCGGCGCGCGCACCCGGACTTTCATCTGGACGGCATCTCGCTGGACGACGACGCGACGTACGCCATGCTGGCGCAGGGCAAGACGTCCGGCGTGTTCCAGCTGGAAAGCGCGGGCATCACCAACGTCGTCACCGGGCTGCGGCCGCACTCGATCGAAGACATCACGGCGGTCGTCGCGCTGTACCGCCCGGGGCCGATGCAGTCCATCCCGCGCTACATCGCCTGCAAGCACGACCCCTCGCAGGTCAAATACAAGCACCCGCTGCTCCGGGACATCCTCTCGGTCACCTACGGCTGCATGGTCTATCAGGAGCAGGTCATGGAAGTGTTCCGCGTGCTGGCGGGCTATTCGCTCGGCAAGGCGGACATGGTGCGCCGCGCGATGTCCAAAAAGAAGATGAAGGAGCTGGCGAAGGAGCGCGACAACTTCATCTACGGCAACCCGTCGCTCGGCATCGACGGCGCGATCCGGCGCGGCGTGGACGAAAAGACGGCGGAGTCGATCTTTGACGAGATTATGGACTTTGCCAATT
>DXIG01000023.1 GCA_019112985.1 Candidatus Butyricicoccus stercorigallinarum | reverse complement strand
CTGGACTCCGGCGAGTTCGGCGCGCCGCTGTACCTCAAGTGCACCCACTGGAACCCGGAGGTCGGCACCAACTACGACACCCCGATGGCCGTGCACGACACCGCCATCCACGAGATCGACGTGCTGCACTGGCTGGTCGGCGACGAATACGAGTCCGCACAGGTCATGATGCCGCGCCAGACCAAGCACACGCACCGCGACTTGCAGGACCCGCAGCTGATGTTCCTCAAGTGCCGCTCCGGCCTGATCGCGATGGTCGAGGTCTTTGTCAACTGCCGCTTCGGCTACGACATCAACTGCCAGATCGTCTGTGAGGAGGGCGTCATCGATCTGCCGTCCCCGGCAGCGCCGAGCTACCGCAAGGCGGGCGGCCTGACCACCCCGATCGGCCACGACTGGAAGAAGCGCTTCATCGAGGCCTACGACACGGAAATTCAGGAATGGATCAACTCCACCCGCAAGGGCGAGGTAAACGGCCCGAACGCGTGGGACGGCTATATCGCCAACGTGACGGCGGACGCACTGGTCGCCAGCCAGAAGGACGGCGCGGTCGTTCCGATCGAGATGGCCGCCATGCCGGAATTTTATAAGAAGTAAACCGGAGCTGACCGACCGGCGCACTTGATTGTTTTGAGACGCAAAACCGCCGGCGAAAGCCGGCGGTTTGTTGTTTCAGATGGGGTACTTGCGGAACAGGCTGGGCGAGATGCCCACGTTTTTCTGAAAGCTGTGGATGAAATTTTCCTCGCTGTTGTAGCCGATGTGGTAGGCGATCTCCTTGACGGTCAGCGTGGTGGAGGTCAGCAGGTACTTGGCGCGGTCGAGCCGGCGCAGCACGATGTATTCGTAGGGCGAATAGCCGGTGTGCCGCTTGAACTGGCGCGAGAAGTGCGACGGGCTGAGGCTGACCGCCTCCGCGACCATCGACACGCTCAGCTGCTCGAACAGGTGCGCGTTCATGTAGCGGATCGCCTGCGCGATGCTGTTGTCCGCGCCGCGCACCGTGCCCGTGTCCTCCAGCAGCAGCTGGCACAGCACGCGGTGCAGCAGCTGGGAGCAGGCCGCCTCGCTCAGGCGCTCGCCGGAGGCGCAGCCGCTGAGCAGCGAGCCGAGCGCGAGCACGATTTCTGAATAGGCGGCGGGCGCAAACACATGGCGGTCGCCGTGCGCCTGGAGAATGCGGCGGTAAAAATCGCGCGCATTCAGCCCGTTAAATAGCAACCAGGTAAATTCCAGCCCGTCCGAGCCGCGGTAGCGGTACGGCTCGCGGCAGTCGAACAGCACGACCTGCCCGGAGCCGGCTATCGTGATCTTGTTGTCAAATTCCAGCTCCAGCGCCCCGTCCTGCACGGCGAATAACATAATATTGCGGTTGTGGTCGCCCTGCAGGGCGATGTCCGACTGGGAACCGAAGGAATACGCATTCGTGCAGAAGTAGTGCCCGCAGCGCGTCGGGTAGTAGAACAGCTCCTGCGCCAGCGCGGACGGCGTGAAGTAGTAGCGCTCGGAGGTCTGATGTACACCGGGTTCCGGAATCAGCATTTTGCTCACCCTCTTTCTGTTTTCCATCGTAACAGATGCGCGCGCAAATGGCAAGAGCGAAGAGAGCAGAATATCGCAGGAAATGGGCAAATACTATCATTGGCATACGGCGCGCCAGTGGGTATAATAAAACCATCGAAAGGCCGCCGGAAGGCGGACAACATCAATACGGTAAGGAGGAACCATTTATGAAAATCGCATTCGACGTTGACGTGCTCGCCAAGCAGATGTCCATCAACGACTATGTGCACAAGGTAGCGGACTGGGGCTACAAGTACATCGAGCAGTCCCCGCATCCGCGCATCAACCCGTTCTACAAGCATCCGCTGTTCTCCAAGGAAGCGGAGGCCGAGTACCGTCAGGCGCTCAAGGAAACCGGCGTGGAGATCTCTTCGTTCATCGTTGTCTACCGTTGGAGCGGCCCGACCGAGGAGCAGCGCCAGCACGCGGTTGCCAACTGGAAGCGCATCATCGAGATCGCGGTTAATATGGGCGTTCCGGTCATCAACACCGAGTTCTCCGGCGATCCGAACCAGCAGGAGATCTGCAACGGCATGTTCTACAAGTCGATGGAGGAGCTGCTGCCCATCATCGAGCGCGAGGGCCTGCGCGTTGAGATCCAGTCTCATCCGTACGACTTCTGCGAGCTGAACGACGAGACCTGCGACATCGTCAAGTCCTTCCGCTCCAAGAACCTGGGCTACGTTTACTCCGCGTCCCACGGCTTCTTCTACGATCAGGGCAAGGGCGACGTGCGCCACATGCTCAAGTACGCGGGCGACGAGCTGACCCACGTGCTGCTGGCGGATACCTGGAACCAGACCAAGGACTGCCGCTACATCCTCAATCCGCCCTGGCTGAATGCGCGCGGCCGTGCGGACGCCACCATCCATCAGCACACCGCGATGGGCGAGGGCGAAGTGGACTTCGCGGGCATCTTCGAGACGCTGCGCGAGATGGACTTCGCGAACAAGCAGCTGAAGCCGGACGCACCGAAGGTCGGCGGCGACAACATCATCTGTGTCTCCTACTTCGGCTTCCCGGAGAAGATGGACAAGCAGGCGCCGGAAGCGCTCGAGATCATCAAGAGAGAGCTGCTGTAATCTCAAAAACCACACATATTGGCGCAAGGGCCGCCGGTCACATGACCGGCGGCTTTCGTGTGTCGGGAAATCTCGACACGCTTCCAAAAACGCAGGCGTTTTTTGAGAACAGGCAGCCCGCGGCAGCGCACGCGCGCGGCGCGCACGTTTGCGGGCTGAGCGGTGTTTTTTTCCGACGCGCCTGTCGCCTGCGGGCGGCAAAACGCTGCCGGGCGCTGGCAGCGCACGCGGGAAGCTTTTTCGTTCCTGCACGACGCATTGCTTTTTGACAGCTTCGGGCCGCCGGTCGAACGACCGGCGGCTTTTTCGCGCGCGGAAAAGGGCGCGGCAATGTTGCAAAAAAGAAACCACCCGGAGACGGTAGAACGTATAGACAATATGGGGTAGAAAAAAGACAAGTAAAATGGGAGAGGTCTGTGCGCACGGCGTGCGCTTCGATCTTGTTAAAAATTAGACAAACGAAATCTTAGCGCGTTTTGGACAAAAATCTGCAATTTTCTGGTAAAAAGAGGACAAAAAGTGGTGAAATGGTGGTGCTCATTGGGAACAAATGGTTAGGTCTTCAAATAAAATGAGAATATTTTTATAAATTTTGCACAACTGTTGGTACAAAATTTTTCCATTGGATGTGCTTTTCCTGTGTTGATATTGTGTTAAGAGGTCTGCTACAATAGACGCAGACGTCTAATAATATATCATCAATATGGATTGAAATTTTTTACAGATTTCGGTCGATATTGCTGAATGTGGTGGTCCGGAACATCACAAGGAGTATCTTGGAGAGAGCACAAAATAAAAAGGATGCAAACACCAATTGCAGCATCCAGCGACAGCCCTTGGAGAGGGGCTCTAATAACTACTACTCTATCATAA
>DXIG01000022.1 GCA_019112985.1 Candidatus Butyricicoccus stercorigallinarum | reverse complement strand
GGCGCAAATCATGGCCGGTTTTATCCGGATACATGATTTCCCGGACAGCGGGATTCCTGTCAGGCGGAGCGCTTGCGCTCTGTTTGCCGTGCGGCAGGCGGTATCATCGAAACGCCGCGAACACATCGCCTTCCATGTCCAGGATGTCGTCCATCGGAATTTTCGTCCCGTCCCACAGGACAAGCAGGCGCGCCGTGTCCTCGATCTGCTTCACCACGCCGGTCTTTTTCTGATAGGCGCCGCCGGCCTTGCGCGCGTCCGGCTTGAAGTAGGTGAAGGTGATCTCCGGCGCCTCGTCCAGCGCGTCGAGGAGCCGCTGCAGCTTGGCGTTGAGCTGGTCGAGCGCGCCTTCGTCCAGCTCGATCTTTTTCTCCGTCAGCCGCCCGGTCTCGCGAATAACCGCATCATAGCCGGTCAGGGCGGAAAAGGGCGCGAACTGCGCCGCCCGGTCGTGCAGGGACATCTGCGGCCGGGTGGCAGAGACATGGTGCGGCAGACCGATGATGTCCTCGTAGGAATCCTTCATAAGTTCTCTCCTCCGTTTCGGTTTGTCACAGAGCGTCTTTCGGGCAGCTCCTGACGCATTCCATGCACAGAATGCACTCGGTTCCATTTTTTCTTTTTCTGGAGTTGTCGGTGACGTCAACATCCATCGGACAGACTGTTTTACACTTGCCGCATGATACGCATTTGCTTTTGTCGCATTGGACTCTGAACAGTGCGAAGTAGCTCATCGGCTTCAAAAACACGGTAATGGGACAGATGTATTTGCAGAAAGCCCGGTTATCTTTGTATGCAATCGCAAGCGTGATGCCGGCAACATAGTAGAGCGCATTTCCGGCGATAAATGCCCAAAACATGATTTCTTCCATATTCGCTGCATTTGCCGCAAAGAGAGCGGCAACAAATACGAGAGAGACGATAAAGGTTACATATCTGATCCAACCGATTTTTCGCCTTCTGTGGTCGGGCGTTTGATATGGCAGAAAGTCGAGTACCATTGCAGTCCAGCAGGCATATCCACACCAGCCGCGCCCGAAAATCAGCGGTCCGAAAATTTTTGCAACGGCGTAATGGATCGTAGCGGCTTCAAAGACTCCGGTGAAGAGATAGTACCAAAAGCCCTCGATCTGCATATTCTCATTACAAATAAGGCCCAGATAGAGGAGCATATAGAGGCCGACGAGGAGCTGGACAACGCGCCTTGCGTGTGGATAGTTCTGGGCGAAAAGAACAAGTCCCAATGCAATGGAGATTCCGATATAGCTGAAATTGAAGAGATAAAAGATGGTATGCTTTGTCAGCCACAGTGTAATCGCAACCGTCTCAAAGACCGTCAGCATGATTGCCGGAAGGATATATTTTTTCAGGTTGTTTCGCTTCACGCCTTATGCCCCCCGATCTGCGCATTGCGATCCTTCGCCGTCGCGCCGTCCTCCAAATTCATGCCACGCAAAATGGCGTTCTTGCCGAACTTCTTTTTGATGGTCAGCAGAGTTTTCTGCATCCTGCGCTCCCGGTCGAGCGCGGCGCGCTCCTGTTCCCGCTGCTGCTCCAGCGCGGCGTAATCGGTGAACAGGTCGAGCTGCTCGCAGGCATCCTGCTTTGACAGCGCCTCCGCTTCCGGGATGACGCGGGCGGCGACGATGTTCAACCGGCGCACGAGAAGGCTTTTGTCCACAATGCGGTCAAACAGCTCGGCCGCCGCGCCCATGATCTTCCGCGTGGACGCTGTATAGCCGTCCAGATGGATGGTGCCGTGGGCGTGCTTGGGCAGCTTTCGCCCGTAGTGGTCTGTGACAATTTTTCCGCGATAGCGTTTCCTGCGCGCGGGGTCGGTGAGATTTTCGATGTCATAGCCGACCGTAATCACGATCTGATCGGTGACCAGACCTTTGTCCACAAGATCGAGCGCGAGCAGATCGGCCATTTCGCGCAGGACAAGTCGGGCCTTTTCCGCTTCATACGGGCAGTGCAGCACCTGGCTGGAGCCGAGACTGTTGACGCTCGGCTTGTGCGCTTTGATCGCCTCGATGGTGCAGGGCTCCCAGCCCCAGGCGTGGTCGATCAGCAGCTCGGCGTTTTTGCCGAACAGCTGGTACAGCAGGTCTTCGTCGGTCAGTGAGCGCCGCGCCACGTCGCCCATTGTGAACATGCCGTTTTCTTCGAGTTTTTTCGCGTAGCCGCGCCCCACCCGCCAGAAATCGGTGAGCGGCTGGTGCGCCCACAATTTCCTGCGGTAGCTCATCTCATCCAGCTCGGCGATGCGGACGCCGTTCTCGTCCGCCGGGATGTGCTTTGCCACGATGTCCATGGCCACTTTGCACAGGTAGAGGTTTGTGCCGATGCCGGCGGTGGCGGTGATGCCTGTGGTTTCCAGCACGTCTAAAATGATCTTTCTCGCCAGATCGTGGGGAGACAGCCGGTAGGTGCGCAAATAGTCCGTCACGTCTAAGAATACCTCGTCGATGGAATAGACGACGATGTCCTCCGGCGCGATGTACTTCATGTAGACCTGATAGATGCGGGCGCTGTACGCCATGTAGTGCGCCATGCGCGGCGGGGCGATGAGAAAGTCGATGGCGAGCGCGGGATTTTTTTGCAGCTCGGAGAAGGAATACGACGAACCTTCCAGTTGCCGTCCCGGCGCGTTGTGCCGCCGTCCGGCGTTGGCCTCCCTGACACGCTGTTTGACCTCAAACAGCCGCCCGCGTCCGGAGATGCCGTAGCTTTTGAGGGAGGGCGTGACCGCAAGACAGATGGTCTTGTCCGTCCGTCTCTCATCTGCAACGACGAGATTGGTGTCCATCGGGTCAAGCCCGCGCTCGCGGCACTCCACCGAAGCGTAGAAGCTCTTGAGGTCGATGGCGATGTAGGTGTGCTGTTTCATGCTCCGGCGGTCTCCTTTCACCCGGTCCGTTCCAACGTCTTTCTGAATCCTTCAGGGGCATGGGCGTCGTGCGTGCGATTTGCGTGTACGGTATCATTCGTCTGCGATCGCTCGGATTCGGTTCCAATCTTCGCTGCACAGAGCGTCCATATTGCGGAATATTTTATCCGGTTCCCAGTCCCACCACCGGAGCGCAAGCAGATACGCGATCATTTCCTCGTCAAACCGTTTTCGGATTACCCGGCACGGATTTCCGGCGGCGATGCAGTACGGCGGAATCTCTTTGGTCACGACAGAATTTGCCCCGATGATTGCGCCGTCGCCGATGTGGACGCCGGGCATCACCGTCACATTTTGTCCAATCCAGACATCGTTCCCCACGACCGTATCCCCTTTGAAGGGAAGCTCTTCGAGCCTGGGCGTGAACTGCTCCCATCCGCCGCCCATGATGTTGAATGGATAGGTCGTCACGCTGTTCATCCGGTGGTTTGCGCCGTTCATGACAAATTCAATGCCCTTCGCGATGGCGCAAAACTTTCCGATAATCAGCTTGTCGCCCAAAAATTCGTAATGGTGCGTGACGTGGGTTTCAAACGACTCGGCGCCGTCGACATCGTCATAATACGTGTAATCGCCCACGATAATATTCGGTCTTGTGATTACGTTTTTGATATAGACCACTTGCTTGATGGCCTCATTCGGATAGACCGCGTTGGGATTGGGTCCCATACAATCACCTCTCTGACTCTTGATAAAGTAACTCCGGGGCAGACGGCAGGGCAATTCCTCAGACCATTTGCGCGGAGGAGCCTTGGGCGCGGCCGCGCCGGCGCATGCTGCAAATCCGCTCATTTCAACGTCACAGTGACATCGTCAAACTTCTTTTCATAAAAGGTAAGGCGCCACGCGATATCGTGCGGCACGGGTTCAAAATGCAGCGCAGAACACGCGGTGGAACAGGTATCGCGTGCGCGCCCGCCGAGAAGAAA
>DXIG01000021.1 GCA_019112985.1 Candidatus Butyricicoccus stercorigallinarum | reverse complement strand
TAAAACGCTAAAATTTGAACTTTTTACGGATATAAAAATATTTTTTTGTTTGCGTTCACGTGAACGCAATGATAATATTTTGACGAAATTTTTGACGCATGTCGGACGCGGAAGCAGAAAAAAACCGCCCGGTTCCCGAAAATGAGAGAAAACCGGGCGGAACGGCTCAGACGTTGTACTTGTTTTTTATGGCGATATCGGTGAAAAAATACTTGTTTTGAGGCACTGTTCCGGCAAATAAATAGTCAAAAAGAATCATAATGGGCTGATATCCCTGGGTGTGCGCGTCCTGATCGATCAAGAAGTCTATACGACTGTCAAGCAGATTTTTGATATTGTTGGGGATCAGGTCGTAGCAGATGACGCGCACGCTGCCGGTATACCCCAGGCGCGCCAGCGCGCGGCACACGCCGGACTGGCCGCCGGCCGCGACATAGACGGCGGACAGGTCGGGATGCTCGCGCAGCGTCTGCTCGGTCAGGCGCTGGGTCAGCACGTCGTCGTCCTGGCAGAACACCGGCGGCAGGATCTCGACCTGCGGGAAGCAGCGCGCCATTTCGCTGCAAAAGCCCTGGATGCGCAGGGTGTGCGAGTGGTTGGACTGGTGTCCGGAGATGGGGAGCACGAGACCCTGGTTGCCGATGATGGCGCTCATCAGCGACGCGCAGGCGCGCCCGGCCAGCGCGCTGTCCTGCCCGACGAAGCACAGCCGCTGCGTGCCGTCGATATCGGCGTTGAACGTCACGACGGGGATGCCGCCGGCGATCAGCTCGTTGATGCGTGTGCGCATGCGGTCGTCGTCCGCCGGCGTGATGGCCAGCCCGTTGATGTTTTCCGCAACCAGCTCGTCGATCAGATGCAGCTGATGCTCCGCGTCCAGGCCGATCATGGAGCGGATGAGCACTTCAGCGCCGTAATTGGCGACCTCCCGGCGCGCGTCCTCGACGCCGGACAGCAGCAGGTGCATGAACGGCGTCTCGGTCGCCTGCGCGACGACGCCGATTTTGATCGGGTGCTTGGCCATCGCCAGCGCCTTGCCCGCGCGGTTGGGCTGGTAGCCCAGCTCCTTGGCGATCGAGCGGATGCGCTCGGCGACCTCCGGATTGATGCGGCCGCGGTTGTACAGCGCGCGGTCGACGGTGCCGCGCGACACACCGGCGAGCTCCGCAATTTGTTTCAGTGTAACAGCCATGTTGAGCAACACCTCGTTTTCTCTGGACTTCATTATAGCATACGCGCGTGCGGAATGCACGCTTTTTCTCGCAAATGCACGCTGCACGCATCGGGGTGGCAAAAAGCCCCGGACGGAACCGGAGCTTTTTGCAGGAATGTTGCAGGGATATCAGGGATACAAAAATGTAGGTATCTTTCGGAAGAGGGGGATCAAACTGCCACGTTCCAGACATCCAGCCAGCTGACCGGCTCGGCCGCAGACGCGATGCCGAGGGGCGAGAACAGGATGTAGATGGCGATGGCGAGGATGACACCGACAATCGCGACGATCTTGCCGTATTTCCACGGCGTCAGGTCGACGGCGCCGACATCCTTCAGAACGAGCGCCTCTGCGCGCGGCGCGAACTTGTTGCACGCCCACAGGATGATCCAGTCGATGAAGAACAGCGCTGCGATCGCGTACAGGTAGTGGATTTCCTCGGTGGGGTTGGTCGGATAGACCGGCTTGAGCAGCAGGAACGCGCCGTAGAATACAACGTCGACGACGGTGATCAGCTTGGGCGCCCACTTCGGAATGTTCTTGAACACGATGGCGGCGAGAATCGTCCAGGCGATAGGCATGGAGACGAAGTTGGCCAGCGAGTTGAGCAGCGTGGTGATGCCGTTGCCGGTGAAGGAAACGAACGGCGCAACGCAGATGGAGACGATGCCGGCGATGGTGCCGTAGATCTTGCCGACCTTGACGCACTCGACGTCAGAAGCAGAGGGCTTGAAGACCGAGCGGTACAGGTCGAGGGTGAACATGGTGGAAGCGGAGTTGAGGACAGAGTTGAACGAAGAAAGAATTGCGCCAAACATGACGGCGGCGAAGAAGCCCATGACCGGCCACGGAACGCAGCGGACAACCAGCATCGGATACGCCTGGTCCATCAGCGAGACGCCCTGACCGCCGGCGATGTTCTGCATCTGCTCCTGAATGCTCGGCAGATAGAAGGCGATGATGCCCGGCAGAACGAGGTACAGCGGGCCGAGGCACTTGAGGAAGCCGCAGTAGATGGCGCCCTTCTGGCCTTCGGCGAGGTTTTTCGCCGCGAGTGCGCGCTGAACGAACGACTGGTTGCAGCACCACCAGTAGATGTTGGAGAAGAACATGCCGGTGATGATGAGCGGCCACGGAACCTGAGGCTGCGCGGAATCCCACGCGTTGACCGCGTTCAGCTTGTGGAACTCAGCCTCGTTTGCGAGGATGTGACGGATGCCGTCGATCATGCCGCTGCCGCCGGTCTCCTGCGCCAGCAGCGCCAGGCCGAGGAACGGGATCATCAGGCCGCCGATCAGCAGGCCGATGCCGTTGATGGTGTCGGAGACCGCGACGGCTTTCAGTCCGCCGAAGATGGCGTAACAGCCGCCGACAATGCCGATGACAACGCAAAGGACGGCGATGGCCGCGAACTTGCTCATGCCGAACATGCCGGATACGTCGAAGATGTTTTCAAAGACGACGGCGCCGGAGTACAGGATGACCGGCAGGTTCAGGATGGAATACATGATGACGATGACCGCCGAGAACAGCGTCTTGGTGCTCTTGTCGTAGCAGGTTTCCATCATGGCGGGGATGGTGGTCGTGCCGATCTTCAGGTAGTTCGGCAGGAAGAAGAACGCGAGAACCAGCAGAGTGAACAGGGAACCGACTTCCCATGCGATTGCACCCATGTTGGTCTTCCAGCTCTGGCCGTTCAGACCGACGAGCTGCTCTGCGGACAGGTTGGTCAGCAGCAGGGAACCTGCGATGACGAAGCCCGGCAGAGAACGGCTGGCGAGAAAGTAGCCTTCCGCCGTTTCCAGGTTATCTCCTCTTGTCTTCCAAGAAGAGATGACTGCTACCAAAGCTGTGAAAAACAGGAATGTGGCAGCAATCCAGATGAGTTGTGAAGTGCTCCAAGTCATGTGTGATACTCTCCCTTTTGTTTTTGTATTGCACAAAACAAGATAGAAATATCTGTCATGCTTTGTGCCCGACTGGAATGATGAGGGTACGGATCCGGATAACAAAAGCATTTTTTCATGCAAAACGGCGCCTGAGACGCCGCCGCCGGCCGCAGGCGGCAAGAAAAACCTGCGATGTGCACAGACCGGAGGGCGGACAGGCGGGTGTTTTGCCCGCCAAAAAATCGGACTGATTTTTGTACATAATTGCCAGTTGTATGTACAATTCTGTACGAAAAATCCCGTCGTTTTTTGTGCGTTCTGTATCCTGGTAATGAATTTACCACAATCCACCAAGAAATGCAAGCACTTTGTTAGCATGTTTTGAACATTTTATGAACAGATTTTTAACTGAAAATTTGTGTGAGATTCACAGAGGAATGGACAAGTTGTCTTCCGGTATAAAAAAACAGGACCGCGCATAGCCTGCACTGAGGTGGGGACGATGAGACTTTTTGCCGTTATATCTGGAAAGAAACTGGCGCTCGGAGCCGCTGTTTTGGCGGTCATTTGCGTGACCGCGCACGCAGTCTGGGGCGCGAAAGACATACTTCTGGCTTCTGCAACAAAAAAGGACCTGCCAATTTACAGCGTGGAACGCGAAGAAAAGATATGTTCGCTGACGTTTGACGCGGCGTGGGGCAACGAGGACACCGCGCAGCTGATCGAGATTCTGGGCGAGCACGACATCCGCGCGACGTTCTTTGTCGTCGGCGAATGGGCGGAAAAATACCCCGAGTCGGTCAAGCAGCTGGCGGACGCCGGGCACGAGGTGATGAACCATTCGTCCACCCATCCGCACATGACCGAGCTTTCGACCGACGCGATGATCGAGGAGGTGCGCAGCTGCAACGAGAAGATCGAGCGCATCACGGGCACATGCCCGACGCTGTTCCGCCCGCCCTACGGCGACTACAACGACGCGGTCGTCTCCACGCTGCGCTCCATCGGCATGTACACGATCCAGTGGGACGTGGATTCTTTGGATTGGAAGGACCCCGCACCGGAGGAGATTGTCCGCCGCGTGGTGGACAATGCGCGCAGCGGCTCGATCATCCTGTTCCACAACGCGGCGAAAAACACGCCGGCGGCGCTGCCCGACGTCATCGACGGACTTTGCGAAAAGGGATTTTCCTTCGCGCCGGTGTCCGAGCTGATCTACACCGGGTCGTACACGATCGACCACACCGGCCGGCAGATTCCGGACGGGGAGGCGGCCGGTTCCGGCGCATAAAAAAACTCCCCGCACAGCGGGGAGACGGATGGTCGGAAAAGCAGGCCTGCGTTGTTTGAAGTGTGTCGAAATTTCCCGACACGCGAACTCTCCGCACAGCGGGGAGGGGGGTCAGCGCAGGACGGCTGTCAGGTTGTGTGTGATTTTGTCGAGCAGGGCGTTGAACTGCGCCTGCTCCTCCTCGGTCAGACCGGCGTTTACCTCGAAGGTGAGCTGCTCAAACGCCCGCTGGATGTCCGCCTGGAGCTTCTGCCCCTGCGCGGTCAGGCAGAGCAGGTAGCTGCGCGCGTCCGTGCGGTCGGGCAGGCGGCGGATGAGGTTTTTGGCGACCATGGTTTTCATCAGACTGGTCACGGAGGGGTTGCTGATGCCCAGGTAAAGCTCGATATTTTTCTGATTGATGCTGTGATCGGCGTGCCAGGCGAGATATTGAATAATCAGCGCCTGCTGGATAGTGACGCCATACTGCCGGAGCAGATGATTGGCGCGCAGGTACGTCAGATGATCGGCGAGATGCAACTTGATCAGGGGAAGATGCGGAGCGGAGCCTGTGGGCATGAGAATCCCTCCCATATGTTACCCGGATAACGGAAAACGTGATAATTTGTATCCTTAGTATAGAGGAAAGCGCGCGGTTTGTCAAACCCCTGACTGCCGCGCGCGGCATTTTTCTGCGCCCGCAGGCGCGGCGCGGGGCGCGCGGGCAGACAGGCGGGGCGCGCGGAAAATTTTATTGCAGACTGTGTTCTTTTGTGGGAATCCTGTGGTATAATAGGGCTATCCTATGATCTGTAAAGGAGTGTCAAATTATGAGATTGAACAGAGAAGATACCGCCGTCCTGCTCATCGATTATCAGGAAAAGCTGATGCCGGCGATGCACAATAAGGACGCCTTCATCCCGCGCACGCGCATGCTGATCCAGGGTCTGCACGCGCTCGACATCCCGGTCGTCGCGTCCGAGCAGTACCCGAAGGGACTCGGCTCCACCGTTCCGGAGATCAAGGAAGTGCTCGGCGTCGCGCCTGTGCTGCCCAAGACCTCGTTCAGCTGCCTGGACGACCCGGCGCTGCGCGCCACGATTGAGGCGACCGATTGCAGCACCATCCTGATCTGCGGCGCGGAGGCGCACATCTGCGTACTCCAGACCGCCATCGACCTGATCGCCATGGGCAAGACGGTCGTCCTCGTGGAGGACTGCCTCGGCTCCCGCTGCGCGCACGACATGGAGATCGGCCTGCGCCGCGCCGAGCAGGAGGGCGTTTTGCTGACGACGGCCGAGGCGGTGCTGTTCGAGCTGCTGCGCAAGGCGTCCGGCTCGGAGTTCAAGGTGATTTCCAAGCTCGTCAAGTAATCGGACAGTGTGCACAAAAACGGGCGGAAAGCGCGGGGTTCCGTTCAGCAACTTTTTGCAAGTCTTATCTGATTTGTAACATCATACCAGCAGAACAGCGCAAATTCATCTGAAAACCGTCATAAAATACATATACAAGTTGCAAAAATGATGATATAATGACGTCGTAAAAAACAAGATATCTTTCAAAAATATTGTTTATTATGTTTTTTGAGGTGAATATTATGCGTGACTGGTTAGTCGAACTGAGAAAAAGTAAGGGTCTGACGCAGGAGGTTACTGCGCAGAAAGCTCATATTGCCCGCAGCTATTATACCCGCATCGAGCTGGGCGATTATCGCCTTCCAGTCGGTACTGCAATGCGTATCGCGGAGGCGCTGGATTTTGACTGGGTTCGTTTCTACGAGACCCCGGCGGATTCCAAGTAATCGGGCAACTGCTGACCGGAGCGGAGCAATCCGCTCCGGTTTTTCTGCTTCTGCTGCTATTTTATAAGTACGATTTCGCGCATTAGAAGCATTGTCTGCGTCTAAAGGGTGAAAAAGTACGGAAATTAGATCAGAACAAAGAAAAAGCGGCAGAATCGACCATAAATTGTGCAAAAACACAAAGAAAAAATTGGCGGCACCGGTTGACTTTTTGAGCGGATTACGGTATACTCTAACCATGCTAACAAGGGCGTTGCAGAAGTTGTTCTGCGACGCTTTTTTGTTGTTAATCTTGAGCATGAGCGGCAAGCTGGTTCCGCAGCTCTTTTACTGAACCGTCACATTTCCAGTAAAAGGGATCCTTCGTATCATGAAAAGCAAACTCTATTCCTCTATACACATCTTTAATCATCTTCACATACTCTTTCAAGTGGAATCGGTTTGCAGGCTCAGCTCTGGATATAAAAACACGGCGCAGGCCGAACGATCTGCGCGCACACGATAAAAAACCTGCTCCGCCATTCGATCCGGAGCAGGTTTTTTGCTGTGTCATTGCGGGGGAAGCTGCGCGCCCGGCTGCGACTGGCGGTAGGCATACGACAGGATGCCGTCCGGGTCGAGCAGGTGGATGGTTTTCTCGTGGTGCGAAATCAGCTTCCGGCGTTCGAGGTCGGCGAGCGCGCGGTACAGCGTGGCGCGGCTGATGTTCAGCCGGCGCGCCAGACCGGCAAGCCCGTCCGGCATCTTGAGGACGTTGTGCATGTGGTTGCCGAGCAGATAGAGCGCCAGCGCGACGCCGGGAGAGGCGGCCGTAAAGTGGTCGAGCTGCCGGGTCAGCATCTGGGTGTAGTCCGCGCGGATGTGCATGTAGTTGCGCACCAGAATGGGGTCCTTCTCGAAGTGCGAGAGCATCGTATTCTTGTTGAGATACGTGACGACGGTGTTGGTGCGCGCGCGCAGATACCAGGGGAGGATGGTGTGGATGTGGGAGAACATCGGCTCGATCTCGAAAAAGTCTCCCCGCCGCAGCGTGTGGAACAGCACGCCGTTGAGGTTGCACAGATCCAGACAGCCGTCCAGCAGGAAGCCGAGCGCCGAGCCGTTGGGCGGGAGCGCGTCGATCTGCTGTCCCTTCAGAATGCTGGTGGGGGAAAGCGCCTGCACCATAGGACGATAGCTCTGCGTCTCACAGCCGTCAAACAGAGCGGAGCTGAGCAGCCGCTTTTCCTGTCTTCCACTCAATGCCATGCCATGCGCCCTCCTTTCCCGCGATGATTTTCTGTGATACCCAAATTATAGACCTATTTCGACACAACGTCAACCAGATATTTACAATTTTGGGGCAGATATTACAAAAATGTTCCATAAATTTCCCGAAAAGTCTGAAACGGATGGTTGACCGGAGGCATAGCCATGCAGTATGATGACAAAAAACGCAACGACCGGAGGCTGGTTATGAATATCATCGATGCACACATTCACTTTTGTCCGGGGGAGGACGATTTTCGCGTGCTGGCGGAGCAGGCGGGGCACGCCTATACGGAGGCGCACCTGCGGGAGACGTTTGCGCGGCTGGGCGTGGTGCGCGCGGTCGTCATGGGCAACGGCGCGCCCGGCGGCTTGCCGGCCTATCCGGCGTTTCTGCGCTACTGTGTGGGGCTGGACAGAGGCTGGGACGGCCTGGGGGAGCGGCAGCTGGCGGAAGAGGTGGAGCGGCATTTGCGCCGCCCGGCCTGTGCCGGCATCAAGCTGTATCCCGGCTATCACCACCGCTATGTCGGCGACCGGCGGTATGCGCCGCTGTATGAGCTGGCCGCGCACTACGGCAAGCCGGTTGCGATTCACACGGGCGCGACGGCGGGCGGCATGGGGCTGCTGAAATACGCCCACCCACTGACGGTGGACGAGGCGGCGGTGCAGTTCCCGCAGACGACGTTTGTGATGTGCCATTTCGGCAATCCGTGGCTGACCGACGCCGCCGCGGTGATGGAGAAAAACCGCAATGTGTATGCCGACCTGTCGGGCCTGCTGGAAGGGCGCGTCGATCTGGATGCGCTGTGCCGGGACAACGAGGGCTATTTTTCCCTGCTGCGCACGTGGATGGCGTATGCGAACGGCTATGAAAAGCTGATGTACGGCACGGACTGGCCGCTGGTCAATCTGGAGCAGTATTTGACGCTGTTTTTGCAGCTGATTCCCGCGCGCTGGCACGAAGCGGTCTTTTATCAGACCGCCAGACGGGTCTATGCGCTGTGACGGCGCGCGTTCCGCCCTGTGGGCTTTGCCTGCGGGGCGGATTTTTTTGTTTCCACAGCGCGGGAAAGTTGTTTCCGTGGACAAGCGGGCGGCGGCGTGTATTATAGAGGGGAAAGCGCGGGAAGGCGCCGATGGGGAAGTGATAACGATGGCAGAACAGCACGAAACCTGTCCCTGCCGTGCGGTCCGGGAGCTGGAAAAGGTGACGCGGCAGCACAGCGTGCAGCTCGCCAAGCACGACGAGCGGCTGGAACGGGGCAACGTTCAGTTTGCGGTGATCTCCACCAAATTGAACATCATCATGGCAATTTTGAGCGCCGTGGGCATCGCGGTCTGCGGCGCGCTCATCTCGCTGATTTTATGAGGAGGGAAGACATGAACCACAGTACAATCGGCGCGGACACGGTCGCGCGCACGGCGATTCTGGCGCTCGCGCTGCTCAACCAGCTTCTCGCGGTCTGGGGGCGGGAGCGCATCGCGCTGGCGGAAAACGACGTCTATCAGCTGGTGACGGTATGCTGGACGGTCGGGGCGTCTCTGGCCGCGTGGTGGAAGAACAACAGCTTTACCCGTCTGGCGCGCCAGGCGGACGCATGGCGCAGGGAACAGCGCGCGCAGCAGTCGAAGGGGTGAGAACGATCGCATATCGGGTTCAATTTCAAACGGAAGCGCGATATCAATCCGTGCAGTACGGCGGCAACAGCATCTACAACTCCGCCTGCGGCCCCGCCAGCCTGTGCAACGCGCTGTCCGCGCTGGGCATCGCGGAGGTGGACATCCCGACGATGTGCCGGCTGGCGGTGTCCTGCGGCGCGCGGGTATCCGGCGGCACGGTCATGGCGACACTGCTCAAACAGGCATCGCAAAACTATCAGTTTCGGTATAAAACCACGAGTAAAAACGCCGAGCTGCTGGCGCATCTGAACGCGGGCGGTGCGGCGATTCTGAATCAGGGCGATGCATATGGCGTCTTCGCCAACGGCGGCCATTACGTTGCGGCAGTAAAAGCGACTGGCGAAACAATCACGGTATTGGACAGCTATTGGAACAGCACCAAATATCTCAGTTGGCCGCAGCATCACGCAAAGCGAACCGGGCAAAAAGGGGTGGTGCAGGCGAGTTTGACGCAGTGCGGCAAGGCGACCATCGACCGCGCGCCGAGCTACTACCTGATCGCGCGCGCCGCAGACATCCCGGAACCGAAGGAGGACGACATGACGTACTACAAAAATTTGGACGACATACCAGAATATTACCGTCCGGCCGTGCAGAAGCTGGTGAACGCGGGCGCCATCGCCGGGACGGGCGACGGCCTGAACCTGAGCGAGGATCTTTGCCGCGCGTTCGCCATTTTGGACAACATCGGCCTTTTGCCCGGCGAAGTGTGACCGATTGCGCACGTTTTGCGGGAAAAATCCGGAAAGCATTGTAACGGCCGGCACAAGTATGCTATAATAAACGGGCTGGGAAACGCACAGCACACAGCCACAGGCCGTTGAAAGGAATCTGGATTATGAAACGAGTCATTACCTACGGTACCTTCGATCTGCTCCACTACGGGCACATCAACCTGCTGCGCCGCGCGAAGGCGCTGGGCGACTACCTGATTGTCGCGGTATCGACGGATGAATTTAACTGGAACGAAAAGCAGAAAAAGTGCTATTTCTCCTATGAAGAGCGCAAGCAGCTGGTCGAGGCCATCCGCTATGTCGATTTGGTCATCCCGGAGGAAAACTGGGAGCAGAAAAAGTCGGACGTGCACGAATACCACGTCGACACGTTCGTCATCGGCGACGATTGGGAGGGCAAGTTTGACTTCCTGAAGGAGGAGGGCTGCGAGGTGGTCTATCTGCCGCGCACGCCGGAGATCTCCACGACCAAGATCAAGAGCGAGCTGCATGTGAAAAAGGGATGAAATGCCGCGCGAAGCGGCGTTTGGCGGAGCAGCGTGCCGCAGGGCGCGCCGCTCTGTTTTTTTTGTCCGCGTTTTTCCGCTGTCCGGCATGCGGGGCGGGCTTGACAAACGCGGCCGGTGCCCGTACAATAAAAGTAAAGAAATTGACCGTAAAGAAAGAGACCAATGAGGTGGCATATGACGAAGGAAGACAGGAAAAATGCGTATCTGTACTGCAAGTTCCGCGACGAGCAGTTCGCCCTCTACGACGAATATGCCAAGCGCCACGGCATGCTGATGAAGACGCTGCTGGTGACAAACGCGCTGTTTTACGCGCAGGACGGCATGACGCAGACGGAGATCTGCCGGAGAACGTTCCAGTCCAAGCAGACGGTCAATCTGATCGTCAAGAACCTGCTGCGGGACGGGTATGTGACCGTCACGGAAATACCGGAGGACCGGAGGAACAAGCGCGTGCGCATGACCGACGCGGGGCGGACGTATTGCGGAAAAGTCGTGCGGCACATCACCTGGGCGGAGGACACGGCGATGTCCCTGCTGACGCCGGAGGAGCAAAAAACGCTGATCGACCTGTCCCGGACATTCACAAAGAATCTGACCAGACTGGTCAATCAGGAAACGGAGGATATGTAAATGGAGTTTTATGAAGTCATCGATAAAAGAAGAAGCATCCGCCAGTTTGAAGACCGGGAAATTCCCAGAGAAGTTTTGGCGCGCATTCTGGACGCCGGGCTGAAAGCGCCGTCCTCCAACCACCAGCGGCGCTGGGAGCTGCTGACGCTGACCGAAAAGCCGCTGATTCTGGAGCTGGCGAAGTTCATCAAGCCGTATCCCTGCCGCATTCAGGAGCCGAAGACGCCGCAGCAGGAGATGTTCAAAATCGCCTATCCCCGTCAGCGGAGCATGATCGAGGAATCTGCCTGCGTGATTTTGCCCTGGTTCAAGCGGAAGTATCCGCTGAGCGAGGACAAAAACGGCTATGGGCTGATGGACTATGGAGCTACCTGGGCGCTCATCGAAAATATGCTGCTGGCCGCCACCGTTGAGGGGTTGGGCAGCGTGGTGCACATCCCGGTCAAGAAAGAGCCGGCGCAGATCAAAGAATTTTTGAAGGTGCCGGACGGCTGGGCGCTGCCCGCGATGGTGGTGCTGGGCTATGCCGTGAAGGATCCGCTGCTGCCCCGGCAGGTCAAAGCCACGGTGGAAAACAAGGTGCGCTGGAACAAGTGGTAAAGGAGGGAGATTTGGAGATGTCATCTGTCCTTGTGCGGGAAATCGAAGCAAAGAGCATCATCACCAAGACGGACATCCCCGTCTGCGATTACGCCGTCAACCCCTATGTGGGCTGCACCCACGCCTGCAAGTACTGCTATGCCTCGTTTATGAAGCGCTTTACGGGTCACACGGAGCCGTGGGGCGAATTTTTGGACGTGAAATACTGGCCGGACATCAAAAAACCGGAAAAATATGCCGGAAAAGCGCTGTTTTTCGGCACGGTGACCGACCCCTACAACCCGCAGGAGGAGCAATACCGCCGCACCCGCGCCCTGCTGGAGCAGCTCCAGGGCAGCGGGATCAGGCTGAGCATCCAGACCAAATCTGACCTGGTGCTGCGGGATATCGATTTAATCCGAACCTTCCCGGACGCCAGGGTGGGCTTTTCCATCAACACGCTGGACGAGGACTTCCGGGCGGATATGGATCAGGCGGTCTCCATCCAGCGGCGGCTGGACGCCATGAAAACCCTTCACGATGCGGGCGTCCGCACCACCTGTTTTATCTCTCCCATTTTTCCGGGCATCACGGACGTCCCGGCCATCATCGACAGGGTGCGGCAGCAGTGCCAGCTGATCTGGCTGGAAAACCTCAACCTGCGGGGCAGCTACAAGGCGGACATTCTGGACTACATACAGGCGGCGTATCCGCAGCTTTTGCCGCTGTATCGGGAAATCTACCGGCAGGGCAACCGCGCGTATTGGGAGCAGCTGGACGGCGCGCTGGAGCAGTACGCCGCCGCGGCCGGCCTGCCCTATGTGACCAACGACGACAGCATGTGCCGGGACTTCGACGCGCCGCCGGTCATCGTCAACTACTTCTATCACGAGCAGATCAAAAAATCTGCGCGGAAGGGAGGGGCGCGCCGTGCCTGAGCTGCCGGAGGTGGAAATGATCCGCCGGGTGATCGAGCCGCAGCTGCGGGGGCGCGCGGTGGAGCGCGTCTCTGTCCGCCGTGCGGAGGTGATCGCGCGCCCGCCGGCGGAAGCATTTTGCCGCCGGATCGCCGGACAGCGCTTTGACGGCATGGCGCGCCGGGGAAAGTTTCTGCTGTTCCGCTTTGCGGGCGGAGACCGCCTGCTTCTGCACCTGCGCATGACCGGCTGTCTGCTGGTGACACCGGCGGACGCGCCGGAAGAGAAGCACACCCACGTCGTGTTCCAGCTGGACGACGGCAGGCAGCTGCGCTTTTCCGACACCCGGCGGTTCGGGCGTTTCTGGCTGCTGGGACAGGGCGAGGCGGACGGGGACAGCGGGGTGGAAGCGCTGGGTCTCGAACCGTTCGACCCCGCGCTGACCGCGTCCTATCTGGCCGGGCGGCTGGGCGGGCGCAGGAAGACGGTCAAGGGCTGTCTGCTCGATCAGCGCGTCGTCGCCGGGATCGGCAACATCTACGCGGATGAAATCCTGTTCGCCGCGCGCATTCACCCGGCGCGGCGCGCCCATACGCTGACGCCGGAGGAGTGGGCGCGTCTCGCCGCCGTCATTCCGGAGCGTCTGGCCTTCTTTGTGGAAAAGAACGCGATCCCGCCGGAGGAATATCTGGAGACAAAGGGGCAGGACTACCGCAACACGCCCTATTTACAGGTCTACGGGCACAGCGGCGAACCCTGCCCGGTCTGCGGCGCGGCGCTGTGCCGCACCGTGGTCGAAAGCCGCAGCAGTGTGTTCTGCCCGGTCTGTCAGAACGGCGGCGTGCGGTAGAGTACAAATTTTTTGCAAAACAAACGGGTGCGCATTTCAGTGCGCACCCGCTGCCGTTTGACCGGCCGCAAGGCCGGTTTTTGTTTCAGAAGATGTCCGGAAGGACGTTCGCGAGCCAGAGCCCGGACACAAATGACAGCGCGTTCGCCGCGCACGCATAGCAGACGGGATGGGCGGACGGCGCGTTCGCGCCGGGCAGACGCCTGCGGTACAGCATCGCCTCCGCGGCGAGCACGAGCAGCTCGAGGACGGCGTAGTAGAAGACGAACGCATACGGCCCCCGGCTGTAATCGAGGTAGTGGAGCAGGAGATTGAGCGCCACCTGTGTGACAAGGTTGACGGCGGCGAGAAAGCGGAGCTGCCGCCTGGCGCGGAAGCCGAACGGCAGCGCGACGAGCAGCTCGATCGCGATGGTGAGAACGATGCGCGCGGCCAGCGCGAGCAGCTCCCGCTGGAAGGGGTACTGTCTTTCGACCGCGAGCGCGCCGTCCGCCGCGCCGCTCCACCGGACGGCGTAATAGCTGTCAAACGCATAGCGCTCGCAGATTTCGCTGACGGCGAACGTGTCCTGCTCGGGAAAATACAGCAGAACCTTGAACGGGGAGGGCGGGAAATAGCCCCAAACATAGGTGTCGTCCCCGCGGCATTGCTCAAACTGCTGCAAGAAATAGTAGCCGTCGCTGTCCTGATACGCCGTGAACCGCTGCCAGATGTCGAAATCTTTATCGCCGTCGTGGAAGAGGGCGGACTGTTCGGTGCCGTCATACGCCCACGCCGGGCCGGTGCTGCTGCGCGCGGAGAGCAGCGTGACATAGTAGGTCTGCTGCTTCATGCCGGAGAAGCGGATGCGCACGGACGGCTTGGGGCCGATGTCCGCGCGCGCCCAGACCGGCGTCAGGCACACGAGCAGCAGAAGACACAGCGCGATGCGGCGCACATGCGGTTTCACGGGGAACCCCTCCTCTCATTGTCAAAAAACAGCCCGGATATGGCGTTGTTTGTGCGTCATAGGGGCTGTTTTTGCGTTTTGTTACGGCTTGAGCAGGCGGTCGATCAGCTCGTAGCCGTGCTCGATCAACTTGCCGGTCGCTTTGGCCTGCGCCTCGTTGTACAGCGTACAGCCGCCCGCGACCGGGTGCGTGCTGTCGTACAGCAGATAGGGGATGGCGTCGCCGGTGTGCGTGCGGCAGCGGATGGGCGTCGGATGGTCGGGCATGACGAGCAGGCGGAAGTCCTCCCCGGCGCGCGTCATCTCGTCCATGACGACGCGGATGACGCGGCTGTCGAGATATTCGATGGACTGCACCTTGTGCGCGACGTTGCCCTGATGTCCCATCTCGTCCGGCGCTTCCACGTGGATGTAGGCGAAATCCTTGCCGCCCAGCAGCGCGTTCACCGCCGCCATCGCCTTGCCCTCGTAGTTGGTGTGCAGCGAGCCGGTCGCGCCCTCGACCTCGATGACGTCCATGCCCGCGCCGACCGCGATGCCCTTGAGCAGATCGACGGCGGAGATCATGACGCCGGATTTTCCGGTCTTTTCGCGGAACGAGGACAGCGCGGGGCGCGTGCCGGCGCCCCAGAACCACAGGCAGTTCGCCTTGTTCAGCCCCTGCGCGGCGCGCGCCGTGTTGATGGGGTGGCGGTTGAGCAGGTCGTAGCTGCGCGCCATCATGTCGCGCAGTACCGGGTCGGACGGCAGATAGGGCGCGATTTTCTCGCCCAGATGGTCGTGCGGCTGCGCCAGCTCGATCACCTCGCCGTGATCCCAGATGAGCAGGTGGCGGTAGCTCGTGCCGGTGTAAAACTGATAGGTCTCGGTTTCAAATTCCGCCTTCACCGCGTCGAGCAGCACGGCGGCGTCTTCGGTGGAGATTTCCCCCGAGCTGTGGTCGAGGATGGTGCGCTGGTCAAACGGGACGTCCGGCTCGTCGGACAGCGTGACCAGATTGGTGCGCAGCGCGATGTCGGTCGGCTTCATGTCGACGCCAATGCTCAGCGCCTCCAGCGGGGAGCGGCCGGAGTAATAGCGGCGCGGGTTGTAGCCCATGACGGCGAGGTTGGCCGTGTCGCTGCCCGGCTTCATCCCGTCCGGGATGGTATGTACGAGGGCGATTTCCGACTGCGGCGCGAGCGCGTCCAGCGTGGGGGTGGAGGCGTATTCCAGCGGCGTCTTGCCGCCCAGCATGTCGATCGGCTCGTCGGCCATGCCGTCGCCGAGTACGATAATATATTTCATCGGGAGTTCTCCTTTGCTTGGCTTCTTACCATATTATGATACAAAACAGCGCCTTTGTCCAGAAAAAACGCGCAGTTTTGCAACCATTTCGCGTTTGTGCGCCTGCGGGGGATGAACGGGAGGAATGTCCGCCTGCGGCGCACAGATGAACGCGAAAAAGAAAAAAGGACAGCGGGCGGGCGCTGTCCACGGAGGCGGCATGTCACAGGATGATGCAGATCAATCCGCCGGAGCCCTCGTTGATGATGCGCTCGAGCGTCTCCTGCAGCTTGCTGCGCGCGTCGTCCGGCATGCGCGAGAGCTTGGTGTTCATGCCGTCGCTCACCAGCTCGTTGAGCGATTTGCCAAAAATATTGGTCTGCCAGATGCGCGCCGGCTCGCCGTTGAATTCAGACATCAGGTACTGCACGAGATCCTCCGATTGCTTTTCCGTGCCGACGATCGGGGAGACCTCCGTCTGGATATCCGCGCGGATCATGTGGATGGACGGGGCGGAGGCGGTCAGCCGGACGCCGTACCGCCCGCCCTGCCGGACGATCTCCGGCTCCTCCAGCTTGAGCTCGTCGATGGCCGGCATGACGATGCCGTAGCCGGTCTGGCGCACCTGCGTCAGCGCGCCGTCCAGCCGCTCGTATTCCCGCTGAATTTTGGCGAGCCGGGTCAGCAGCGGGATGAGGTCGGCCTCGCCCTGGATGTGCAGGCCGGACTGCTCCCCGGCGACCTGATAAAAGACCTCCTGCGGGACGCACATGTTCAGCCGGACCGATCCGGTCCCCAGCTCCATCGACAGTACCTGCGCGTCCGAGACGTACTCGGTCTGCGCGAGCGCGGCGGCGCACGCCTTCATGTCGCGCATGCGGCCGATGTGCGCGGCCTGCGCGCGGATGCCGCCGTAAATCGCCTCTTTGACGCGGTGCCCGGCGGGCAGTGTGCCGACCCACGGGGGCAGCAGGATGCCGACCTCGCGGACGGGAAACTCGTACAGCACGGATTTGAGCACCTGCGCCATGCGCCCGGCGTCCATGTTCAGGCAGTCCACCGCGAGCGCGGTCACGTCGTAGGTGGCGGCGATGCGGCGGCAGATGTCCTGCGCCTGCGCGCCCTGCGGCTGTGCGGAATTGACCAGCACGACAAACGGCTTGTGCAGCCCGAGCAGCTCGCGGATGACGCGGTCCTCCGCGTCGAGATAGCTCTCGCGCGGGATGTCGGTCACGCTGCCGTCCGTCGTCACGACCAGGCCGATGGTGGAGTGGTCCGCGATGACCTTGCGCGTGCCCAGCTCTGCGGCCTCCGCCATCGGCATCGGCTGCTCGCTCCACGGGGTGGAGACCATGCGCGGCACGTCCTCCTCGGTGTGTCCGAGCGCGCCGTCCACCAGATAGCCGACGCAGTCCACCAGGCGGACCTTGCACGTGCTGTCGCCGTCGAGCGCGATTTCCGCCGCCTCCTCCGGCACAAACTTCGGCTCCGCCGTCATGATCGTGCGCCCGGAGCCGGACTGCGGCAACTCGTCCTTCGCGCGCTCGCGGCGGTAGATGTTCTCGATGCCGGGCAGGACGAGCGTCTCCATGAACCGCTTGATGAACGTGGATTTTCCCGTCCGCACGGGACCGACGACGCCGATATAGATGGTGCCGCCCGTGCGGCGGCTGATGTCCTCATAGAGCTTTTGATGTTCCATATGCACCTCCATATGCCCGCGCGCTCACCGCACGGGGATGAGCAGCATCTGCGCGCGCGTGTTCAGCCGGTCGGAATCCAGCTGATTGGCCTGCCGGATGGCGTCCACCGTCGTGCGGTAGTGCTTGGCGATGTCCCACAGCCGCTCCTCCGCGTCGACATAGCGCAGCATGATCGAGACCGGCGAGGCGGAAGGCGCGGCCTGCTCCTCCACCGTCAGCGCGGACAGGTCGCTGCAATGCAGCGGCTCGTCGCACAGCAGGCTGCACCGCCCGCTGAGCGACAGCACGACGGAATCTTCCCCGCTGATGGTGGCCGAGGCGCGGCACTGCATGCCGCTTAGCCGCACCGCCTGCGCGCCGTCCGGCAGGCTGAGCGGCATGTGAATCGCGCGGTGGACGGAGTAGTATTCGCCGTCGTCCGAGCGGTAGACGATGCATGCCATCATGCGCAGCGACGTGTGGGAGGCGTCGTGCAGCAGCGTGTCGAGCGCCGCCGTGACGTCCGCGATCTGGGAGATTTTCATGCCGACGGGGACGGTCTCGGTCGCCTCGCAGCCCAGCTCGGCGAGCGGATGACAGGCGGGCAGGCGGACAGGGCGGGTTTCCACATGTACGGGGTGTTCAAGGTGGTAGACGTCGGCGACGACGTGCAGCGTGTGCGTCTCAAACGCCGTCAGCAGCACGCAGGCGCCGAGCCCCACGCCGATCAGGCCGTCGTCGCGCCGCTCGGCGTCCAGATGGCGCACGGAAAAGCGCACGCTGAGCTGCTGATTGTCCGCCATGCCGTCCGCCTCAAAGATCTGGGTGAACGGCACAACGCAGTCGACCGGCTCCAGCGTGTCGTCCGTGGTCATCGCCAGCAGGTGCAGGGCGGCGTCGCCCTTGAGCACGGCCTTGCCGTTCATCAGGCGGCAGTCGGACAGGCGCAGCTCCGCGCGCGGCGCGAAGATTTCCCGATAGCGCGCGTGGTCGGGCAGGTTGACGTCCTCCATCAGCGTAAATTCGCGGCGCAGCACGCCGGACGGCACGGTGACCGTGTGCGTCGAGGTCAAAAGCTCCAGCTTGTCGTCCGTCTCGGCGAAGCCGTCGGTGAGCTGGACGGTGTCGGGGGCGAAGACCTGGCAGCAGAGGGAGAGCGTCGCCGTCGCCGACAGCTTGCGCGAGTTCATGACGTGCGCGTCGGCGGCGACCACCCGGCAGTCGACAAACAGCCGGCAGTCCTCGTTGATGCCGGCGGCCTCCTCGATATGTGCAAAGCTGACCGGGATATCCAGCCGGCGCAGCGCGCCGCCGCCCTCCGGCACATACAGCACCGTCATGTGTACGACGCCGGAGATGAGCACGCGCCCCGACTGCGGCGCGTCGTCCTTGATCTGCGCGCGGCCGTAGACGGCGGCGATGCGCGCGATATCCGGGAACGTGTCCGGAACGATGGCGTCGGTGGTCTCTTCGTAATGATTCCAGGCGTCCACAATCAGGCGGCTCAGGGCGACACTGGCTTTGGTCAATTCCATAGAACGTCCTCCTTGTCGGTGTTTGTATCACTCTATGGCGCGCGGCGGATGGGTATGCCGGAAAAATAGAATTGCCTGCGCGCGGCTTGCGTGGTATACTGTAACATGGAAGGATGTGCAGAAGATGGAAGATTTTGCCATTATTTTTGATTTTAACGGCACCATGCTGTTTGATACGCCGCTGCAATTCCGCGCCTGGAACGAATTGGCGGAGGAGACGCTGGGACACGGCCTTTCGGAGGAGGAGTTTTTGCGCTGCACCAACGGGCGGCCGAGCCGGGAGACGGTGGAATATTTCTGGGGCGATGTGGGAGAGGCGCAGACGAACGCGCTCGTCGCGCGCAAGCGGGAAAAATACAAGGCGCTGTGCCTGGCCAATCCGGCGGAGTTTCATCTGGCGGACGGGCTGCCGGAGGTGCTCGACCTGCTCAAGCAGGCGGGCGTCCCGTTCACCATCGCCACGTCGTCCAACCCGCGCAGCATGGATTTTTACTTTGAACACCTGAACCTCGCGGCGTGGTTCCGGCGGGAGGCGGTCATTTGCAGCGACCACCGCTTTCCGGGCAAGCCCGCGCCGGATATTTACCTCATCGCGGCGCGCGCGCTCGGCTTTCCGCCCGAGCGGTGCATCGTCGTGGAGGACGCGATGGCGGGCGCGCAGGCCGCGCGCAACGCGGGCATCGGATATGTCATTGTGATCGATCCGGAGGGGAGCGGCGGCTTTGCCGGCTGCGACCAGGTGGACGCCGTCATCGGCGGGCACGGCGAGCTGTACGAGCAGCTGTGCAACATCATGCGCGCGCTCCGCGTCGGCGGGCGCAACGAACAGAACGATGGGCAGGGGTGACCGCAGTCATCTCTGCCCGTTTTGTTTGCCGGGAGAACGGCAAAAAGCGCGCGGACCCGGCGGTTGGGATCTGCGCGCTTCGCTGCTCTGCGGTTGTTTGCCTGCCGTCCGTCATGCGGCCGGCGTCTTTTTGATGCCGAAAATACTGCGGAGAATGCCGGCGAGCAGTCGGGGACTGCGGATGACGACGATTTTCATAAGGCGGACTCCTTTCAGCACAGATGGATGACGACGCCGACGGCGATGAGCAGGACCGACGCCACTGGGACGAGCAGGCAGGGCGGGAGCAGCGCGGCGAGCAGCAGGCCGAGCCCGAACGCCGCCGCCGTCAGTCCGAAGGATTTCCACACCATGGCCTCACCCCTGCATGCAGTATAGGCGCGGGCGCGGGCGGCGGTGCCTGTCCGGCGCGCATTATTTTTGCAGGCGGCTGTTGAGCGCGCGCACGAGCAGGCAGCGCATGAGAAACAGGAACAGGTGGATGAGCGCGTACAGAATGACGACCGTGGGCAGCATGCGCGCGAGCAGCAGCGGCACGGAGCCGTCGCCGTAGCCCAGCACCCAGCCGGACAGCAGCGCGATGCCCAGCGTGACCGGCGCATGAATCAGCGTCGCGGTCAAGTCGGTCAGGCGCTCGCATTCGTAGACGAGGGAGACCAGGCCGATGACGGCGGAGGCGATGAGCCAGACGGTCATCTCGCGCAGCACCCCCGTCATGCCGTAGGCGGCCAGCAGGGAGAGCGTGCAGACGACCGCGCCGATGGAGATACCGGCGGCGAGATACGCAAACGCGCGGGAAAAGAGATTGGCTTTCATGGGTCACAGCTCCTTTACAACGTAGTCGCGAAATGCCTTAAAATACTTGCGGGAAATGGTGAGGCGGACGGCGCCGGCGCGCAGAACGGCGGTGTAGTTGCCGGAAAACTCCGGCTCGACCGACAGCACATGGTGCGCGTTGACGAGCACGCCCTTGTTGATCTGGATGCATCCGCTGCCGCGCAGCATGTCCGCCAGCTCGTACAGCTTGTAGCGCGTCTCCAGCACATCGCGCGCAGTGTGCGCGAGAATTTTGCCGCCGGACGCCTCGAAATACAGGATATCCTCCACCGGGCAGAGATACGCCCGGCCCTCGCGGTACAGGAACAGGCGGGAGATGGCGCGCGCGGCATTCAGCGCGGCGATGATCTGCGCCACCTGCGGGTCGTCCGGGTTTCCGCGCAGGATGACCTCCAGCTCGGCGTTGTCCGCCGGTTCCAATGTGAGTTTCATGCAATCCCTCCTTCTGTACCCAGCATACCAGCCCGGCGCGCGCCTGTCACGCCGGTTTGCGCAAGTGGTCGCGCGGGCGCGCCAACCGGTGAAAACCGGCGCATGAAAAAAACCGGCGGATGTCGGAAGACATCCGCCGGGATGGAACGCGGTCGAAAAGGGGTGCTTATTCGGCGACGATCTTGGCCAGCTTCGCGAAGCGCGGCAGGCCGTTTTCCTTCTTCATCTGGGTCTCGCCCTGAATCAGCGGCAGCGCGTACTTGATGAACTCGTCGGAGACGTTGTTGCCGCGCTCGTTGATCCACTCAACCGGAACCTTCTTCTCGTAGTTGGCTACGTCGGAGAGGTTGAGCAGCTTGGTGGTGCAGGAGTAGCCGCCCTCACGGGAGCACTCGAACGCAACCATCTTGTCGGTCTCGCCCGCGACAGCTGCGTTGACAGCGGTCTGGCCGGCGAGGAAGGACTCGTCGATGTCGGTCTGGGACGCGCAGTGCGCCGCGCAGCGCTGCAGCAGGGACAGCTCGATGCCGCGGACCTTGACGCCCAGCTTTTCCTTGACGACGTCCGCCAGCATGGCAGCCAGGCCGCCCAGCTGAGCATGGCCGAAGCCGTCGGTCGCGGAGGTCTTGGCCTCAGAGACGAACGAACCGTCCGCATAGTGGATGCCCTCGGAAACTGCGACGATGACGTTGTGGTTCTTCTCCCACAGCGCGGAGACGTCTTCCAGGAACTCGTCCATGTTGAAGTCAACCTCCGGCAGGTAGACCAGGTCGGCAGCGTAACCGGTTACGGCAGCCAGGGAAGCGGCGCCGGCCAGCCAGCCCGCGTGACGGCCCATGATCTCGATGATGGAGACCTGACCCTTGTCGTATACGTGGGAATCCTGGTACACTTCGGTGATGGACGTTGCGATATACTTCGCGGCGGAAGCGAAGCCCGGGCAGTGGTCGGTGCCGAACAGGTCGTTGTCGATCGTCTTCGGGATGCCCATGACGCGGCAGTCGTAGCCGACCTTCTTCATATACTTGGAAATCTTGTTGCAGGTATCCATGGAGTCGTTGCCGCCGTTGTAGAAGAAGTAACGGACGTCATACTTCTTGAAGATCTCCAGGATGCGCTTGTAGTCGGTGTCGTCGACATCCGGGTCCGCGATCTTGTAGCGGCAGGAACCCAGAGCGGAAGACGGGGTGTACTTCAGAAGCTCCAGCTCGGCCGGGTCTTCCTTGTCCATAACATACAGCTTATCGTTCAGAACGCCGACGATACCGTTCGCAGCGCCGTAAACGGTGGTGATGGAGTCGGAATCCAGACCCGCCTTGATCGCGCCATAGGCGCTGGCGTTGATGACAGAAGTAGGACCACCGGACTGGCCGAT
>DXIG01000020.1 GCA_019112985.1 Candidatus Butyricicoccus stercorigallinarum | reverse complement strand
ACCTTTTCAAAATAGGTGGCAAAGGTGCGGGCGTTGAAGTCGGTGTCGCCGCCGGCGCTGGCGGTGACCACCACGTTGACCGCCTTGGTGGGCCGTTGCCCCACCAACTAGCTAACAGGCCGCGGGCCCATCCCTCGCCGTCTGGGCTTTCCCGCCGCCCCCATGCGGGGGCCGCGGAGTATCCGGTATTACCCACGGTTTCCCGAGGCTGTCCCGGAGCGAGGGGCAGGTTGCCCACGTGTTACTCAGCCGTTCGCCACTTTATGCACACCCGGAGGTGCTTTAACCGTTCGACTTGCATGTGTTAGGCGCGCCGCCAGCGTTCATCCTGAGCCAGGATCGAACTCTCCGTTCAAATGAGAGACGGCGTGAGCCGTCTTCGATGTGATGGTCGGTCCGTCCCGCCCTAGATCCCGCTGATCTCGGATTCGCTGAAATTGACGTCTCTGAACTTGTCAGAAATTCGAATTTCGCTAGTCTGTCTCGTCGATCTTTCGATCGCAGTATCCGGTTTTCAAGGTTCGCCGCGCAGGTCGTTCGCGTCGCCGCGTCGCTGCGCGGGGATTAACTATACGCACCCCGCGCCCCGCCGGGGGCGGGAATCGCGGGGTTCACGGAGTCTTCACAATCGGTTGAATGTGCGGTTCTCGTCTGCCCTAGAACCCGGACTTCACTAGCGCGCACGCAGCGCTCAGAAGCTCGTCTCTGTCGCGCGCATCGGCAGCCTCTGCATAGACCCTCACGACCGGGCTGGTCCTCGACGGGCGGATGAGCACCCATGCGTCGTCATCGAACTGCGCCCTGAGGCCGTCTGCGTGCGACACCTCCACGGGAACGCGCCCGGCCAGGGTTCCGGGATTGAGCCCTGGCAGCACGTTCCTGAACGCCTGGCTCGCAGCCGGCTCAAGGCGGATGTCGCGCCTCGCATAGGACATCGTCCCGATGATCCCCTCGAGCTCCGACGCCATGGTGGAAACCGTCTTGCCCGAGCGGACGAGCATCTCCACTGCAAGCAGGCACACGAGAAGGCCGTCGCGCTCCCTCAGGTGCGAGGGCACGCACACGCCTCCGTACTCCTCCACGCCCATGACCACGTCCGCGTCCAGCGTCTCTCTATATATGCGGGAGAACCCCACGGGCACCTGGGTGGTCTCGCACCCAAGGCGAGACGCCTCGCGGCCTATGCAGGCGGAGCACGTGAGCGTGGTCACCACGCGCCCGCGGGCGCCGTGGCTCATCACCAGGTTTCCCAGGAGCATGGGCACCAGCACCCGGGCGGGCAGGAGCTCGCCCTTCTCGTTCACGACGGACGCTCGGTCCGCGTCTCCGTCAAGGAGCAGCCCCATGTCCGCCTCGCGGGCGATGACCGCCTGCTCGCAGGCGTCCGCCCAGGGGTCGCGCGGGTCGGGGTGGATGCCCCCGAAGTCCTCCCGGGGCTCGACGTGCATCTCCGTGACCTCGCAGCCAAGGTCGCGCAGGAGCTTCGCCAGATGCGCCGTGCCCGCCCCGCACATGGCGTCCACCACGACGCGCGGGCGACGACGGGCGATCGACTCCCCGTCCACGAAGGAGGCCAGGTCGGCGAGATAGGCGCTGATCAAGTCGCACTCTTCGAACGCCCCGCGCGACGCGGTGGGCGCAAGCGAGACCGCCTGTTCCACCTGGTCGAGGAAGCTCCTAGGGACGGGGCCGCCGTCGCGTCCCCTCACGAGGAGCCCGCCGTACTCGCAGGAGAGCTCGCTCGCCGTGATGACCACGGCGCCGTACGCGCTCTCGTCGCGCGAGCAGCACCATGCCACGGCCGGCGTGGGGCACGGCCCCTCGGAGACCTTCACCACAAGACCGTAGGACGCGATGACGCCCGCGGCGAGCAGGGCCAGCTCGCGAGCGTTGTGACGGGTGTCGTAGCCGACGTAGATCGTCCCGCCGGGAGCGGCGTCGGCCCACACGAGGCCGAGGGCGTCGGCGACGCGCGCCACGCCCTCGGCGTCAAACCCGTCGTCAAAGCGGGCCTTCCAGCCGTCCACGCCAAAGCGGATGATGTCCGACCTTCTATCCAACGAAACGCTCGCCCTTCTCGCCAAGCGCCTCGAGGAACGCCTCGAGCTGGCTCGGGTCGTCGAGGGCCATGCGCGCGTTGGTGGCGGCCCAGGCCGCGGGCGTGCCCGTGTCACAGCCCTCGGAGGGGTCGACGACCAGCGCGTACATCTCCTCCTCGTCCAGGAGCCGCTCCATGGCGTCCGTCAGCTGAATCTCGTTGCCCGCGCCGGGGCCCTGCGTGGCAAGAAGCTCCATGATGCGCGGGGAGAGCAGGTAGCGGCCCACGATGAACAGGTGGGAGGGGGCGTCCTCCGGGCTGGGCTTCTCCACGAGGCCGGTCACCTTCCAGACCGCGCCCTCCTGCTCGCCCTGTGCGTCCGTCCCGGGCAGGGCGCCCACGCACTCGCCGGCGATGATGCCGTAGCGGCTCACCTGGTCCTCGGGAACCGGGGCGACGGCGATGACCGACGCGCCGCCGTGGGCCTTGGAGACCTCGGCCATGCGCACGCACATCTGCCTGCCGGGAACGAAGTAGTCACCCAGGAGCACGAAGAAGGGCTCGCCGTCGATCTCGTCCGCGCCCTGGAGCACGGCGTGACCGAGGCCGCGGGCCTCGTCCTGGTAGACGAAGGAGACGGGCAGCGTGGACGCCGCATGGACGCGAGCTGCCTCCTCCTTCTTGCCGCGCTCGCGGAGCATCGTCTCAAAGGCGTGGTCAACCGAGAAGTACGACTCGATCTGGGGCTTCTCGTGCGAGTTGATGATGACGACGCCGTCAACGCCCTCGGGCTCGAGGGCCTCCTCGACCACGTACTGGATAACGGGCTTGTCCAGAACGGGGAGCAGCTCCTTGGGGGTGCACTTGGTGGCGGGGAGGAAGCGCGTGCCGAGTCCGGCGGCGGGGATGAGAGCCTTCATCAAATGTCCCTTCGGGTAGGAAACCGTTTGTCCGCGGGGCGTGCCCGGCGGCACAAGAAACATACCCCATTGGGAGGAGTCCGATTCTCACGTACCCGCCAGCGGACAGAGAAGCGCGCCCTCCGCGATGGGGAGGGCGCGCCGCCACAACGTATCCACATATGACAAAGGGGTGCCGAAGCGCTACTCGGGGACCACGATTCCCTGGCCCTCGAGATAGCCTATCAGGCGCTCCATGGTGTCCGCGGAGAGCACGTGCTCCATGAGGCACGCCTCGTCGTCGGCCCTCTGCGGGTCGACCCCGAGGTCCTTCTCGAGAAAGAGGCGAAGGGCGCGGTGCGAGCGCCAGACGAGCGCGGCGTACCTCTCGCCCTCGGGGGTGAGGGTCACGCGGCCGTAGCGGCTCTGCTCGACCATGCCCGTCTCCTTGAGCATGGAGAGGGCCTTGTTCACGCTCGCCTTGGAGACGCCCAGGCTCTCGGCCACGTCAACGGACCTGATGGCGCCGTCGACGGAGCCTCCCTCGGACGCGAGCCGATAGATGGCCTCGAGGTAGTCCTCCCCCGCCCTGGTGAGAGTGTGGTCCTCCTGAACTCCGGTGTTGATCATGCGAGCCTCCTGCCCGTGAGCTGCCTAGAGGTCATCCTCCTCGTCGGGGACCGTGGTGCGGGAGACGCGCGCGCCGAGCGAGGCGAGCTTCTCGACAAAGCCCTCGTAGCCGCGGTCGATGTGGTGGATCGCAGAGACCGTCGTGACGCCGTCCGCCACGAGGCCCGCCATCACCAGAGCGGCCCCGCCGCGAAGGTCCGGGGACTTGACCTGCGCCCCGGAGAAGCGCTTCACGCCGTGGACGATGGCATGGTGGCCCTCGATGACGATGTCGGCGCCCATGCGCGAGAGCTCGCTCGCGAGCATGAAGCGGTTCTCGAAGATGTTCTCCGTGATGATGCAGCTGCCCTCGGCCAGGGCGAGCAGGCACATGGTCTGGGCCTGCATGTCCGTGGGAAAGCCCGGGAAGGGCAGCGTCTGGATGTCCGTGGGGCGCAGCGGCCCCTCGCGCCAGGCGGTGCAGGCGCGCGCGTCGCGCTTGATGGAGATGCCCATCTGCTCGTACTTCTTGAGGACGAGGCCCAGGTGCGCGGGCGAGAAGCCCGTCACGGTCACCGGCTCGCCCACCAGGCCGCCAATGGCGAGGAAGGTGCCCGCCTCGATGCGGTCGCCCACCACCTCGTGCGTGACGGGATGGAGCTCGGAGACGCCCTCGATCTCTATGACGGGAGAGCCGGCGCCCTTGATCTTGGCGCCCATCTCGTTGAGCATGTTGGCGAGGTCCACGATCTCAGGCTCGCGCGCGGCGTTGTCGATCGTGGTCGTGCCCCTGGCGAAGACCGACGCCATCATGAGGTTCTCCGTGGCGCCCACGCTCGCAAAGGAGAGGGTAACGGTGTCGCCCGAGAGGCCGTTGGGGGCGCTGGCGTAGATGTTGCCGTGATCCACCTTGAACTCGACGCCCAGCGCCTCGAGGCCCAGGATGTGCATGTCGATCTTGCGGGCACCTATGTTGCAGCCGCCCGGCATGGCGACGATCGCCTTCCCAAAGCGGGAGAGCAGGGGCCCGAGAACGGCCGTCGAGGCACGCATCTGCGCGACGAGGTGGTACGGCGTCTCCCAGGAGTCCACCGAGGAGGTGTCGATCTTGAGCTCGTGCTCGTTCACGACCTCGATCCTCGCGCCGATGTTCTTGAGCACCTTGCCCATGACGTGCACGTCCGCGATGTTGGGGACGTTGGTGAGCGTGGTCACGCCGGGAGCCATGATGGTCGCGGCCATGAGCTTGAGGGCGGAGTTCTTGGCGCCCTCGACGCGCACCTCGCCCGTGACGCGGTGCCCGCCCTCGATCTGAATAACCTCCATGAAGCCTCCGTGCTAGCGGGGGCCCGCGGTCGAGCTCCCCGTGACTTGCTTGAGAAGAAGGTTACACCACCTTACCTTGTTCTCGAAATACGCACGGCGGTGGTTCCCCTCCTCTATGCGGTCGAGCTCCTCGAGGGCCTCGTCGCGCGTCTCCCTCACCTTGTCCGGGTCGATGTCGTCCGTGCGGCGGGCGTGGTCAGCCAGGATGATGACCTCGTCGTTGTCGATCTCGGCGTAGCCGCCCGAGACGACGACGTCGTACTCGCCCCCGCCGTCCTCGGGACGGCGCGTTATGCGAACGACACCGTCGCCCAGGGCCACGATCTCGGAGGCGTGGCCGGGCCAGACCCCGAGCTCGCCCGCATAGGTGACGAGCACGAGGCTGGCGACGGGCCCCTCGAAGAGGGACCGGTCCGGACGCACGAACTGACAGGTGAGCTCAGCCATGGCGCTCCTAGCCCTTGGACTCCGCGGAGGCCATCTCGGCCGCGCGGCGACGAACGTCCTCGATGTTGCCGGCAAAGCGGAAGGCCTGCTCGGGGATGTCGTCGCACTTGCCGTCGACGATCTCCGCGAACGAGCGGACGGTGTCGGCAACCGTCACGTAGGTGCCCGGGTTGCCCGTGAACTTCTCGGCAACGTGGAAGGACTGCGAGAGGAACTGCTGGATCTTGCGGGCACGGGCGACGACGTGCTGCTGCTCCTCGGAGAGCTCGTCCATGCCCAGGATGGCGATGATGTCCTGGAGGTCGGAGTACTCCTGGAGCGTCTCCTGGACCGCCATGGCCACGCGGTAGTGCTCCTCGCCCACGATGGAGGGGTCGAGCGCCGAGCTCGAGCTCGCCAGCGGATCGACGGCCGGGTAGATGCCGAGCTCGGTGATGGAGCGCGAGAGGACCGTGGTGGCGTCGAGGTGCGTGAAGGTGGTGGCGGGAGCCGGGTCCGTGAGGTCGTCCGCGGGGACGTAGACGGCCTGGACGGAGGTGATGGAGCCCTCCTTGGTGGAGGTGATGCGCTCCTGCAGCTCGCCCATCTCGGTGGCCAGCGTGGGCTGGTAGCCAACGGCAGAGGGCATGCGGCCGAGAAGGGCCGAGACCTCCGAGCCCGCCTGGGAGAAGCGGAAGATGTTGTCGATGAACAGGAGCACGTCCTGGCCCTGGTCGCGGAAGTACTCGGCCGTGGTGAGGCCGGCGAGAGCCACGCGCATGCGCGCTCCGGGCGGCTCGTTCATCTGGCCGTAGACGAGCGCAGTCTTGTTGAGAACGCCCGACTCGATCATCTCGCGGTACAGGTCGTTGCCCTCACGGGTGCGCTCGCCGACGCCCGCGAACACCGAAAGTCCGCCGTGCTGCTTGGCGACGTTGTTGATCAGCTCCATGATGAGGACGGTCTTGCCGACGCCCGCGCCGCCGAACAGGCCGATTTTGCCGCCCTTGGCGTACGGACACAGCAGGTCGATGACCTTGATGCCGGTCTCCAGGATGGTCGTGGCGCCCTCCTGGTCCTCATAGGTCGGCGCCGGACGGTGAATTTCCCAGCGCTCCTCCGTCTCGACCGGCGCGCCGTTGTCGATCGGCTCGCCGAGCAGATTGAACATGCGCCCCAGCGTCTCGTCGCCCACCGGCACGGCAATGCTCTTGCCGGTGTCGCGCGCCTTCTCCCCGCGGACCAGGCCGTCGGTGGAGCTCATGGCGATGCAGCGCGCGGTGTTGTCTCCGATGTGCTGCGCGACCTCCGCGACAATCGTCGTGCCGTTGTGGTCGATCTCAAGTGCATTGAGAAGGTCGGGAAGCTGCCCGTCCGCAAATTTCACATCCAGTACAGGGCCGATGACCTGCGCCACTGTACCAACGTTTTGCTCATTCATGCACATATCTCCTTACTTTTGTTAGGATCAGGCAGCCAAATGCGGTCAATGTTCCGCACCGGCCACAATCTCGGTAATTTCCTGCGTGATCGCGCCCTGGCGGGCACGGTTGTATTGCAGGCTCAGATCTTCGATCATGTCGCCCGCGTTCTTGCTCGCCGCGTCCATCGCCGTGCGGCGGGCCGCCAGCTCGGACGCCCAGGACTGGCTGAGCGCGCCGTAGAAAATACCGGAAATATACTCCGGAACGACCGCGTTGAATACGGCCTCCGGGCTCGGTTCATACAGCACCAGGCTCTTCAGATCGTCCTTTGCCTCGCTCTTTTCATACGGAAGCGGCAGGATGCGCATCGTCGTCGCGTTCTGCGTCAGCATGGAGGCAAAGTTGGTATAGAGGATATACAGCTCGTCAAACGCCCCCGCGCAAAACTGATCCGCGAGAAAATGCGCCGCCTCAAAGCAGTTGCCGATGGTCACATTTTCGACATAGGTGTACTGCCCGGTCAGGATATCCATCTTTCTGCGCTGGCAGTACTCCATCGCCTTTTTGCCGACCGGCACGACGCAGACCGGCTTGCCGTGCGCGGCGATTTCCGCCTCCAGCATCCGGTTGATGTTGCTGTTGTAGCCGCCCGCAAGACCGCGGTCGCCCGCGATCACGATGTAGCAGATCTTTTTGATCTCATCGCGCGGCTGGATAAACGGCGAACGGAAATCGCGCCTGCCGTAGGCGATGTTGGTCAGCGTCTCGTGCACAATGTTGAAATACGGCTCCGTGCGCTCGATGCGCTCCTTCGCGCGGCGCAGCTTGGAGGAGGCGACCAGCTCCATCGCCTTGGTGATCTGCATGGTGCTCTGCACACTTCGGATGCGCAGCTTGATTTCCTTCATTGAGGCTCCCATGTCTCAGCCCCCTTATCTGCTCTTCAGGAAGGCGGCTTTGACGGTGTGGATGGCCTCTTTCATCTTGGAAACCGTTTGATCGCTCAGCGAGCCCTGCTCGCGGATCTCCGCGAGAATGTCCGGATTGGCGTCCAGATACTCGTACAGCTCGCGCTCGAAGCCGAGGATGTCCTCCACCTTGATGTCATCCAGCTCGTTGTTGGTGACGGCGTAGATGATGGCGACCTGGTTCTCGACGGCGACCGGCGCGTTGCGGTTCTGCTTGAGCACCTCGACGATGCGTTCGCCCTGCGCCAGGCGGCGCTTGGTGTCGGCGTCCAGGTCGGAGCCGAACTGCGCGAACGACTGCAATTCGCGGTACTGCGAATACGCCAGCTTGAGCGTGCCGGCGACCTTCTTCATCGCCTTGATCTGCGCGTTGCCGCCGACGCGGCTGACCGAGATGCCCGGGTTGACCGCCGGCATGATGCCGGAGTGGAACAGCTCGGTCTCCAGGAAGATCTGTCCGTCCGTGATGGAGATGACGTTGGTCGGGATATACGCCGAAACGTCGCCCGCCTGCGTCTCGATGATGGGCAGCGCGGTGAGCGAGCCGCCGCCGTACTCCGGCGCCAGACGCGCCGCGCGCTCCAGCAGACGGGAGTGCAGATAGAAGACGTCGCCCGGATACGCCTCGCGTCCAGGCGGTCTGCGGATGAGCAGCGACAGCGCGCGGTACGCGACCGCGTGCTTGGACAGGTCGTCATAGACGACGAGCACATCCTTGCCCTTGTCCATAAAGTATTCGCCCATCGTGCAGCCGGAATAGGGCGCGATATATTGCAGCGGCGCCAGTTCGCTGGCCGTCGCCGTGACGACGATGGTGTAATCCATCGCGCCCGCGCGCGTCAGGTCCTCTACGAGCGACGCCACGGTGGAGTTTTTCTGACCGATGGCGACGTAGATGCAGATGACGTCTTTGCCCTTCTGGTTGATGATGGTGTCGGTCGCCAGGACGGTCTTGCCCGTCTGGCGGTCGCCGATGATGAGCTCGCGCTGTCCGCGTCCGATCGGGATCATGGAGTCGATCGCCTTGATGCCCGTCTGGAGCGGCACGTTGACCGGCTGGCGCTCGATGATGCCCGGCGCCGGCGATTCGATCGGGCGCGTCTCCGTCGCCTCGACCGGGCCCTTGCCGTCCACCGGCTGGCCGAGCGCATTGACGACGCGGCCGATCAGCGCCTCGCCGACCGGAACCGAGACGACCTTGCCCGTCCGCTTGACCAGGTCGCCCTCGCGGACGCCCTTGTCCGAGCCGAGCATGACGATGGACACCGAATTTTCTTCCAGATTCAACGCCATGCCGTACTCGCCGTTGGAAAACTCGACCAACTCGTTCGCCATGCACTTTTCCAGACCGCTCGCGCGCGCAATGCCGTCGCCGATCAGGATGATGCGGCCGGTCTCGCTCTGCTCGATCTTTGTATCGTAATTTTTGATCTGTGCCTTGATCACACTGCTGATTTCTTCAGGCCGTAACTGCATAGTCTCACCAACTTTCTGCTTTATGCGGTCGTATGCAGCAGACGGCTGCGGATCGCATTCAATTTATTTTTGACGGTGCCGTCCATCTGAAGCCCTTCCATCTGCAGGCGGAGGCCGCCGAGGACGGACGGATCGACCTTTTTCTCCAGATGGATGGTCTTTCCAGTCGCCTGGCTGAGCTTTTCCACCAGCTCAGCTTCCTGTTCGGCGCCGAGCGCGACGGCGGAAACCACCGTCACCGTTTCAATCCCGTGTTCCAGGTTATATTCCCTGCGGAACTGGGCGGCCGCGTCGGGGAATTCGTGCGCCGTGCCGTTTTCCGCAATGATCTTGAGGAAATTGAGCAGGTAGCTGTGAACCTTCCCGCCGAACGTCTCGTCGACGACGGCGACGCGCTCCTCCTTCGTGAGGTTGGGCGTGTTCATCAGCGTCAGAAACTGCGGGTTTTCCTCAAACGCCTGCCGGAGGACGGTGATTTCGTCGAGCATCTCCTTCTCGTTTTCGCACTCGACCGCCAGATCGTACAGCGTTTTGCCGTATGCCTTTGCAACCTCCGTCATGAAGCCTCACCTACGCCCTTGATAAATTCCGCGATCAGCGTCTCGTGATCCTTCTCGTCGATTTCGCGCTCGACAACCTTGGAGGCGATGTCGATGGCAATGCCCGAAATCTCATCCTTCAGCTCATTTCTGGCCTTCTTCTTTTCCTGCTCAATCTGCATGTCCGCCTTCTCGATCAGGCGCGACGCCTGGCTCTGCGCGTCGCGGACGATTTCCTCGCCGCGCAGCTGCGCCTTGCGCGTCGCGTTCTTGACAATGTCGGTGGCCTCCGCCTTGGCGTCCGCGATGCGCTTTTCGTACTCATCGCGCAGCGCTTCCGCGCGGGTCTGCGCGGTCTCCGCGTCGGCGTAGGTCTTGTCGATCTCCGCCTGGCGGGCGTTCAGCACATTCTGTACGGGCTTGAAAAGAAAATGTTTGAGCAGCAGAAACAGCAACAGCAGGTTGATTAACTGTGTGATGATTTCCCACGGAACAATGGAAACCAGTTCTAATACACCCAAGTCCGTTCTCCTTTCTCAAATCCGAAAATGCCGCGTGTGCGGAACACGCCGGCAATTACAGCATGCCGACGAACGGATTGACGAACATCAGAAGCAGCGCGACGATCAGGCCGTACAGACCGGTGGTCTCCGCCAGCGCACAGCCGAGAATCAGCGTGCTGGTGACGGCGCCCTTCGCCTCCGGCTGACGTCCGACCGCTTCACAGGCCTTGCCTGCCGCGTAGCCTTCACCGATACCAGGGCCGACACCGGCGATCATCGCGATACCAGCGCCAAGAGCAGATGCTGCGAGTACGATTGCTTTTTCCATAACCTTTTCCTCCTTGGTTCTCTCGTTAAAACGAATGTGTGTGGTTATTCTTACGACATACGAATGGATGTTTTTTGATGCCATCCCGCCCGGATCATTCGTCCGACGCGGCGGAGGCGACAAACTGCATGGTCAGCATGCAGAAGATATACGGCTGCACGCAGCCGGAGAATACGCTGAAATAGACGTTGAGCACAGCCGGAAGGCCGACCTGCAAAATCGGGATGCTGCTCAGCGCGCCGGGCAGCCAGGACAGGACGGATTCGCTCACCATGCCGAGCGCCGCGTACATCAGCAGGCCGATGACATAGCCGGACAGGATGTTCGCGAAGTGACGCAGCGCCATCGAGACCGGAACGGCCAGCTCGCCGATGATGTTCATGGGCAGCATGACAAAGATCGGCTGCACGAAGCCCTTGAGATAGCCCACAAACCCGTTGGTCTTGATCTTGTGGTACGTGATGAGCACAAAGACGACGAGCGCCCAGGCCACAAACGTATTCAGATCGTTCGTCGGGGAGTACGCGCCGGTCAGGCCCATCAGCGAGCTGACGACCGACATGCTCAAAATCGCGGCGATAAACGGGGTGAACTCTTCCCAGCCTTCCCCCATGCTGCCGCCCACCAGCCGGTGCGCCATCTGCACCGCCATCTCCGCGACCGCCTGCCGCCGGGTCGTCGCGTGCGTCTTCATGCCGCGCGTCAGCCAGATGCAGACGCCCACGATAAAGATCATCGCAATCCACGCGTTGACGACGGTCTGCGTCACAGGATAGTTGATGCCGGGGATTGTAAAGTATATTTTGGCGCCGGTGATGGACAAATTATCCATAAATCATTTCTCCTCCTTTCTGCGAAAGACAGGCAGGGTTTTGCCGTAAATGATGAGTTTGGGGAAAATCAATGGGAGCACCACCGCGACCCAGTGAAACCACGGCGCCTTGATGCCCACAATCACAACCACCGCCAGCAGAAGGAGCCGCCTGGTATGCGAATTGACCATGACCAGCTTGGCCTCCTCCGGGGTGTCCCGGCTGACCGACTTCTGTACCGCCAGCGCCATCAGGAAAAACTCCAGGATTGCGAAGCCGCCGCCCAGCAGCGCGCCGAGCAGGACGGTATAGTCAAACCGCCCGATGACCGCAAACACGATCACCATAACGACGCACAAAACCGCGACGCCAATCGCAATGTCCCGGCTTTCCCGCTTGACTGCCGGTTCAATCTTCATAATGCCTCACCACCATCCTTCTCACCGCAGCGTTTTTGTCCCTCTTTGCCGCGCCGCTGTTCGCGCCGTTCAATCATTTTCCATGTGTTCCAGAAATTGACAACCGCACCGCCCAAGCCAAGCAGAAGTGCGGCGACCATGATCCACAAGCCGAGGCCGCATTGACGGCGCAGCCAGCTCGCCGCATACAGGCAGAGAACCGGCGGCGCGGCGATCGAGAGACCGAGCTGCGTCAGGAGCGCAAAATTTTCCACGCATTCCCGCAGAAGCTGATACTTGTCCATCTCACCAGCCCTTTCCGGGAGATGCGCGGACGCGCTCCCCTTGTTGCTGCACTCATTATACCAACTCATGATCAAAAGTTCAACCATATTTTGTACAGTTTACTACTCTTTCTTCTTTCTATCTGTGAAAATTTTATCAATTTGCACAAGTTCCCGCACCGTTCGCACCAACATGTCACATCTCCCAATGTTCCGCCTATTCAGCCTCTTCCCTTCCATTTTTTCTGCTTTCCACAAAATTATGCGCAAAAAAGAAACGCGCCGCCCCGGCACAAACCGGAGCGGCGCGCACGCCGCTGCGTCAAAAGACGCAGTATTTTCCCATGTAGGACTCCATCAGCGGGAGAATGCCGGCATATTGCGGCTGTCCCTGCAAATATTCGTGGATGTCGCGCACGTCGATGAGCGCATGCACGCGGATGCCAAATTCCTCTCCGACCTCCATGACAGCGGTCTTGCCGGGCGTCTGGCCGACCTCGCAGCGGTTGACCGAAATGAACATATCGGTTACCTTGACGTCCGCCGCGCCGTACAGCACCGGCAGCGTCTCACGGATGGCGGTGCCCGCCGTGATGACGTCCTCGATGATGATGATGCGGTCGCCGTCCGCCGGCTGATAGCCGACCAGGCTGCCGCCCTCGCCGTGATCCTTCGCCTCCTTGCGGTTGAAGAAAAACGGCTTGTCGATGCCGTGCACGCGCGCCAGCGCACCGGCGACCGACGTGGCCAGCGGGATGCCCTTGTAGGCCGGGCCGAACATCGCGTCAAAGCCGTCCCCGATGGTCTCCTTGACCATCGCCGCATAAAACTCGCCCAGACGGGACGATTGCAGGCCGGTTCTGTAGTTGCCGGTGTTGACAAAATACGGCGTATTGCGCCCGCTCTTGGTGACGAAGTCGCCGAAGCGCAGCACATCCGCGCCCATCATAAATTCAATAAATTCCTTCTTTGCCGGTGTCAGCATGAAATCCGTCCTTCCGATTGATGTTGCGCCGCGCGGTCAGCGGTTGGGGTTCTGAATGGTCTGGATGCCGTCCGGACCCGCGGAGATGATGATGTCCGTGCGGTTGAGGAAGAAGCCGGTCTCCAGCACGCCGAGCGTGCCCTTGAGGAACGCCTCCATCGCGGCGTAATCCTTGCCGAACCGGGAGTTGGTGTACTTGGTGTCGAGGATGTAGTTGTGGTTGTTGGTCTCGTAGATGGAGCCGTCCTTGTTCATGCGGAGCACCGGCTCAAAGCCCGCCTCCTCCATCTTCTTGACCACGTGCTTGTAGCCGAACGGCAGAACCTCGACCGGCAGGCCGAAATCGCCGATCTCGTCGACCAGCTTGGCGCTGTGGCACACCCAGATGTTGTACTTCGCGCTGGAGGCGACAATCTTCTCGCGAAACAGCGCGCCGCCGCCGCCCTTGATGCCGTTGAACTGCGGATCGACTTCATCGACGCCGTCGATGCAGATGTCCAGCACAGGCGCGTCGTTGGTGTCGAGCAGCTCGATGCCGAGGCTCCTGGCCTGCTCGGTGGAGGCGTCCGACGTGGAGACGCACTTGATGTTCAGCCCCTCCTCCTTGACGCGCTGACCGAGCTTCTCGATCAGATAATAGGCCGTGGAGCCGGTGCCGATGCCGACCAGCATGCCGTCCTTGACATATTTCGCAGCTTCGTATCCTGCCATCTGCTTTTCATTCATTTCGCTCACCTCATAAACATACAAGAAATATCAAACCAATTCTCCTGCTTGATTTATCTATTATTGTAATACAAACGGCGGTGAGAGCGCAATAGATTTCCCCGCTTTTCTTTGCGGAAAGAAAAGCGGGGAAACAGAAACCGTCCCGCGCGCCCGGCTCAGCGCACGTGGATGACCGCGACCGGACACCCGTCCGCCGCGGCCTGCGCCAGCGCGGTCTCGTCCGCCTCCGGCTGCCGGACGACCTGCGCCAGCCCGTCCTCCGCCATGTCAAACACCGCCGGGCACGCGGCGGCGCACTGCCCGCACCCGATGCAGCCACCTCGGTCAATGGTCACGTTCATCTGCATGTTCCTCCTGTTCGATCTGCTTCAGCATGTGCAAAAGGGTCTCGCGGCTGTGCACGCCGGTCACAGACGCCATCGGCTTTCCGCCGGAAAACAGCATGACCGTCGGCACCGAGCGCACGTGATAGCGCTCCGCCAGCGCCGGCTCGCGCGCCACGTCGATTTTGCACACGCGCACGCCCGTGTGCTGCGCCGCGATCTCGTCCACAACCGGCGCCAGCCTGCGGCACGGGCCGCACCAGTCCGCCCAGAAATCCACGAGCACCGGCGTGCGCGCGCGCAGCACCTGCTCGGAAAAGCTGTCCGCCGTCACGGCAATCGGCTCGTTCATCGGCATTCCTCCTCCGCCCGCCTGCGGCAGGCGGGATTAGCTTGCCCGCCCGGGCGAATTCTATGCGCCCCCCGTGAAATTTTTGCTATTTTTCCGTATTTTCTGTTTTCCTGTTTATTTTTTGTGTTCCAACCGTGTACACTTGTGGTATAATAAAAAAATCCTCGTCCGTCCCATTGCGTGGGAGAGCGCAAGGAAGCGGACGGACGCAAAATTTTCACCGCACAGCAGACGCTGTGCGCAGGGAGTGTAGGAGGAAAATTCTATGAACAAAAAACGCGGCAGCTTTTCCGGCCGCATCGGCTTTGTCCTGGCCGCAGCCGGCTCTGCGGTCGGTCTGGGCAACCTGTGGCGCTTCCCCTATCTGGCGGCGCGGTACGGCGGCGGCACATTTCTCGTCATCTATCTGATTCTCGTCGTCACGTTTGGCTATTCGCTGATGACGGCGGAGATCACGCTGGGCCGCCGCACCCGCCTGAGCGCGGTCGGCGCCTACGGCAAGGTGGACCGTCGGTTCCAGTTTGTCGGTCTGCTGACCTGCCTGGTGCCCATCATCATCGTCCCGTATTACTGCGTCCTGGGCGGCTGGATTCTCAAATACCTCGGCGTCTTTGTGACCAGCGGCGCGCAGACGGCGGCGGCCGACACCTATTTCAGCACGTTTATCGCCAGCCCGATTCAGCCCTATATCCTGACGGTGGTGTATCTGACCATCACGGCGGTCATCGTCTCGTTCGGCGTCAAGCGCGGCGTCGAGGCCGCCAGCCGCTTTATGATGCCGCTGCTGGTCGTGCTGTCCATCGCCATCTCCATCTATTCCATGACGCGCCCGGGCGCATGGGAGGGCGTCAAGTACTACCTCACGCCGCATTTCTCCGACGTGTCGCTCAACACGCTGCTCGGCGCGCTCGGCCAGATGTTCTTCTCGATGTCGCTCGCCATGGGCATCATGATCACCTACGGCTCGTACATGATGGACGACACCGACATCGAAAAATCCGTCTCGCAGATCGAGTGCTTTGACACCGGCATCGCCTTTCTCGCCGGCCTGATGATCATCCCGTCCGTGTTCGCCTTCTCCGGCGGCGACGAGGCGGCGCTCAACGCCGGCCCCGGACTGATGTTCGTCACCATGCCGAAGGTGTTCGCGAGCATGAACTTCGGCACCGTGATCGGCATCGCCTTCTTTGTGCTCGTGTTCTTCGCGGCGCTCACCTCAAGCATCTCGCTGTATGAGACCGTCGTCTCCATCTTCTGCGACAAGTTCCACATCACGCGCATCCAGTCGTGCATCGTGACTTATGTCATCTGCCTGGTGCTCGGCGTGTTCAGCGCGCTGGGCTACGGCACGCTGTCCGGCATTGCGCCGCTCGGCCTGAACTTCCTCGATTTCTTCGACTTTGTCTCCAACAGCATCCTCATGCCGGTGGTCGCGCTGCTCACCTGTCTCTGCCTCGGCTGGTTCGCCGGGCTGGACGTCGTCGCGGACGAGGTCAAAAAGACCTCCACCTTCCGGCGCGAGAAGATGTTCCGCGTCATGATCCGCTGGATTGCCCCCATCTTCCTCATCGCAATCCTCATCAGCTCCGTGCTCAGCACGCTGGGCATCATCAGCCTGTAAGGCTTGCCTGAAGCAACGCAAAAGCCGCTCCGAACACGCCGGAGCGGCTTTTCTTCCCCTGTTTTTCTCTCAGCGCGGCTCATTTCCGCACGCGCGCCAAAATCCAGTCGGCGCAGCGGGCGGACGCCTTTCCGTCCACGCAGATTCCCATCCGCTCGAAAAACGCCGCGACGTCGCGCTGATAGGCCGCCTCGTCGAACGACGCGATGCAGCGCGCCAGCTCCGCGTTGGATTTCGCCAGCGGGAACGGCGTCTCGTCGATCGGGAAATAGAAATTCCGGTCGTTTTTGTAGGCGTCGATGTCGGTCGCGAACTGGAAGCACGGCCGGCGCGTCAGCGCGAAGTCGAACATCAGCGACGAATAGTCCGTGATGACCGCATCGCAGGCGGCCAGCAGCAGCTGCATGTCGTCGAACGCCGTCGCGTCGAAGGTCGTGCGGTTGTCGAACTTCAGATCCTTCGCGCGCGCCATGACGTGCGGATGCAGGCGCACGAGCGCAATCCACTGCCCGCCGAAGCGCTGCCCGCAGGCGTCGCAGGCCGCGCGGTAGTCGAGGCTGTAGGCGTCGAGCGAGCCGTCCGCGCGGAAGGTCGGCGCGTACAGCAGCAGCCGGCAGCCCTCCGGCAGATGCAGCGCGCGGCGCACGCGCGCCTGCGCATCCTTCGGCGGATGCACCAAAATGTCGTTGCGCGGCGCGCCGTACAGCTCCACCGGGCCGTCGTACCAGAACGAGTTCTGATAGATGTTCGTCATGAACGCGCTGTCGGACACGATCACGTCGGTCTGCCGCGCGTCGCGCTGCGCATATGTCGCATACGACCGGTTTTCCGGCGTGTTCAGCTTGTCCGCCACGTCGCGCTCGATGCGCTTGAGCGCAAAGCCGTGCCAGGTCTGCATATAGTACTGTCCGGCCTTCTTGCGCCGCGCGCCCTTGCGGCAGTTGTCCACCCAGACGCGCGCCGTGCTCAGCTCGCGGATCGCCGCCATCGTGTCGTACTGCACCGCGCGCACGCCGTCCGGCACGCCCGCGCTGTGCGGATCCTTCGCCAGCCAGACGAGATCGAGATCCTCCCCGCGCCGCAGCAGCTCGTCCGCGACCGCCTTGGGGTTGTCCGAATAACCGCGCCCGTAATAGCTGGTAAACACGATTTTATTGCGCCGGACCGGCAGGACGCTGCCCAGCGTCCACGCGAGTCCCTTCTGTAGCTTTTTTCCCATGGACATGTGTTCAGTCCTCCTGTTCTGCGTGCAGCAGCGCGCGGTGCTTCCAGATGACGGCGATGCGGAACAGCAGAATCGCGATTTCCGCCACCGATACCAGCACGCCGAGCGTGACCATGTTCATATTTCCCGTGACATACAGCACGATCAGGTTGACCACATGCAGCGCCGAGCCGAAGACGACGGAATAGTTGGCGTACCGCGACAGCCCCATCGCGCTTAGCGTCGGAAAGCCCAAAATATAGCTCGGCAGAATGACGATGACAACCGGCAGCATCGCGCGCAGCACGGGCGCCGCGTCGCCGTAGCCCGCGCCGAACACAATTTCACACAGCGGGCGCGCGAAGACAAACACGACCGCGCAGCCGCCGACGATAACCGGCATGACAATTTTGAGTATTTTCCACACCAGCTTAAAATCCCGGTTCTTGGTCATGTAGGGGTACATGCTGTCCGAGATGGGCGACAGGCCGCTCTTCGCGGTGGTCACCAGCTTGTCCGCCAGCGTGTAGTAGCCGACCGTGCCCGCCCCCGCGGGAATCAGGCTGAGAATGACCGTGTTGCTCGCGGTATACACCGAGGTGGCGATTCTCGAATAGAAAAACGTGCTGGAGCGGCGGAAGTGCGCCCAGATCTCCTGCGGCGAGCAGCGGACAAACGTGATGTGCAGCCGGCGGTACAGGTGCCAGTACACGCACAGCAGCGCCACCGCATAGCCGATGATGTTCAGAATCGGAATCAGGCAGTACTGCTCCGGCCGCTTGAGCAGCACGACGATCATCACGGTGAAAAAGGCCTTGATCGCCACCGTGCGGACGGTGATCGCCTCCATCTGCTCGAGTCCGCGGTACAGATAATCCGGAATCAGCGAGTTGACGGCGGTCGCCGCGAGGAACAGCATATAAAACACGGTGTCCTCGCGCCACGGCTCGAACACGCGGCACAGTACGGCGAGCACGATCACCGAGCCCGCCGTGAGCAACAGCTTGCTGACCGTCACGGCGGTCAGAATTTTGGAAATTCTGGTCTTATCCTCCCGGTGGCGCGCGACGTCCTCCGTCGCGCTGAGGATAAAGCCGAAGTCAATCACCAGCTGAAAGTACACCATGATCGCGGTCGCCACGCCCAGCTTGCCGTAATACGTCTCGCCGAGCACGCGCGTCTCATACGGCACGACGATGAAGCTGAGAAAATAGGTGGAAAACTGCATGATGTACAGCATAATCGTATTTTTTAACAACACGCCCTTTTTGGAGCCGAGCGCACGTCTGTTGAACTTCAAAACTGGAAAATCCTTTCTTTTTTGTCAGCGTCCCGCCCGGTTTTTCGCGCGGAACAGCGCGGCAAGCAGGCGGTAGCGGCGGCGCAGCAGCAGCGCGAACGCCAGCTTTTTGGCGCGCGGGAGCTGTGCCGCATAGCGGTTCTTTTCAAAATCGGGGAAATGTTCGCGCATGTAGCTGTAAAATTCGCCGAGCAGCGCGTGCTTCGGGTCGGCCGTCAGCACGCGGACGGAGGCCGCGAGGAACAGGTGGTCGATCGCCAGCCGGCACAGCTCGTCGCGGTAGCGCGCAAACAGGCCGTGTTCGCGGTACCAGCCCAGCAGATCATCGAACGCATCGATGATTTCCCGGTTGCGCGCGATGTTCTTGTTGCGCGTGATGGAGTTTTCGCGCACGACATAGTAGTAGTACGGGCGGTGCACCGAGACGACGCTGCGCGCCACGGCGAACAGCTTGGTCGTCGTGCGGATGTCCTCATACCACACGCGCCCCGGATAGCGGATGCCGCTGTCCAAAAACAGCCGGCGCGCGTAAATGCGCGTCCAGGCGTTGGGCAGCGCGAGCAGCAGCTCCGGCGTGTCCGCCAGCGTGAACACGCGCCCCTCCGGCAGCGGGTCGATGCACACCTGCGAGGTGTCGCCGCCGTTGTCCACGCGGAAGCCAAAGGTGACGATTTCCGCGCGCGTCTCCTCCACCGTGCGCGAGAGCTCCTCCAGCATGGACGGGTCGAGGTAATCGTCGCTGTCGAGGAAGACCAGATATTCGCCGCGCGCGTGCTCCAGTCCGACGTTGCGCGCGTCGCCCAGTCCGCCGTTCGGCTTGTGGATGACGCGGATTGTCTCGGGCGCGCGCGCCGCGAGCGCATCGCACAGCGCGCCGCTGCCGTCCGTCGAGCCGTCGTCCACCAGCAGAATTTCGTATTCGCCGCGCTGCGCCAGCACCGACTGCACGCACTTTTCCAGATAGTCCTTTACATTATATACGGGGATTACTACACTGAATTTCATATCCTTCTCCTCATTTCCCGATATGGGGTTATTATAATCCCTTTGTACTGCGTATGCAAGCCAAAGTGCGCCCCGCTTGCAAACCGCCGCGCCATCGGCTACAATGATACTGCGCGGCCGCCGCCCGGGCGGCCTGCGGACAACCCATCCCCTCTGACCGCAGCAATACGGAGGTATTTTTGCCATGACATTCCCTGACACCCCGCGCCCCGCCCTGATTTTTGATATGGACGGCGTCATCTTTGACTCAGAGGCGCTCGTGCGCCGCTGCTGGAGACTGCTGGCGCCGGAATACGGCCTGCCCTCCGACGGGCTGGACGCCGTGTTCCTCGCGACGGTGGGTACGACCCGCGTCTACACCGGCGAAATCATGCGCGAACAGTACGGCGCGCAGTTCCCCTACGAAGCGTTTGACCGCCAGGTCAGCCGCACCTTCTTCTCCATCGCGCGCAGCGAGGGCATCCCGGTCAAGCCGGGCGCGCGCGAGCTGCTCTGCTGGGCCAGACAGGCCGGCTTCCGCATCGGGCTCGCCTCCTCCACCCGCGAGGCGATTCTCCGGCGCGAGCTGGAACACGAGCAGCTGTATCATCTGTTCGACCACACCGTCGGCGGCGACCGCATCGCGCGCAGCAAGCCGCACCCCGACATCTACGAGACCGCCTGCCGTGAGATGGGCGTCCGCCCGCAGGAGGCCTTCGCCATCGAGGACTCCTACAACGGCATCCGCGCCGCCGCGGCCGCGGGCATGCGCCCGGTCATGGTGCCCGACCTGCTGCCGCCGACCGACGAGATGCGCGCGCTGTGCTGCGCCATCTTCCCCGATCTCGCCGCGTTTCAGGCCTGGCTCGCCGCCTCCCTCTGATCTCCCTCCCGCCGGACGCCCGGCGGGATTTTTTTATCGGCTTTTCTCTATCGACTTTATTTGTTTCAAATTTAACAAAGTTAACAATCGTGCGCACCCGCCCGCGCCGGGGCGTTCCCGGCCGCCTTTCGCCCCGCCTCGTATTGTGTGCACCTCCTTTTTTCATCCGCGCGCGGTCTTTCTCTCCGGTACGATTCACACCTCTGTTTCATCCGTAACACAATGTGAAACGTTTCACATCCGGTTCCCCATGTTTCACGCGCTTTCCAGCCTGTTTGAACAAGTATTCCGCGCGTTTTCCCCGTTTTTGAGCATTCTTTCACAGCCTCCGCAAAGCTCCGGTCAAGTTCATGTCAGAAACATGTGAAACTGTCTCACACAGCGCCCCGATTTTTCGCCGCAATTTGATCGGTTAAAGTATTTTTCGTCATTTCTGTATAAGATGGTAAAAAACGCCGCCGCTTCTCCCCGATAATTCAGTCATTTTGATCCGTGACAAACGTAACGAAATAGGATATGATACTACCAACGACAGGGAGCCGGGCAAAGCGCACCGGACACCTGTTCGCAAAAAAATTAAGGCCGCCCGGCCTGGAAAGGAAGCGACTACAATGGGCATCTTAGGCGAACTGAACCAGATCGCAAAGGCTGGAAGTATGGAAAAACTTCACACGTATCTGACGACGCAGAACTGTCTCTTTTATAAGAACACCGGCTCTTTTTCAAGCATCGACCTGAATGACCCCCGCACCGCCGGCGCATACAGACGTTCCATGCATCACAACGCGGAAATTTCCATCGCTTCTTACCGTTAATCTGATTCTCTCTCTTTTATTCATACCTATTTCTCTTATCTCTTTTCTCTGTAAGAGCGCCACCGCGGCTTCGGCTGCGGTGGCGCTTTTTTTCGCAGGCGGTGGAAAAATTTTTGCGTTTTCCGCCTTCTTAAAAAAATGTTAAGAAATTTATGCTATGATTTGAAAGAATTGTAACGTATCCTGTACCCACAGACAGCAAGGAGGACACCTATATGCAGTACCGCATTCTCGTCTGCGACGACGATCCGGCCATCGCCCGGGCGATTGGCATTTACCTGCGCGCCGACGGCTATGAGGCGATCGAGGCACACGACGGGCTGGAGGCGCTCGACATCTGCGCGAAGCAGATCATCCACCTGATCATCATGGACATCATGATGCCGGGCATGGACGGTATGCGCGCGACGCAGGTGCTGCGCCAGACGCAGAACATCCCGATCATCATGCTTTCCGCCAAGAGCGAGGACGTAGACAAAATCGACGGGCTGACGATCGGTGCGGACGACTATGTGACCAAGCCGTTTCACCCGGCGGAGCTGATGGCGCGCGTCCGCTCCCAGCTGCGGCGCTATACGGCGCTCGGCGGCATGTCGGCGCAGGTGCAGCCCGGCGTCTACCGCACCGGCGGACTGGTGGTCGACGACCGCTCGAAGACCGTAACGGTGGACGGCGAGCTGGTTCGGCTGACGCCGCGCGAATACGGCGTGCTCGCGTTCCTGACTGAGAACGCCGGGCAGGTGTTCTCCATCGCGCAGATCTACGATGCGGTGTGGAACGAGGAGTCCTACAGCCCGGAAAACACCGTTGCTGTCCACATCCGGCGCATCCGGGAAAAAATCGAGATCAATCCAAAAGAGCCGACTTATCTGAAGGTGGTGTGGGGAATTGGCTACAAAATGGAAAAAATTCACCCGAAACTGCTGGGTTAAGGCAGTTGCGGTCATCCTTGTGATGGCCTCCGTCGGCGTCGCCGCCTGGCAGGCGGTCGCCTATGCAAACACGCTGTCCCGCTCGGACGCGCCCATGCCGGACGCGCTCATGCTGTTCTCGCGGGAGCTGCCCGCCGAGTACCTGACCGCGCGGCAGAACGCGCTGCTGTACGATCTGTACGACCGCTTGCAGCTGGGCAGCGAGGAAGACATCGCCGCGGGCGGCAGCGTCCGCGAGATCGACCTGTGTTACAACATCTATGCATTCTATTTCGACCTGTATTACGACGACACCTACAGCGATTCGCCTGCGGCGCAGGAGGCGCAGCGCACCGTCTATCCCGCGGACGAGGGGACGGAGGGCGCGCTGTCCGACCAGCAGATCGACGATCTGGTTTCGCTGGCGCTGAGCGCGCGGATTGTCATGGACAGCGGCGACGCGGCGAATTTCCGCAGCTGGCTGCAAAGCAACCGCGGCGTGTACACCGTCTTCCGCCGCCAGCTGATCGCCGACCAGCTGAACTCGTTCCGCGAAATCGACTGGCCGCCCGACCAGTTGGACGGCTGCGACTACTACGCCTATTCCGCAGAGACGAACACGACGCTGACCAATCTGGACACCGTCACGGCGGCGGCCGCCCAGCAGAAGCTGAACGGGGACGCCTACGCGCTCATCAGCTGGGTGCGGACGGACGGAGCGATCGAATGCACCTCCGGCACCGTCGCGCTGCCGCAGACGATCTTTTCTGACGACCGCATTCCCGCCGCCTCCGGCGACGTGGTGCGCATCGGCCTGCGCGCGGAGACCTATGACAGCCTGGCGGCGCAGTGGGTGTCCGGCAGCCGCCTGCTGCAGCGCGCGGCTGGCGTGATCGGCGGCGCGGCGCTCGTCTGTCTGCTCAGCCTGATCGTGCTGTGCTTTGGCGCGGGGCACAGAGCCGGTGCAAACGGCGTCTCCCTCACCGGCTTCGACAGCATCTGGTCAGAAGTGCAGCTCGCCGCCGGTGTGGGCGCCTGCTTCGCGTGGTGCTACGGCGCCAGCTTCCTGCTCTATTCGTACAACCGGCTGCCCGCGCAGGCGGTGTACGCCGCTGCCATCGGCATGTCCGTGCTGACGGCCGCCGTGCTGCTCATCGTGCTGCTGGCGCAGGTGCGCCGCATCAAGGTGCGCCGCTGGCTGGAGGGCTTCCTGCTGTTCCGCCTGCTGCGCAAATACGTTGTACACGGCGTAGCCGCCGGTGTGCGCTGGGTGGCGCGGCAGTTCGGCAAATCGCCGCTGCGCCGCCGGCTGATCCTGCTCGCCGCCCTGCTTCCGCTGCTGTGCGCCTTCTGGTTCACCATCCCGTTTGTCATCGCCGGGCTGCTGTATTTCGGCCTGCGCGAGGCGGACAGCTTTGAGATGGTCGCCGGCGGGGCGCGCGACATCCGCGCCGGAAAATCCGGCACGCGCATCGAGCTCAAGCACGGCAGTCAGGAGCTGTGCGCGCTCGCGGACGACCTCAACGGCATCGCGGACGGCCTGAGCGCGGCCGTGGACACCGCCGTCAAGTCCGAGCGGCTCAAGGCGGAGCTGATCTCCAACGTCTCGCACGACATCAAGACGCCGCTGACCAGCATCATCACCTATCTCGACCTGCTCAAGCAGTGCGACCTGCCCGACGGGGCCGCCCGCGAATATGTGGACATCCTCGACCAGAAGGCGCAGCGCCTGCGCATTCTGACCGGCGACCTGTTTGACGCCTCCAAAGCGTCCAGCGGCGCGATGACGGTCGAGCTGATGCAGACCGATTTCGACGCCCTGCTGCGGCAGGCGCTCGGCGAACGCTCGGAGCAGCTGGAACAGGCGGGGCTGGACGTGCGCATCGATTCCCGGCCGCCGGTCTACGTCAAGGCGGACGGACGGCTGCTGTGGCGCATTCTCGACAACCTGCTGTCCAACTGCGCGCGCTATGCCCTGCACGGCAGCCGCGTGTACCTCGCCATCCGCGCCGGTTCGGAGTTCGCGACGCTGACCGTCAAGAACATCAGCGCCTTCGAGCTGAACATCTCCGCCGACGAGCTCATGGAGCGCTTTACGCGCGGCGACCGCGCGCGCCACACCGAGGGCAGCGGGCTGGGTCTGTCCATCGCCAAGAGTCTCGCGGAGCTGATGGGCGGCGCCTGCCGGGTGGAAATCGACGGCGACCTGTTCAAGGCAATGGTGACCATCCCGGTCTGGACGGAGGATGCGTCCGCGTCCGACGCCAACTGACAAAAAAAACGCCGCAGCCCGGCGGCGGGGTTCACAAAATTGCAAAACCGGCCTGTGGAGGAAGCACAGGCCGGTTTTTTGTATTGTACATCGGCACGCCAATGTACAAAACTCCCTTGTCTTCGTTTCCGAGGCGATTTTATACTGTGCACTGACGCGGCAGCACCCAAGGCTCCCTTGTGCAAAGGGAGCTGTCAGCGAAGCTGACTGAGGGATTGCTTGACAACCTCATCGATATGCTCACAGACGCCGCGGAAATTTCTATTGACTTCGTTGTTGGGAATCCGAATGACTTTCAGACCATACCCCTCTAAAAAAGCGGTACGAGCGGCATCTTTTTCGACATTTCTATCCTCATAGTGTTGAGAGCCGTCCAGTTCAATGACGAGTTTTGCTTTCGCACTGTAAAAATCAACGATGTAGTTTCCCAGTATCTTTTGTCTGGAAAAACGAACCGAATAGAAACGCAGAAAATCGAACCAGAGATGCCGTTCTTCTTTAGTCATTTCTTTCCGCAGTTGTTTTGCCAAAGGAACCAACTGCTTATTATGCTTTGACTGCATGAAAATCCCTCCGTCACGGCGAAGCCAAGGGCATCTGATGCAGCAATGCCCCATTGACTCCCTTATCTTCTTCCCCGAGGTAGCTTTATACCGTGCACTGAAACGGCATCACCCAAGGCTCCCTTGTGCAAAGGGAACTGTCAGCGAAGCTGACTGAGGGATTGTCCTTTGTTCCTGCGAGATTTCGCCAAGGCTGTCCCGCCTGCGTTTCAATCCCTCCGATCCGGCAAAGCCGGATCACCTCCCTTTACACAAGGGAGGCTTTCGCCCGCCGCAAAATCGTACTGTTTCACCAGATCACGCGGCTTTCATCCGCTTATCGCGTCGTTACGCAAGGGAGGTTTCCGCGCGGCGCAGAAACGCCGGATCGACGCCCGTGCCGATGGCGAGCACCGGGCAGGGCTGCGAGAGGTCGAGCGCGCTGCCGTCGAGGCGCGTGACGCTGCCGCCCGCCTCGCGGACGATGAGCGACGCCGCCGCGAAGTCCCACGGCTGCAGCCGCAGCTCAAAAAACAGCTCCGCGCGCCCCGCCGCAATCGTGCACAGGTCGATCGCCGCCGAGCCGCTGCGGCGGATGTCCATCGAGCGGTCAAAGCACAGGCGCAGCAGGCGGAACGATTCGTCCACCAGCTCGCTGTAATAGGACGCCGAGCCGAACAGCGTCAAACCCTGCTCCAGCGGCTTGTCCGAGACGCGGATGGGCTTGCCGTTGCAAAACGCGCCCTTGCCGCGCTGCGCGTAAAACATCTCGTCGAGATACGGGTTGTACACCACGCCGAGCTCCTGCACGCCGTCGCGCGTCATCGCCACGGAAACCGCGCTGCACTTGTAGTCCTTGACAAAGTTGGCCGTGCCGTCGATCGGGTCGACGATGAACGCATCGCCGCGCGCGATGGATTCGTGCACGTCCTCCTCCTCGCCGACAAAGTGCGCCTGCGGCGCGAGCGCCAGCAGCTTTTCGCGCAGCGCCGCCTGCACCGCGCGGTCGTATTTCGTGACCAGATTGTTCGTCTGTCCGTCCTTGATCTCCGTTCCCGCCTGCGTGCGGTCGGCCTGTAAAATCATCTGGCCGCACGCGCGCACGACCTCCAAAATCGATTCAAGAAGCATGATTCTATTCCTTCCTTCGTTTTTTGATACCTGTATCATACCACGCGGGCGGCGAACCTGCCAACCCTTTTCGCCGTTTCGCAAGATCATGGTATTCTGCCCGCCGCACCTGTGGTACAATAACAGAAAAAAACGAGAGAGGAATGCTTTGCATGACAAACCCCGCATCCTGGGTGCGCCGGATCCCGGTGTACCTGTCCGGCCTGTTTCTGATGACAGCCGGTGTCAATCTGTCCGTTCTGTCCGGGCTCGGCGTGTCCCCCATCGACACCATCCCCTATGTGGTCAGCCTGATCTCCGGAAAAAGCCTCGGGCTGTGCACCACGTTGGTGTTCTCCGTCTACATCGCCCTGCAAATCGTCATTCTGCGCCGCGATTTTCAGTGGCACAACCTGTTCCAGCTCGTGATCTCCACGATTTTCGGCTGGTTCGTCACGCTGTCCGGCCAGCTGACCGCCCTGCTGCCCGCCGAGCCGGGCTACCTCGTGCAGCTGTTGTACATGCTGTGCAGCATCGCGTTTCTCGGCACCGGGATTTTCCTCTATGTCGCGGCGGACATCCTCAACATGCCGGCGGACGCCGTCGCGCTGGCGCTGTCGTTCCGCACCGGCCGCCCGATGTCCACCACAAAGATCTGGTTCGACTGGACGGTGGTCGCGGTGAGCGTCGCCCTGTCGCTCGGCTTTCTGGGCGGCGTCAACGGCATCCGCGAGGGCACGCTGGTCGCCGCCTTCGGCGTCGGCCTGTGCATCCGCTTCTGGGAGCGGCGGCTGACCGAACCGCTGCGCCGCTTCCTGTTTCCCTGACCAACAGCTCCGCCCGCGCGCGGAGCTGTTTTTTTGCGGCCGAACGCAAAAAACAGATGCGTCCGAAAAAGGCCCGCGTTTTTTGAAGCGTGTCGAGGCTTCTCGACACGCTGGGATGCGGCCGAAAAGGCCGCATCCGTCGCGCGGTATGCCTGCGCTGTCACATGCCAAGATATTTGGCAAAAAACTGCTCCAGCTTGTCAAACGGGATGATGTCCGTCTGATCGTACAGGTCGGTGTGCGACGCGCCGGGCACGAGCAGCAGCTCCTTGTTGTCCGTGTACTTGCTGTCGCGGATCATGTCGGCGTAGGCGTCCTTGCCCATGTAGCAGGAGTGCGCCTTGTCGCCGTGCATGACGAGCACCGCGCTGCGAATCTCGTTGGAATAGCGCAGAATCGGCAGATTGAGGAACGACAGCGAGGAGGTGATGTTCCAGCCGTCGTTGGAGTTGAGCGAGCGCGCGTGATAGCCGCGCGGCGTCTTGTAGTACGCATAATAGTCCTTGACGAAATACGGCGCGTCCTCCGGGAGCGGTCTGGGCGAATCGTACCAGATCCGCTATCTCGCGCGCGAGATCCGCGCGCTCAAAAACGTCTACCCCGGCCTGACCTGCCACATCACGAGCGGCGACACCGAGCAGGTCACGGAAAAGCTGGACAAGGGCCTGCTGGATTTCGCCGTGCTGTGCGACACACCGGACACCGGAAAATACAACTGTCTGCCGTTCCCGGAGGCGGATATCTGGGGGCTGATCGCGCCCGCCGGCGACCCGCTCGCGCAAAAGGCGCGCATCTGCGTGGATGATCTGATCGGCCTGCCGCTGTTCACCTCAGAGCAGAGCTGGAACAACGAGATCCGGCGCTGGTGCGGCGCGCGCTTTGCCGAGCTGCATCTGGACGCCTCGTTCCGTCTGGCGTACAACGCCTCCGTGTTCGTCCGCGAGGGGCTGGGCTATCAGCTGACGTTCGACCGGCTGGTGGACACCTCCCCGCGCAGCGGGCTGGTCTTCCGCCCGCTGTATCCCGCGCTCGAAACCAGATTGTATCTCATCTGGAACAAATACCAGACGTTTACGCCGATGGCAGAGCGCTTTCTGGCGCACATCCGGCAGGCGTTCGCGCGCTGAGCGCAGGAAAGAGCGCGCTGATGAGCGCCCCTCCGGTCACAGCCACCCGGACAAACAAAAAAGCGACCAACAGTACATGCGGAGTCTGCATCCACAGCGGCAGGACTTATCACGGCGCTCCGGCGCTTTCCAGGGAGGACAACAAGACCCTCATCTGCCCGGACTGCGGCGCCAGACAGGCACTCCAGTCCATCAGCGGGAACACCGCCGAGCAGGAGCAGATCATTGAGACGATTCACCGCCATATGGAAAGCCGGGAACGTTGAATCGTTTACAAATTCACTGTATAATAAAAGCGCCTTGGTGGAGACAAATCGGAATTTCAGAGGAGGTTTCTTTGATGAAAAATAAAATCAAACGGGCGGTTAGATGGGTGCTCGTAAGACAGTAATTCTAAAAATTACTATTTTACGGCATCTGTCTGACAGGGTTGGAAACAACAATGAAAAGAACGATGTTGAGTCGAAAGACCGGCATCGTTCTTTTTTACCAACAAAACATAAAATTACGGAGGTATTTAACATGAAACACCTGTTATCTTGTGAGTTTAACCTTGATACTGCTTGTGTAGAGCTTTGCTTTTCGGACGGCAGCATGGTTTCTATTGATACTATTGCTGTGGAAAATGAGGTGGTGAACAATATGTATCAACAGTCGGAACT
>DXIG01000019.1 GCA_019112985.1 Candidatus Butyricicoccus stercorigallinarum | reverse complement strand
CCCGATTTCCACGATGAAGGTGGAGGATCTGGTGCAGGAGCTGAAGAAGGAATATACCATCGTCATTGTGACGCACAACATGCAGCAGGCCACGCGCGTATCGGACAAGACCGCGTTTTTCCTGCTGGGCGAGGTCATTGAATTTGAAAAGACCGAGGAGCTGTTCTCCATGCCGAAGGATCAGAGAACAGAAAACTACATTACCGGACGCTTCGGATGATAGAGGTGTGAGAATGAGAAACCGTTTTGACAGAGAACTGAACAAGATGCACGAGGATCTGGTGTCGATGGCCGCCCTGGTGGAGACCGCGATCAGCCGTGCGGTCGAGGCGCTCAAGCGGTACGACGCCGATCTGGCGCGCATGACCATGGAGGGCGACAAGGATGTCGACGAGAAGGAGCGCGAGATCGAGAGCATCTGCCTCAAGCTGCTGCTGCAGCAGCAGCCGGTGGCGCGCGACCTGCGCGAGATCTCCACCGCGCTCAAGATGATCACCGACCTGGAGCGCATCGGCGACCTCGCGGAGGACATCGCGGAGGTCACGCTGTTCCTGTGTGAAAAGCCGTCCTATGTCGCGCCCAAGCAGCTGTCCCACATGGCGGAGGCCACCATCAAGATGGTGCGCGATTCGATCGACGCCTTTGTCGCGCGCGACCTCGCGGCGGCACATGCGGTGATCGAATACGACGACGTGGTGGACGAGCTGTTCGCCGAGACGCGCACCGTGCTGGTCGAGCGCATCCACGAGACGATGGAGGACGCGGAGCAGGCGATGGACATCATGATGATCGCCAAGTACTTCGAGCGCATCGGCGACCACGCGGTCAACATCTCCGAATGGGTGGAGTTTTCCATCACCGGAACGCACAAGAAGATGCGGGTGCTGGGCTGAAGCACGGGTGAGACGGCATGAACATCTATCTGGTTGAGGACGACAGGAGCATCCGCACGATGCTGCTGTACGCGCTCAACGGCAACGGCTTTGAGGCGAGCGGCTTTGAGACCGGGCGGGAGCTGAACGCCGCCCTGCGCACCCGCCTCCCGGACATGATTCTGCTCGACATCATGCTGCCGGACGAAAACGGCCTGTCCATTCTGAAGCGGCTGCGCGCGTCCGAGCAGACCGCGGCCCTGCCGGTCATTATGCTGACGGCGAAATCGTCGGAGATGGACAAGGTGGTCGGGCTGGATCTGGGCGCGGACGACTATATTGTCAAGCCGTTCGGCATTCTCGAGCTGCTGTCGCGCATCCGCGCGCTCGCGCGGCGCGCGGGGGCGAAGGCGGAGCGGGCGGAGACGTCCTATACCTACGGCGACGTGTCCATTTTTGAAGACAGCCACATTGTCACGCTGCGCGGCGAGGAAATCCACCTGACGCGGAAGGAGTTCAAGCTGCTGTGGTTTTTGCTGGAAAACCAGGGGCGCGTGGTCACGCGCGAGAGCATCATGGAGCACGTGTGGGACACCGGCTTCGACATCGAGACGCGCACCGTGGACATCCACATCAATACGCTGCGCCGGAAAATTGAGGACGACGGAAGCAAAATTCAGACCATACGCGGTGTGGGCTACAAAATTGGTTGAACCTTTCCCTCATATATTTGCGCGAATTGCGATATATGAGGGAATTTTTATTTGACATGTCCGCGTCTGTCTGCTACCTTGAATACAGGGTCGTCGCGCCCGACGGCTATTCTGATGACAGAAAGAAGGAAAGAAAGTATGGATCGTTTGAGAAGCAAATCCGGATTTATCTGCGATATGGACGGTGTGATCTACCACGGGAACAAAATCCTCCCCGGTGTGCGCGAATTTGTCGACTGGCTGCAAAAGGAGGGGAAGCATTTTCTGTTCCTGACCAACTCCAGCCACTACACGCCGAAGGAGCTCCAGCAGAAGCTGGCGCGCATGGGCTTGGAGGTGGATGAGTCGCATTTTTACACAAGCGCACTGGCGACGGCCAGCTTTCTGAGCCACCAGGCGCCCGGATGCAGCGCCTATGTCGTGGGAGACCACGGCCTGCAAAACGCGCTGTTTGCGGCGGGCATCACGGTCAACGAGGTGGACCCGGATTACGTCGTCATCGGAGAGCCGGAGTCGTTCAGCTATGACAACATCGTCCGCGCCATCCGTCTGGTGAACAAGGGCGCCAAGCTGATCGGCACCAATTCCGACATCACCGGCCCGACCGAGAGCGGCATTGTGCCCGGCTGCGGCGCGCTGATCGCGCCGATCGAGCGGGCGACGGGCAAGAAGGCGTATTTTGTCGGAAAGCCCAACCCGCTGATGATGCGCACCGGCCTGCGCATGCTCGGCGTGCATTCCGAGGAGGCCGCGATGGTCGGCGACCGCATGGACACCGACATGATCGCGGGCATCGAATCCGGTCTGGACACCGTGCTCGTGCTGTCCGGCGTGACCGCGCCGGAGGACATCAACAACTTCCCGTACCGGCCGCGCCTTGTGCTGTCCGGCGTCGGCGAAATCCCGCCCTCGGCGTGAGACGCCGTTTTTCTGTATACCGTGCCCGGAGAAGCGCCTGCGCAATCCGGGCATTTTTCTTCCACGGAGCGGCATAAAACGCGGGGAATGGGACAAATTATGGGCGGGGATACATAGATTTCTTCAAAATGTAAAGAACTTGTTAATCGTGCATAAAACCAATTGACGAATTTTGTGCAATATGGTATAATTTTTGTAGGACATCTGGGCATATTTTGCTCCCGGCGAACCGGCGAAAACCGCGCGGCCGGCCCGCGCGGCGCGAAAGCGCAGCGCGGCAGGGCTTCTTTGCATCCATGTCCTGGGGTATTTTTGTAGGGTGTTTTTTTGTGAGGTATTTTGGTTATGAGAAAAACGAAGATTATTTGTACGATGGGTCCGTCTACCGACGACATTTCTGTGCTGCGCCGCATGGCGCGCGCGGGCATGAACGTCGCGCGCTTCAATTTTTCGCATGGCTCGCATGAGGAGCACAAGCAGCGCATGGACCGCATGAAGGCCGTCCGCGAAGAGCTTGGACTTCCGATCGCCATTTTGCTGGACACCAAGGGTCCGGAAATCCGCACGGGAGATATGAAGGACGGCAAGATCTTTCTGAAGAAGGGCGAAATCCTCCGCCTGACTCCGCGTCCCTGCCTGGGCACGCCGGAGAAGATTCAGATCACCTATCCCGATCTGTATCAGGACGTGCAGGCGGGCACGAGCATTCTGATCGACGACGGCCTGATCGAGCTGCGCGTCGAGCAGACGCAGGAGCAGGACATCCTGTGCCGCGTGCTCAACGACGGCGCAGTTTCCAACCACAAGGGCATCAACGTGCCGGACGTGCATCTGTCCATCCCGTACCTGAGCGAGCGCGACAAGGACGACATCAAGTTCGGCATCGAGCAGGGCGTCGACTTCATCGCGGCCTCGTTCGTCCGCACGCCGGACGACGTACAGCAGCTGCGCCTGCTGCTGGATGAGAACGGCGGCGAGGAGATCAGCATCATCGCAAAGATCGAAAACCAGCAGGGCGTCGAGAACATCGACGGCATCATTGCGCTGGCGGACGGCATCATGATCGCCCGCGGCGACATGGGCGTCGAAATTCCGGAGGAGGACGTTCCGTCCATCCAGAAGCTGCTCATCAAGAAGGTCATTCTGGCGGGCAAGCAGGTTATCACCGCGACGCAGATGCTCGATTCCATGATGAAGAACCCGCGCCCGACCCGTGCGGAGGTCACCGACGTCGCAAACGCCATCTACGACGGCACCGGCGCGATCATGCTGTCCGGCGAGACGGCCGCCGGCCTGTATCCGGTGGAGGCGCTGACGATGATGGTCCGCATCGCGGAGCGCACGGAGCAGGACATCGACTACCGCAAGCGCTTTTTCGTCCGCGACAGAAAGGCCAATCCGGACATCACGGACGCGATCTGTCACGCGACCTGTACGACGGCGCACGACCTTAACGCGCGCGCGATTGTCACCGTAACCAAGTCCGGCCGCGCGGCGCGCATGATCGCACGCTATCGCCCGGGCTGTGACATCATCGGCTGCACGCCGTCCGAGACGGTCGCCCATCAGCTCAATCTGGTATGGGGCGTCAGCCCGGTTCTCATCGAGGAGCGTCAGGACGTCTTCGATCTGTTCAACTATGCGCTGGACACCACCAGAGATCAGGGCATGATGAACGAGGGCGATATCGCCGTCATCACCTCCGGCGTCCCGCTGGGCGTCTCCGGCACGACCAACATGATTAAGGTTCAGGTTGTCACCGGCAAATAATTCGTTGCATCACGGACAAACCGGCACGACCGCAAGGCTGTGCCGGTTTTTGCTGCCCCGTCTCCGCCCGGAGGCGGGATTTTTTTGCATAAATCCGCCGCGCACCCGGCATACTAACGGCATTCCGAACAGAAACGGAGTGGAGCGGTATTGTTGGATCTGGTCATCATCGGGGCGGGCGCCGCCGGGCTGAGCGCCTCCATTTACGCCCAGCGGGCGGCGCTGGAGGCGCGCACGCTCGAGCGCGACGGCGTGGGCGGCGGACAGCTGGCGGAGGCTGTGCAGGTGGACAATTATCCCGGCTTTGCGCGCATCTCCGGGTTCGCGCTGACGCAGGCCATGCGGCGGCATGCGGAGGCGCTGGGCAGTGTGTTTGAGACGGCGGAAGCCGTGCGCGTTGCGCGCGCGGGCGTGGATTGGGAGGTGCAGTGTGCGGATGGCGTGCGATATCGGGCGCGGGCGGTCATCGCCGCGACCGGCACACAGCGGCGCAGGCTGGAGGTGCCGGGGGAAACGGCATATATCGGGCGCGGCGTGTCGTATTGCGCGACCTGCGACGGCGCATTCTTTCGCGGAAAAACCGTCGCCGTCGTCGGCGGGGGCGATACCGCCGTGGACGACGCCCTATTTCTGTCCGACCTGGCGGCGCGCGTCTATCTGGTACACCGGCGCGACACCCTGCGCGCCAACCGGCGGCGGCAGGCGCTGCTGCGCACGAGGCAAAATGTGACTGTTTTGTGGGACACGGTCGTGCGGGACATTTACGGCGCGGACGCGGTCACCGGCTGCACGGTGCAGACGCGGGGCGAGACGCGCGCGCTCGCCGTGGACGGCGTGTTTGTGGCGATTGGCGCGGTGCCGCACACCGGCTGGCTGCCGCCGGAGGCCGCGCGCGACGCGGCGGGATATCTGGCGGCGGGGGAAGACGGGGCGACCGGCGTTCCCGGCCTGTTTGCGGCGGGCGATATCCGGAGCAAGCGCCTGCGGCAGGCCGTGACCGCGGCGGCGGACGGCGCCTGCTGTGTCGCCTCCGTCGAGCGCTATTTGCAGGAGAATAGAAAACCACCGGTCTGACGTCGTCGCAGACCGGCGGTTGTTTGCCGTGCGCCCGGCGGGCGCGCGGATTATTTCTGATGCAGCAGCTCCAGCACCGCGCGCAGCGGCTCGATGCCGATCTGTCCGGGCGCGGAGGCGTAACCGATGGTGCCGAACGTCATCGCGCTGCCGAAGATTTCACCGCTCAGGCGGCTGATGATGCCCAGCTGTCCCATGGACATGGACACCACCGGGTGCTCGCTGGTGCGCGAGACCTCTTCGGTCGCGCCCAGCAGATTGAGGACGTCGCGGCTGTCGCGCGGCATGACGGCGATTTTGAGGATATCGCCGCCCAGCTGCTCCGCGCGGCGCAGGCGCGCGACCAGCTCGTCGTGCGGCGGCGTCTGTTCAAAGTCGTGGCTGGAGACGATGACCGGGACGCCGGCGGCGTGCGCGTGCTCCACAATCTGGCGGACGACCGCGTCGCCGGAAAACAGCTCGACGTCGATCATGTCGGCCAGGCCTTCCGCGGCGGCGATGCGGTTCAGCTCGACATAGTATGCCGGATCGACCTCGGCCTCGCCGCCCTCTTTTTTGCTGCGGAATGTGAACAGGATGGGCTTTTCGTCCAAAATGCCGCGCAGAACGCGCGCGGCGCGGCGCACCATCTCCGGGTCGTCAAACCCTTCAAACCAGTCCACGCGCCATTCGACGATGTCAAACGTCTTGTTGTTCGTGGCGCGCGCCTGGGCAAACAGCTCGCGCATGGTGTGCGCGACAATCGGAACGCAGATTTTCGGCAGGCCGGTTCCGATGGAACAGCCCTTGATGCAAACTTCTTTCATACGATGCTTCTCTCCTCTATGGTAATCACATCCGTCACCGATGTGGCATGGTTATTCTACCACAGATCGCGCGGCATTGCCATGTCATACATAAAATTCTTTGTTGTCGTCCAGGCGCAGGCAGGCGAGGCAGGCGCCGGGCACAGCCGCGCGAAACGCCGTGCCGCAGTCGATGTCCGTGTAGTTGCCGTTTCGCCAGATGCGCAGCGGAACCGTTTGCTGATAGTAGGCGGTGGGCGTGTGCCCGGCGATGACCGGGACGTCAAACACGTCGCCGGGGGAGACGCGATGCCAGAGATAGTACTCCACCGCGTCCATGCCGGAGACGCCCGGCGGCGCGGGGCTGGCGTGCACGAGAAAATACTCCTGTCCGCCCGCGGACACCGTCAGATACAGCGGCAGCGCGGCCAGATCGCGCGCCAGCTGCGCGCGCTCCGGTGCGGACAGACGGCGCAGCTCGGCATAGGTCTGCGGATCGAACCACGCCGCGCCGTCCGGGTCGTCGAAGTGCGGGAGCGATTGCAGCAGCATCAGGTCGTGGTTGCCCAGGAGCAGGGTCATGTTTTCCTGCTGGCGGATGAATTGCAGCAGCCGGATGCCGTGAGGGCCGCGGTCGACGACATCGCCGAGGATGTACAGGTGATCCGCCCGCGAAAAGCGGATTTTGAGCAGCATCAGACGGAAATGAATCCAGTCGCCGTGCAGGTCGGAAAGCACGTAGGTCGCCATCGCGTTCCCCTCCTTTACAGCAGCACAAAGCCGGCCAAACCGGCGAGCACGCCGATGGCAAGCCCCGCGAGCACGTCGCACGGAAAATGCACGCCGCCGAGCACGCGGATGACGGCCGTCAGAACGGCGCACAGCATCAGCGCGGCGCCGAGCGGCGGGACGATGTACCAGAACGCGCACGCGATGACGGAGACGGAAAACACGTGGCGGCTGGGGAACGAGTGCCCGCGGGTGCTTTTGTGGATCAGCGGGTCGATGTCGAGCGCTTCGTAGGGGCGCGGCGCGTTGAAGCGGTCGCGGAACATCGAGAGCAGGACAAAGGAGATGCCCGGCGTGAGCAGCACGCGCGCGAACCGGCCGTCGTGCGACAGCCACAGAAAAAGCAGCAGCAGCGGGTAGAGCGCGTACAGCAGCAGCGGCAGCGCGCGGTTGAGCAGCAGCATGGCGCGCAGCAGGCGCGGCCGCCGGCGCAGCGGCTGTGTCCAGGCCTGATAGTCTTGTGCGGTGATAATGTCCACCTCCTCGGGCGGCGGCGCGGGAAAAACACCTTTCTTTCCCGACGGCATAGTATGGTTCAGAATCTCAACATGGAGGGAGAAGCTATGAGTGAACGAGTAACGCCCGGTCCCGTATGCGGCGACACGCAGATTCGCGAGGCGGTTTGCATACACGCGAAAAAGATCTTCGATTCGTGCCGCTCGAAGGAGTGCATCCGCGATCTGCGCGTCTACCTGACGCGCTGCTCCCAGGAGCTGCTGGAGCGCTCCACGAGCATCAAGCCGCGCCGCGCGGAGCTGCTGTGGGTGGACATCGACGTGCAGCCGGTGGACTTCAACCGGGGCTTTTTCAGCGTCGATGTGCGCTATTTTTACAAAATCTTCGCAGAGGTCAGCACAGGCTGCGGCTGCGCGCAGGAGCTGTGCGGCCTTGCCTATTACGACAAGCGCGCGATTTTGTACGGCAGCGAGGGCACGGCGCGCATTTTCTCCTCGCAGGGCGGCTGTCCTGACGCGCAGACGATGGAGAAGGCGAACAAGCCGGAGGCAGTGGTCGAGACCGGTGCCGCAGGCTTCGGAACTGCGTCAGTCCAGCGGCAGCGGCACGCCGTCCTTGGCGGCATACACAAGCGCATCGCCCTGATATTCCAGCTTGAGCGAGAAAAACGGCTGCTCCGGGTCAAACAGCAGGTTGAGAAAGATGCGGTCGCCCTCCCACATGGGCAGCGACAGCAGCGTCTCGCGGGAAATCCAGCGGCACTCGCCCTCGTCGCAGTCGGTCAGCATGCCCGTGAAGCCGTCCGCTGTGAACAGGTGCATGTATTCGGTCTCCCAGACGTCGGAGACAAAGGTGACGATGCCGCGGTAGCGGTAGCGGGTCAGCGTCAGGCCGGTCTCCTCGCGCGTTTCGCGCAGAATACATTCCTCGGGGCTCTCCTTGTCCTCGAATTTTCCGCCGATGCCCAGCCATTTGTCGTGGCTCTGGTCGTTTTCCTTTTTGGTGCGGTGCAGCATCAGATAGCTGCCGTTGTGCTCGATGTAGCACAGCGTGGTGTTTCTCATGGGAGAATCTCCCTCCTCTCAAAGTTATTGTAGGCGGTTTTGCGGCAAAACGCAACGGTGATTTGCATATAACAGCGGGTAGGAGGGATGCCATATGGGAAAAGCTCTGCGCGCGTCCGATTACCGCGTGCAATCCGATCATTTGCAGTGCGCGGCGTGGATTGCCGCCGTCTTTCGGGCGCTTGCGGCGCGGCGCGATGGCGCATAAGGTGCGGCTGGCGGCCTATTGCCGCGTTTCGACCAAAAAGGAGGAGCAGCTGGACAGTCTTGCGCACCAGAAGGAGTTTTTTGCGCAGTATGCCGCGCGGGAGGGCATGGAGCTGACCGCGGTTTACGCGGACGAGGGCGTGTCCGGGCGGCAGCTGCGGCGGCGCGGGCAGTTCGCGCGCATGATGGCGGACGCGGCGCGCGGCGCGTTCGACCTCGTGGCGGTCAAGGACATCTCGCGCTTTGCGCGCAACACCGTCGACTGCTTACAGGCGGTTCGGGCGCTCCGGAAGCTGGGGATTGCCGTGCGCTTTCTGTCGTCCGGGCAGGAGAGCCTGGGCGACTCGGAATTTATCCTGACCGTCTACGCCTCGCTCGCGCAGGAGGAGAGCGCAAACCTGTCCCGGCGTGTGCGCTTCGGCAAGGAGCTCAACGCGAAAAAGGGGCGCGTGCCGCCGATGCTGTACGGCTACAACCGCGTGGATCTGTTCACGCTGCGCATCTGCCCGGCGGAGGCGGAGGTCGTCCGATTTCTGTTTGCGCGCTATCTGGACGGCTGGGGGACGGCGCGCCTCGCGCAGGAGCTCAACCGCAGGGGCGTGCCGACCAAGCTGGGAAAGAAATGGGACGCGCGCGGCGTGCGCCGCTGCCTGCGCAATCCGGTGTACGGCGGCACGCTGGTCAACCACAAAAGCCAGGTCGTGGACTATCTCGACGGCACGGTGCGCGCGCTGCCGCCGGAGGATTGGTTTTTCCACGCGCGGCCCGATTGGGCGATTGTCCCGCGCGGACAATTTGACGCGGTGCAGCGGGAGCTGGCGCGGCGGAGCGCGCTGGCGGCGGAGGGGAAGCGCGGCGCGGCGCGCCGGCCAAAGCTGCCGCTCAGCGGGCTGCTCGTGTGCGGGATGTGCGGCGGCGCCTGTTCGCCGCGCACGCGCGGCGGGCGGCGGTACTGGATGTGCTGGCGGCACGACCGCGACAAGACCGCCTGCGCCAACGCTGCGACCATCCCGGAGCCGGTGCTGTTCGATCTGCTGGAGCGCTGTCTGCGCGAGATCGTCCCGGAGGACGCGCCCTGCGTGCGCGAGCTGGGGCACGCGCAGCTCGCCCGCCTGCTGTCCGGCATACGGCTGGACGCGGATCGGACGGTGCACATCGCGTGGCGGCGCGGGGCGGATGCGTCCGACGGCGGGGGCACAGACAGAGACCCTTGACCCGCTGCTGCTTTCGGCAAAGATGGTGGAGCCGGGCTGCCGCTGCGGCTGCTGCTGCGAGCTGAACAAGGTGCCGGAAAACATCGGCTGCCTGTTCGGAGACGACATCATTCTGGACACCGACGTCAAAAAGCTCTATGTCACGCTCGGCCAGTTCTCCATCCTCCGTCTGGAGCGCGACATCCAGCTGCTCATGCCGGCCTACGACATCTGCATGCCCGCCAAGGATTGCAGCTGCACCGGAGACGACGGGAGCTGCGGACGCCCGGAGGACCCGTGCGAGATGTTCGAGCGGTTTGACTTCCCGGTGGAGGAATTCTTCCCGGCCAGACGCGACAGCGCGGACGGCTGCGGCTGCCGCAAGCCGGCCGGCGGCGATTGCCGCTGTGAGCGCCCGCCGCGCTGCGGCTGAGATGCAAAAACAGGCGATATTGACGGAACAGACGCGAAAAGCCGGGGAAATTTCTCCGGCTTTTTCGCCGGAATTCGCTGAAGCTATTGCGAAAATGGCGTTTCGGTAGTACAATAATCTTACTTTTAATCAGATTTGGATTTACACAACGGCTGAGTCCGGATAGGAGATACACCAATGTTTGAAAGCATGAAAGAACTGCTCAACGCGCGCGAGGCGCTCCATGCGACGCGCTCCAAAATTGCGGAAGCGGAGGTCAGCCTGCGGGAGCTGGAGGAAAAGCTCGCGCAGGCGCAGGAGGAGCTGCGCGCGCGCGAGGAGACCATCGCCAGAAAGGACGACATCGTCATCGCCATCCACCGTCAGGTGACGGAGGAGCGCGAGGCCATCGTGGCGGACTACGCGCAGCGCGAGGCGCAGGCGGCGGAAAATTTAGAGCAGATGGAGATCAAGCTGGAAAAGGCGAAGACCTACTTTGAAGACTGCGAGCGGCAGGTCTACTGCATGGCGAACCTCTACAAGGCGATGCGCGCGGCAATTTCCCACTACAGCACGACCGGCTTTCCGGACGATCTGGACATGACGCCGGAGGAGCTGGAGGAGCTGCGCCTGACGGAGGAATCCGTCGGCCTGAAGATGCACTCCTATAAGATGGAAGACCTGCACATCATGCACGAGGCGAACAACAAGCTGCTCGAGCAGCTGCTGACGCGGTATGAAACCCGCCTGATCGTGCCCGCCGACCGCGTGGTCTTCCAGCTCATGACGCTGGGCATCCGCGCGGAGCTGCAGCAGATCATCAACGAGATGGAGTACGGCGAGCTCAACCGCGCGCAGGTCAAGCTGCACCTGGCGGTGGGCAAGTACATGAAGATCATCTCGTTTGCCAAGCTGGACGCGGTGGAGGAGCTGGAGTCGTTTTCCTCCGAGCTGGAGGTGCTGCTCAAGGAGACCCTGCGTCTGGAGCACGCCTACTGTGAGCGCCGCACGGACTTCGAGCGCCATCAGAAACTGTTCGGCACGCCGGACGAGGCGGACGGACAGGAGCCGTCCGGCGCGGAGACGGAGCAGACGGATGACGCGCCGTGATGTGTGAAACGCAAGCCTGAACCCTGCACAAGCGGGCTCTTCGGTCAACTGGTCGGAGAGCTCCTTTCTTTTGGGGTGGATAAACCAATGATTTTGTATGAGGTACTGATATGAAGCTCTCTCGAAAGCTCAAACGAATCCTGCCGCGCGTGCAAAAGCCGGCGCGCTACGTCGGCGGCGAATGGGGTTCCGTCATCAAGGACAAAAGCGGCGTCGATCTGCGGTTCGGCATGTGCTTTCCCGATACCTACGAGGTCGGCATGTCGCATCTCGGCAGCCGCATCCTCTACGGACTGCTCAACGCGCAGGACGGCGTGTGGTGCGAGCGCGTGTTTGCGCCGTGGATTGATATGGAAGACGAACTGCGCGCGGCGGATCTCCCGCTGTACGGTCTGGAAAGCGGCGACAGCATCGCGGAGCTGGACATTTTAGGCTTTACGCTGCAATATGAGCTGTCCTTTACCAACATTTTGAATATGCTCGACCTCGGCGGCATCCCGGTGTACGCCAGCGAGCGCAAGGGGCTGAAAAATCTCGTCGTCTGCGGCGGCCCGTGCGCCTACAACCCGGAGCCGCTCGCGCCGTTTGTCGACGCCTTCCAGATCGGCGACGGCGAGGAGCTCATGATCGAATTTACCGACCTGTACCGCCGGGCAAAGCGGGAGGGCTGGAGCAAGGAGGAATTTTTGCGCCAGGCCTGCCACATCGAGGGCGTCTACGTCCCGTCGCTGTACGACGTCAGCTACAACGACGACGGCACGGTGCGGGCGGTCACGCCGAAAGACGGCGCGCCGGCGTTTGTGCAAAAGCGCATCGTGCGCGATCTGGACAGCATGTACTATCCGGAATACTTCGTCGTGCCGTCGACCGACATCGTCTTCGACCGCGCGATGGTCGAGCTGTTCCGCGGCTGCCCGCGCGGCTGCCGCTTCTGCCAGGCGGGGCATACCTACCGCCCACTGCGCAAAAAGAGCGCGGAGACGCTGCTGCGGCAGGCCGAGGCCGTGCTGGAGCACTCCGGCTACGAGGAGATTTCGCTCTCCTCGCTGTCCACGAGCGACTATTCCGAGCTGCCGGAGCTGGCGGACCGGCTGCTCGATTTCTGTGAGGCGCGCCGCGTCAGCCTGTCGCTGCCGTCGCTGCGCGCCGACTCGTTCAGCCTCGAGCTGATGGAGCGCGTGCAGAAGGTGCGCAAGAGCGGCCTGACCTTCGCCGCGGAGGCGGGGAGCCAGCGCCTGCGCGACGTCATCAACAAAAACCTGACGGCGGAGGATCTGCTCCATGCGTGCACCTGCGCCTTCCAGGGCGGCTGGAACAACGTCAAGCTGTATTTTATGATGGGTCTGCCGACCGAGACCAACGAGGATTTCGACGAGATGGCGCAGCTGTGCCGCGACATCGCCTACTGCTGGAAGTGCAACACGCCCAACAAGGCGCGCGGCGTGCGCATCACGGCGTCGGCGTCCTGCTTCGTGCCCAAGCCGCAGACGCCGTTCCAGTGGGACGCGCAGGTGACCAAGCGGGAGCTGGACGAGAAGACGGCGTATTTGCGCACCGTCATGAAGACGAAAAATGTGACGTTCCGCTGGCACGATTCGGACACGAGCTATCTGGAGGCCGTGTTTGCGCGCGGCGACCGCCGCGTGGCGCAGGCGCTGTACACCGCCTGGCGCTCCGGCTGCAAGATGGACGGCTGGGACGTGTGCTTCGACTACGACAAGTGGCTGGACGCCTTCCGCGCCTGCGGGCTGGACCCGGCGTTTTACGCCAACCGCCAGCGCCCGCTGGACGAGGTGTTCCCGTGGGATCACATCGGCTGCGGCACGAGCAAGGAGCACCTCAAGCGCGAGTGGGAGCGCTCGCGCCGTGCGGAGCCGACGCCCTCCTGCCTGGAGCAGTGCGCGGGCTGCGGCGCCGCCGGTCTGATGAAAGGATGTGCCTGTCATGTTTAAAGCAAGAATGCGTTTTTCCAAAACGGACGAAGCCGCGTATATCTCGCACCTCGACCTGATGCACTGCATGCAGCGCGCCATTGCGCGCGCGCATCTGCCCGTCTGGTACACCGAGGGCTTCAATCCGCATATCTATATTTCCGTGGCGCTGCCGCTCTCCACCGGCTATTCCGGCGAGTGGGAGTTTCTCGATTTCAACTGCACAGCGGAGCAGATTCCGGCGGACGCGGTGCAGCGCCTGAACGCCGTCATGCCGTCCGGGCTGTCCGTGCAGGAGATCTATCCGTTGGCGGACGGAGGGCGCAAGGTGCGCGACATCGCGTACTCCAAGTTTGAAATCACCTGGGAATTTGACGACGGCGTGCCGGCGGGCTTTGTGCCGGCGGCGGAGGCGCTGTTTGCGCGCGACCATCTGACTGTCCTCAAAAAATCCAAGCGCGGGGAGAAGGAAGTCAACCTGCGCGACTACATGCGCGGCATCACGCTGGAGCCGGACGGCGACTGCGTGCGCGCCTATGCGGTTCTGGGCGCGGGCAACAACAACCTCAGCCCGGAATACCTGACCCGGGTGCTCGTCCGCGAGCTGCCGCAGTACACCCCGGATGGCGCGGAATACCACCATCTGATGGTGTACGACGCGCAGCTGAATGAATTTCGATGACAATGGGATAGTGTGAAAGCAATGATAGATTTTACCTCAAGACAAGTACCCGAGACGGAGATCGCGCGCCAGCTGGACTGCATCGAGCAGCTCCGGCGCCGCAACGCCCTGCGCCCGGACGCGCCGCGCTTCTTTTGCCAGACGTTCGGCTGCCAGCAGAACGAGGCGGACACCGAGCGCATCGCGGGCATGCTGGCGGAGATGGGCTATGTGCGCACGCCGGACGCGGAGACGGCGGATGTCATCGTGGTCAACACCTGCGCCGTGCGCGAGCATGCGGAAAAGCGCGTGTTCGGCATCATGGGGCGGTATACGCACCTCAAGGAGACGCGGCCGGATGTGACCATCTGCATGTGCGGCTGCATGGTGCAGCAGGAGCACGTCGCGGAAAAGATCAAAAAGAGCTATCCGCGCGTCGATCTCGTGTTCGGCACGCACATGCTGTGGCGCTTCCCGGAGCTGCTTCTGCGGCGGCTGAGCGGCAGCAAGCGCATTTTCGACATCTCCGGCGACCCGAAGGGCGAAATCGCCGAGGGACTGCCGGTGCAGCGCGACGAGGGCTGCCACGCGTGGCTGTCCATCATGTACGGCTGCAACAATTTCTGCACCTACTGCATCGTCCCGTATGTGCGCGGGCGCGAGCGCAGCCGGCAGCCGCAGGACATCGAGGCGGAGCTGCGGCAGCTGGTCGCGGACGGCTATAAGGACATCACGCTGCTTGGGCAGAACGTCAACTCCTATGGCAAAGACCTGGGCATCGGCATGGACTTCGCCGACCTGCTGACGCGGCTGGACGCCGTGCCGGGCGAATACCGCCTGCGCTTTATGACGAGCCACCCGAAGGATGCGTCGGAAAAGCTGTTTGCGGCGATGGCGAACGGCCGGCACATCTGCCACCAGCTCCATCTGCCGTTCCAGTCCGGCTCGGACGCGATTTTGAAAAAGATGAACCGGGGCTACACGAAGGAGAGCTATCTCGCCCTCCTCGAGCAGGCGAGGCGGTACATGCCCGACCTCGTGCTGTCCTCTGATATCATCGTCGGCTTTCCGGGGGAGACCGAGGAGGATTTTCAGGGCACGCTGGACGTCGTGCGCCGGGGGCAGTACGACCTGCTGTACACCTTCCTGTACTCCCGGCGCAGCGGAACACCGGCAGCGGACATGCCGGACAGCACGCCCGCCGAGGAAAAGCACGCGCGCTTTGACCGCCTGCTGCAAACGCAGGAGGCCATCAACCAACAGCGGCAGGACGCCTATCAGAACCGGCAGCTGTCCGTGCTGATCGACGGCCTGTCCAATGCAAAACAGGAGAGCGACTACACGCACTGCGGCCGCACGGACGGCGGACTGCTCGTGCTGGTGCGCGGCGACGGGCTGGACATCGGCGCGTTTGTCGATGTCGTCATAGAGCGAACCTCCCTGCGCGCGCTGTACGGCAGGGTTGTGGGAAAGGGATACCATGGCTGAACTGACGCCGATGATGCGGCAATATTTTGAAATCAAAAACAGCTGCGACGGCATTTTGCTGTACCGTCTGGGCGATTTTTACGAGATGTTTTACGAGGACGCCAAAATCGCCTCGAAGGAACTCGACCTCGTGCTGACCGGGCGCGACTGCGGCCAGGAGGAGCGCGCGCCGATGTGCGGCATCCCGTTTCACTCGTGCGAGAGCTACATCGCAAAGCTGGTCAAAAACGGGCACAAGGTGCACATCTGCGAGCAGGTGGAGGACCCGAAGAAGGCGAAGGGCCTGGTCCGGCGCGAGATCATCCGCACGATCACGCCGGGCACGGTCATCGAGGCGTCCATGCTGGAGGAGGACTGCAACAACTACATCGCGTCCGTCTTTCTGAGCGCATCCGGCGCCGGTGTGTGCTTCGCCGACATCACGACCGGCGAGATGCTGGCGACCGACATGCCCGGCGGCAGCGGGAACGCCTATGTGATGAACGAGCTGGGGCGGTTTTTGCCGCGCGAGACGCTGGTCAATCCGGCGGCCGCAGACGAGGGACAGCTCATGCACTTTTTGCACAACAACATCGCGTGCGGCGTGGAGCGGATGCGCGCGTCGGATTACGAGCTGGACGCCTGCATGAAATTAGTGCGCGCGCGCTTTGCCGACCTGGACGGCGACGCATGGGAAAACCACACGGCGATCGTGTGCGCGGTCGGCGCGTTGCTGACCTATCTGGCGGACACGCAGAAATCCGACCTGTCCAACATGGACACCATCCAGCTGTACCATCAGGGGCAGTATCTGGAGCTGGACATGAACGCCCGGCGCAATCTCGAGCTGTTTGAGACGATGCGCGCCAAGGAGAAAAAGGGCTCGCTGCTGTGGGTGCTGGACAAGACGCAGACCGCGATGGGCGCGCGCCTGCTGCGGCAGTGGATGAGCAAGCCGCTGCGCAATCCCAACCAGATCGCCCAGCGGCAGCGGGCGGTCGGAGAGTTGAAAGCGGATCTGGTGCGCCGCAGCGCGCTGACCGACGAGCTGCGGCAGGTGTTCGACATGGAGCGCCTCATCAGCCGCATCGTCTACGGCACGGCGAACTGCCGCGACCTGCGCAGCATGTGCGCGACGCTGGAGCACGTGCCCGCCATCCGCGCGGAGCTGACGCAGTGCCAGGCGTCCATGCTGTGCGTGCTGTGCGAATCGATGGACGAGCTGGAGGACATCAAGCTGCTCATCCAGTCGGCAATTGTGGACGATCCCCCGTTTTCGCTGCGCGAGGGCGGCTTCATCCGCGCGGGCTACAGCGGGGAGCTGGATCGCCTGCGCGACATCGCCTCCGGCGGAAAGGGCGCGATTGCGGAGATCGAGCAGCGCGAGCGCGAGGCGACGGGCATCGCCAAGCTGAAGGTGGGCTACAACCGCGTGTTTGGCTACTACATCGAGGTGTCGCGCCAGCACGCGGACAGCGTGCCCGCGCACTATGTGCGCAAGCAGACGCTCGCAAACTGCGAGCGCTACATCACCGAGGAGCTCAAGCAGTACGAAAACACGGTGTTGCAGGCGCAGGAGCGCATTACTGATCTGGAGTATCAGCTGTTCACCGAGGTGCGCGAGCAGATTTCCGCCGCCGTGCACCGCATTCAGACGACGGCGCAGACGCTGGCGCAGACCGATGTGCTCTGTTCGCTGGCGGAGGTGGCGGATCGCTACAACTACTGCTGCCCGGAGGTCGAATATTCCTCCGTCATCGACATCCGCGACGGGCGGCACCCGGTCGTCGAGCGCGTGCTGCGCGACGCGATGTTCATCGCAAACGACACGCTGCTGGACGACCGCGCGAACCGCGTCGCGGTCATCACCGGCCCGAACATGGCGGGCAAGTCGACGTACATGCGCCAGGTCGCACTGATCACCATTCTGGCGCAGATGGGCTCGTTTGTCCCCGCGAAATCCGCCCGCATCGGCATCGCCGACCGCGTGTTCACGCGCGTCGGCGCGTCGGACGATCTGGCGAGCGGACAGTCGACGTTCATGGTCGAGATGAGCGAGGTCGCGGATATTCTGGCCAACGCGACGCGGTTCAGCCTGGTGATTCTGGACGAGATCGGGCGCGGCACGTCCACCTTCGACGGCATGAGCATCGCGCGCGCCGTGGTGGAATACATCGCCGACCCCAAAAAGCTGGGCGCGCGCACGCTGTTTGCGACGCATTACCACGAGCTGACCGCGCTGGAGGACCTGATCGACGGCATCAAGAACTACAACATCGCGGTCAAAAAGCGCGGCGACGACATCACGTTCCTGCGCAAGATCGTGCCCGGCGGCGCGGACGACAGCTACGGCATCGCGGTGGCGAAGCTGGCGGGTGTCCCGAAGCCGGTGCTGCGCCGCGCCAAGCAGATTCTCAAGGAGTTGGAGGCGACCGCGCCCCACATCGACCTGCGCGAGCTGACGGACGCGCCGGAGGACGAACAGGTTTCCCTGCTGGGGATGCAGTCGGACGAGGTGGCGGAAAAGCTGCGCGCGGTCGATATCAACACGATGACCCCGATTGAGGCGCTCAATCTGGTCTATCAACTGAAGAAACTGGTCGAATGAGGAAAGGGGGCTGCGCCGCATGGCAGTGATTCACGAACTGGACCCGCAGATGGCGGATCTGATCGCCGCGGGCGAGGTGGTCGAGCGCCCGGCGTCTGTCTGCAAGGAGCTGGTGGAAAACGCCATTGACGCCGGGGCGACGCAGATCACGGTCGAGCTGGAGCACGGCGGCATCTCCTATCTGCGCATCTGCGACAATGGCTGCGGCATGTCGCCGGAGGACGCGCCGGTCGCGTTCCGCCGGCACGCGACGAGCAAGATCCGCACGCGCGCGGATCTGGAGGCCATCGGCACGCTGGGCTTCCGCGGCGAGGCGCTGGCGGCGATCTGCGCGGTCGCGCGGGTCGATCTGTTCACCAAGCAGGCGGGTTGCGTGGAGGGCGTGCACCTGTCTCTGGAAGGCGGGGAGATTCGGAAAAATGAACCGGCGGGCTGTCCGGAGGGCACGACCTTTGTCATCCGCGACCTGTTTTACAACACGCCCGCGCGTATGAAATTTTTGAAGAAGGACTTCACCGAGGCGGGCTATGTCCTGTCTGTGGTGGAGCACGCGGCGGAGAGCCACCCGGAGATCACGTTCCGCTGCATCCGGGACGGAAAGGACGTGTTCCATTCGCCCGGCGGGGGCAGCCTGAAGAACGCGGTGTTCAGCGTCTTCGGCAGGGAGCTGTCCAAAAACCTGATCGAGGTGCCGGAGCAGGAGCGCGGCGGCGTGCAGGTCTGGGGCTATATCTCCAAGCCGCATGCGCCGCGCGGCAACCGCACCTATCAGCACTTTTTTGTCAACGGACGGTTTATCAAGTCCAAGCTGATTCAGGCGGCGATGGAGGAGGCCTACCGCAACAGCATCATCACGGGAAAATATCCATACGGCTGCCTGTGCATCCGGCTGCCGCTGTCGCAGGTGGACGTCAACGTCCATCCGGCGAAGACGGAGGTCAAGTTTGCGCAGGAAAAGCAGGTGTTTTCCGCCGTCTACGCCGCGTGCAAGACCGCGCTGGCGGGCGACGACAACATCCCGGAATTTCAGGCCAGACCCGCGCGCCCGGCGGCGGATGTGCCGGATGAATCCGCGCCGCAGCCCGCAGCGCAAGTGCAGACGGGCGAGATTGCCGAACCGGCCGTGCGCGCGCCGGCGCAGACAGTCAAGGCCGTCGAACCGGCCGTGCGCGCGCCGGCGCAGACAGTTAAGGCCGTCGGAGAAGTCCGGCACCCGTCCGCCTATCGCGCGGAGGAGCGCCGCGTCCCGCGCCGCAGCGGCTTTCTGCCGTTCGTCGAGGTGGACGAGCGCGACGAGCAGGCGCTCAGCATGCCGCAGGGGACGGCGGACAGACCGGCTGCCGCCGTGACGTCGATTCCGGCAGCGGATGAGCCCGAAGCGCCCGCCGTCCGGGAGGAACCGGCGCCCCCAGAGGGGCTGGCGGTCGATCTGCCGCCGGCGCGCGTCATCGGCAGCTGCTTTGAAACGTATATTCTCGCGGAGGACGAGGACGGGCTGATCCTCATCGACAAGCACGCGGCGCACGAGCGCCTGCTGTTCAACCAGCTGCGCGGGCAGGTGGAGATTCCGACACAGATGCTGCTCGCGCCGGTCGTCGTCGACCTGTCCGGCGAGGAATACGCGGCGGTCATGGACGAGCTGGCGCGCATCCAGGCGCTCGGCTTCGCCATGGAGCCGTTCGGCCAGCACAGCGTCGCGGTGCGCGAAGCGCCCGCCTATTTGGACGCGGGCGACATCGCCGTGACGGTAACGGAGCTGGCGCAAAAGCTGATGGACCGGCGCACGCCCGTGCCCGACCGGCTGGATGAGCTGATTCACACCGTCTCTTGCAAGGCCGCGATCAAAGCGGGCAGCCGGACGAGCGTGCAGGAGATGCAGGCGCTGTGCGACCGCGTGCTGCGCGACCCGGCGGTGACCTGCTGTCCGCACGGCCGGCCGGTCACAGTTCGATTGACAAAATACGAGCTGGACAAATTGTTTAAGCGGGTGAACCAGTGATGAAACCGAAGCTGATCTGTATCGCAGGCCCGACAGCGTCGGGCAAAACCGCGCTGTCCATCGCGCTGGCCAAGCAGCTGCAAACCGAGATCATTTCCTCCGATTCCATGCAGCTGTACCGCGGCATGGACATCGGCACGGCCAAGCCGGATCTGGCGGAGCGCGACGGCGTGGTGCACCACATGTTCGATGTGGCGCAGCCGGGCGAGCGCTTTTCCGTGGCGCGCTATCAGCAGATGGCGGACGCCTGCGCGCAGCAGATTCTCGCGCGCGGCCGCATCCCGATCGTCTGCGGCGGCACGGGGCTGTATCTCGACGCGCTGATCGAGGGCAGCACCTTTTCCGGCGACGAGACGGACACGGCGGCGCGCGAAGCGTATCAGGCGATCGCGCGCGAACAGGGCGCGCACGCGCTGCACGAAATGCTGCGCGCGGTCGACCCGAAATCCGCCGAACGCATCCATGAAAACAACGTCAAGCGCGTCGTGCGCGCGCTCGAGGTATACCAGCAGACCGGTATGACCATCGACGAGCTGAACGCGCGCAACAAGCGCGCGGAGCCGAAGTACGACGCGATTTTGTTCGCGCTGTGCCCGACCGACCGGCAGACGCTGTACGACCGCATCGACCGGCGCGTCGATCAGATGGTCGAGCAGGGGCTGCTCGAGGAGGCGCGCCGCCTGTGGGAGCAGGGCGCGCTGACCGGCACGGCGGGGCAGGCGATCGGCTACAAGGAGCTGCTGCCGTACCTGCGCGGGGAAGCGCCGCTGGCGCAGTGTCTCGAAACGCTCAAACGCGCCTCGCGCAATTACGCCAAGCGCCAGCTGACCTGGCTGCGGCGCGATGCCCGCGTCCGCTGGCTGTATTACAATTCTCCCGATGAATTTTCCGCGGTTCTCCGACAAGCGACAGAAATTTTGGCCGGCTGGGGTGTACCATAAGAAAAGCATCTATACAACGCGGGAGGATTGCTCTATAATGAAAACGGAAATCAATTTACAGGACACCTTTTTGAACAAGGCGCGGCAGGAAAAGGTTCCGCTGACCGTCTTTTTGACCAATGGCTTCCAGCTTCGCGGCATTGTGCGCGGCTTTGATCCCTTTGTCATCCTGTTTGACTGCGACGGCAAGCAGGAGATGATCTACAAGCACGCGATCTCCACAGTGATTCCGCAGCGCAGGCTGGATCTGTCCGGCGGACGGAGGGAGACGGCGTAACCCGAACCTGCCGACAGGAGTAACTTTCTATGGCATTCAAATGGTCTCCGCTGAAACGGAGAAATTCCGCAGGCAGGACGAGACGCGCGGTGCGCATCGGGCGCTTTACGATCAACCGCTCGCTCTGCGTGCCCATCCTTGTGTTTTCGCTCATCCTGCTGTACGGCGCGGTCAGCTTCGCCGTCAACCACTACAACCCGATCCGGACGACGCCGGCCGTCCAGACCAACATGGACGATTCGTTCTCGACGACGGGGTATTTCATCCGCGAGGAAAATATCATTGATATTGCGGAGGGCGATACGGTAGAATATAATTATTCCGAAGGCGACAAGGTCGCCCAGGGCGCGTCGCTCGTCACGGAATACGCCGACGAGGAGGCGCTGACGGTCAGCCGCGAGCTGAAGAACATACGCGACAACATCGAGCAGCTGGATACGCTGCGCACCATGTCGTCGACGAGCACCAATTCCAGCCAGCTCAACCAGAAGATCATCGCCCAGATGAACGCGATCAGCAGCGAAGCGGAGGGCGCGACGCTGGGGCAGATGGAGTTGCTCACCTCGGAGCTGCGGCAGCTCGCGCTCAAGAGCGGCTCGCTGGAGGGCGGAAGCGACAACATCGACGCGGAGCTCGCGAGTCTGGAATCGCAGGCGAAGTCGCTGGAGGAGCGGCTGAACGGCAAGACATCCGAGCTCACCTCGCCGTATGCGGGCTATTTCTGCGAGTCGGTCGACGGCTATGAGGAAGTGCTCACGCCGGACGTCATCGACGAGCTCACGCTGTCCGGGCTGGACAAGCTGGCGGACGAAAAGCAGTCCGCCGCCTCCGGCAAGGGCAAGATCATCTCCGGCTACACGTGGTATTTTGCCGCGCGGGTGTCCGACACGGAGGCGGAGCACCTGACGCAGGGCGAGACGGTGAAGCTGCGCTTTGCGCAGGTCAGCCAGGACGTGCAGGCCTCGGTGACGTCCATCCGCGATGACGTGGACAGCGGGGACACGCTGGTCATTTTCCAGTCGCAGGACATGAACAAGGATCTCATCTCCATGCGCAAGCAGGTCGCGACGGTTGTCGTGGCGTCCTATTCCGGCCTCAAGGTGCCCAAGTCCGCGGTGCGTATGCAGGACGACGAGATGGGCGTCTATGTGCTGTCCAACGACGTGGCGCGCTATAAGAAAATCGAGCCGCTGTTCGAGGGCGACGAGTTTTACATCGTCGAGCAGAACGTGACGGGGAACGACTCGCTGGTCGCGGGCGACGACATCATTGTGGAAGCAAAAGATTTGGATGACAAGAAGGTAATGAGATGACAGAGCAAAAGCAAATCGAAGAAAATGTCGCGCAGGCGCGTGCGCGCATTGCGCAGGCTGCGATCCGGGCGGGGCGCCGCCCGGAGGACATCCGGCTGGTGGCCGCGACCAAGATGAACGACGCGGCGCGCGTGCGCGCGGCGATTGCGGCGGGCGTGGATGTGTGCGGCGAAAACCGCGTGCAGGAGCTGCTGGAAAAGTACGAGCAGCACGCATACGACGGCTGTCCGCTGCATTTTATCGGCACGCTTCAGACCAACAAGGTCAAATATCTCATCGGCAAGGTCTCGCTGATCGAGTCGGTCAGCTCGCTCAAGCTGGCGCGCGTGATCGAGAAGGAGGCGGCGAAGGCGGGAATCTGTCAGGATGTCCTGCTGGAGGTCAACATCGGCCGGGAGGAGAGCAAGCTGGGCATCGACCCGGACGAGCTGGATTCCGTCGTCGAGCAAATTGCCGAATTGAAGCACGTTCGCGTTCGCGGTTTGATGGCAATTCCACCAAAACCGCAGCCAAATCAAGAAAAAACTCTTTATTTCGACAGAATGTCCAAACTATTTATTGACATATCGGCAAAAAAATACGATAATATCTCCATGGACTGCTTGTCAATGGGAATGAGCGCCGATTACGAAGAGGCCATTTCCTGCGGAGCAACGATTGTCCGGCTGGGTACGGCTATTTTTGGAGCCCGCCATTATTGATATAATTGGAACAATGTTCCATTCAGGAGGAAGCAGAAAATGGGATTTATGAATGAATTCAAGCGCTGGGTCAGCGGAGAAGTAGATGACGACGACTATGAGCTGGACGACGAGACCATAGAGTCCGAAGAGCCGGAAGCGCCGTCCTATTACAGCCGCCCGGAGCCTGCTGCATCCGAGTCGGTTGAGGCGGCGCGCACGCAGGTTCAGCCGCACCGCAACAATCGCGTCGTCAACATCAGCGCGACGACCCACCTGGCGGTTGTGCTGGTCAAGGCAGATCAGTTCAACAACGTCGCGGACATCGCCGACCATCTGAAGAACAAGATGACCGTCGTGCTCAACCTCGAATCGACCGATAAGGAAGTGTCCAAGCGCATGCTCGACTTCCTCAGCGGCGTCACCTACGCCATCGAGGGCAAGATCAAGCGCGTCGCCAGCAACACCTATCTGATCACGCCGCTGGACGTCGAGATCGTCGGCGACGACCTCATCAGTGAGCTGGAAAACAGCGGCATGAAGTTCTGACCGCCGCCTTCCGGCCAAGCGTTAGGATGTTTTGAGATATACCATGATTATTGTTTATCTGACAATCCGGCTGCTCAATCTGCTGCAGTGGCTGCTTGTTTTTCGCGCGCTCATCTCGTGGTTTCCGCAGGTGCAGGCCTCGCGCATCGGCGAGATGCTGTACGCGGTGACAGAACCGATGGTCGCGCCCTGCCGCAGTTTTCTCGGTCGCTTTCGTTCGCTGCGCACCATGCCGTTCGATTTTTCGACGTTGCTGGCGTTTTTCCTTCTGGCGATGGCGCAGAGCCTGTTGTATGCATTGTATTGATTGCTGGTTCGCACAGTGTTTCTTCGGCCGGGTTTTCTGCCCGGCCATTTTCCAGTTATTTTCCGCCAGTCGCGCACTGCCGGATTGCAGGAGGTCAGTATGTTAAGTTCCAGAGAATTGCGGGAGTACTCGATCGAAAAGGCCGTTTTCGGCGGATATGATACCAAAAGCGTGGATTCGCTGCTCGATCAGGCTGCGGACGACATGGAAGCGCTGGAAAAGGAGAACGCGGAGCTGCGCGCCAAGCTCAAGGTGTTGGTGGACAAGATCGAGGAATACCGCCGGGTGGAGAGCGGCATCCGTCAGGCGCTGATGACGGCGCAGAATGTGGCGGAGCAGACGACCCGGAAGGCGACGGACGAGTCGGAAGAGCTGCTCACCCGCGCGCGGACGCAGGCCGAGCAGATGAAGGCGGACGCCTCCAGCCAGTGCGAGGCGATCATCCGGCAGTATCAGATTCAGGCCTCGCAGGAGCAGGCGCGCCTGCGCCTGGCGCAGCGCGAGTGCGCGGTGTTCATCGACAAGATGACGCGCGCCTTCCGCGAGCAGAGCGAGCGCATCGCGGCGATTCCGGAGCAGGTCGGGCTGGACTTTGCCTCGATTTCCGGCCAGACCGTGCAGAGCGAGACGCTGGAGAGCCATGTGGAAGGACCGGTGGAGCCGGCCGCGCCGCTGCGCGAACCACACACTGCCGGAACGGAGATTCCGGACGACATTTTGAAAATTTTTGCGGACGCATCGCATGCCTCCCGACGGAACGGCATGGAGGAGACCCAGTTTACCGTCGAGGTCAGCGGCTCTCCGGCGGACGCGAATACATAAACAGAGACGATAAACAGCGCGGGCTGTTTGCGATATAGAGCTGCCGCCGGACGGCGGCCGGCGCCTGGGCGCCAGAGTTAGAAAGGAGCACGGTTTCATGCCGCAGGACTACAACAAGACCATTCATCTTCCCAAGACGGAATTTCCGATGCGCGCGGGGCTCCCCAAGCGCGAGCCGGAATTTCTGGCCAAGTGGGAAGAGGATCGCATCTACGATACATTGATGGAGAAAAACGAGGGCAAGCCCCTGTTTATTCTGCACGACGGCCCTCCGTATGCAAACGGCAATTTGCATCTGGGACACGCACTCAACAAGATCCTCAAGGACTTTATCATCCGCTATAAGAACATGACCGGCTACAAGGCGCCGTATGTTCCGGGCTGGGATACCCACGGCCTGCCGATCGAGCGTCAGGCCATCGCCGCGTTCGGTCTGGACCGCCACAAGGTCAGCAGCAAGGAGTTTTGCGAAAAGTGCAAGGAGTTCGCGCTGGAGCACGTCAACACGCAGCGCGAGCAGTTCAAGCGCCTCGGCGCGGTCGGCGATTGGGATCACCCGTACCTGACGCTGACCAACGACTTCGTCGCCAAGCAGATCGAGGTTTTTGGCGAAATGGCGAAGAAGGGCTATATCTACAAAGGTCTGAAGCCGGTTTACTGGTGCCCGCACGACGAGACCGCGCTGGCTGAGGCGGAGATCGAGTACAAAGACTCCACCTGTGAGTCCATTTACGTCAAGTTCGCCGTCAAGGATGACAAGGGCAAGATTTCCGCCGTCCTGGGCACGGCGGAGAACGTCTACTTCGTCATCTGGACGACGACGACCTGGACGCTGCCGGGCAACCTCGCGATTTCCGTCAACCCGTACTTTGAATATTCGTTCGTCAAGGTGCCGAACGGCGAGATCTATATCCTGGCCACCGACCTGATCTCCGCGGTCGCGCAGGCCGCGCACATCGATTCGTATGAGATCGTCGGCACGATTTCGGGCGCGGAGCTGGAGTACATCACCACCCAGCACCCGCTGATGGATCGCGAATCGCTCGTCATCGTCGGCGAGCACGTCACGCTGGACGCCGGCACCGGCTGCGTCCACACGGCGCCGGGCTTCGGCGCGGACGACTTCATCGTCTGCCAGAAGTATCCGGAGATCCCGATGATCGTTCCGGTCGACAGCAAGGGCTATGCGACCGAGGACGCGGGCAAATACGCCGGCATGTACTATGAAAAGACCAACGCGGTCATTTTGGACGACCTGAAGGCGCAGGGCTCCCTGCTCGCGGTCGAGACCATCGAGCACTCCTACCCGCACTGCTGGAGATGCAAGAACCCGATCATCTTCCGCGCGACGGAGCAGTGGTTCTGCTCTGTCGACGCGCTGAAGGACGATGCTGTGAAGGCGTGTCACGACATCCAGTGGATTCCGGCCTGGGGCGAGGATCGCATGACCTCGATGATTCAGGAGCGCTCGGACTGGTGCATCTCCCGCCAGCGCACCTGGGGTGTCCCCATCCCGATCTTCTTCTGCAAGCAGTGCGGCAAGCCGATCGTCAACGAGAAGACCATCAAGCTGGTGGCCGATCTGTTCCGCGCGCACGGCACGAGCGCCTGGTTCGATATGGACGCGGACGACATCCTGACGGATGACATCAAGTGCGAATGCGGCTGCGGCTCGTTCACCAAGGAGACCGACACGATGGACGTCTGGTTTGACTCCGGCTCCAGCCACGCGGCCGTCATGGACGAGCGCGACGATCTGACCTATCCGGCGGACGTCTATCTGGAGGGCAATGATCAGTACCGCGGCTGGTTCCAGTCGTCCATGCTGACCGCGATCGCCACCAAGGGCACCGCTCCGTACAGGACGGTCATCACCCACGGCATGATCGTCGACGAGGAGCGCCAGAAGATGTCCAAGTCCAAGGGCAACGGCATGAGCCCGCAGGAGATCACCAGGGAATACGGCGCGGATCTGCTGCGCCTGTGGGTCTCCTCGGCGGATTACCGCGTCGACATGAAGATCTCCAAGAAGATGTTCAAGCAGCTGTCGCAGAACTATCTCAAGATCCGCAACACGGCGCGCTACATCATGGGCAATCTGGACGGCTTCACCGTCGATCAGATGGTGGCATACGACCAGATGCTGGAGCTGGACAAGTGGGCGCTGATGAAGTGCAACGACCTGGTCGGCCGCGTGCGCGCCGCCTACGACAGCTACGAGTTCCACACGGTCACGCACGCGATTCACAACTTCTGCGTGGTCGATATGTCCAACTTCTATCTGGACGTCATCAAGGACCGCCTGTACTGCGACGACGGCCTGAGCCGTCTGTCCGCGCAGACCGCGATTTACCGCATTCTGGACGCGCTGGTCCGCATGATCTCGCCCATCCTCTGCTTCACCGCGGATGAGATCTGGCATGCGATGCCGCACCGCGAGGGCGACGACCTGCGCAACATCCTGTTCAACGATATGCCGTCCTATGACGCGGCGCTGGCCTTCGACGAGGCGGCGCTGATTCAGTGGGACAAGATCATCGCCGTCCGCGACGACGTCAACAAGGCGCTGGAGCAGGCGCGCGGCGCCAAGCTGATCGGCAAGCCGCTGGAGGCGAAGGTCGTCATCACCGCGTCGGCGGCCGGCAAGGAATTTTTGGATCACTGCGGACAGGATCTGGCCAAGCTGTGCATCGTCTCCCAGGTTGTCGTGCAGAGCGGCGACGGCGAGGGCGACGAATACAGCGCGCTCGGCGGCATCCGCATTGCGGTCAGCCGCATGGAAGGCGAGAAGTGCGCGCGCTGCTGGATCTACGATCCGACGGTCGGTGAAAACGCAGAGCATCCGTGCCTGTGCGCACGCTGCGCTTCTGTTGTCAGCCGATAATTGAGACACGCTGAGGCAGAGGACACGTCCTCTGCCTCTTTTTTGAAAGGGGGACGATCCCGATTGACAATTCTCATGACGCTGCTGGCCGTGTTCGCCATGGTGCTGGTTGACCAGGTGGTCAAATACTGGGCGGTCACGGTGCTCGCGCCGATGGGCAGCATTCCGCTGATTCCGGGCGTCTTGCAGCTCACCTATGTGGAAAACCGCGGTGCGGCGTTCAGCCTGCTGGAAGATCAGACCTGGCTGTTTCTTCTGCTCGCGCTGCTGGTTGTCGGCGCCATTATCTATGCGTTCAGCAGGAACCTCATCCAGAATGTCTGGGGAAAGGTCAGCCTGCTGGTCGTGTGCGCGGGCGCGGTCGGCAACGCCATTGACCGCGCAGTGCATCAGTATGTCGTGGACATGATCGAGGTGCTGTTCATCCGGTTCCCGGTGTTCAACATCGCGGATATCTATGTCACGGTCGGCGTGGCGCTGTTCGCCGTGTACTATCTGTTCCAGCACAGAGACCCGGAGGAGCAGACGCGCAGATGAGACAGATTGTGCAGGTAAAGCCGGAGGACGCGGGCAAGCGGCTGGATCGGCTGCTCGCGGAGCAGCTGCCGGAGCTGACGCGCTCCGCTATCCAGAACCTGATGCGCGACGGGTGCGTCACGCTGTCCGGCGCGCCGCTGCGGAAAAACGCCAAAGCGGCGGCGGGCGGGGAGATCTGGGTCGAGCTGCCCGAGCCGAAGCTGTCGGAGGTCGTCCCGGAGGACATCCCGCTGGACATCGTCTATGAAGACGCGGACATCGTCGTGGTCAACAAGCCGCGCGGCATGGTGGTTCACCCCGCGCCGGGAAACTGGAGCGGCACGCTGGTCAACGCGCTGCTGTACCACTGCGGCGACAGCCTCTCCGGCATCAACGGCGAGATTCGCCCGGGCATCGTCCACCGCATCGACAAGGACACGAGCGGGCTGCTGGTTGTGGCGAAAAACGACCGCGCGCATCAGGCGCTCGCGCAGCAGATTCAGGAGCACGCCGCCGGACGGCGCTATTACGCCGTCGTGTACGGCGCGCCGCGCGAGGACAAGGGCACCATCGACGCGCCCATCGCGCGCCACCGGCTGGACCGCAAGAAGATGGCGGTCGTCGAGGGCGGGCGCGAGGCGGTCACGCACTACGAGGTGCTCGAACGTTACCGCGGCTATACGTATCTGACCTTTCTGCTCGAGACGGGGCGCACGCATCAGATTCGCGTGCACATGGCGCACATCGGGCACCCGATCATCGGCGACCCGCTGTACGGCCCGGCAAAGGACAAATGGAAGCTGGGCGGGCAGTGCCTGCACGCGGGCAGGCTGACGCTGACGCACCCGTCGAGCGGAGAACGCATGACATTTGAAGCGCCGCTTCCGGCGTATTTCACCACCGTATTACAGAAATTGAGGAATCAATATGGGGAAATTTGACGGTATTTTACTCGCCTCCGATATGGACGGCACACTGCTCGACGACAAGCGCGAAATCGGCAGCGCGACCATCGAGGCGCTGCGCTATTTTACGCAGAACGGCGGATTTTTTGCGATCGCCACCGGGCGGACGCGCCCCGCGACGGAGGTCTACCGCGCGCAGCTGCCGTGCAACGCGCCGGGCGTCTATCTGAACGGCGCCATCATCTGCGACGAGCGCACGCAGGAGATTGTCTACATGGAAGGGTTGGACGAGCGCGCGAAGGCGCTGGCGCACGCGGTCATGCGGGAGTTCCCGCACATCGGCGTCGAGGTGTTTCTGCTCGACCGCTCCTATGTCTGCAACATGAACGACACCTCGCGCGAGCATTTTCTCAATCTGGACATCCCCTACACGCAGATGCCGATCGACGAAATTCCGGAGCCGTGCGCGCAGTGGGGCAAAATCAACTTCACCGGAAAGCCGGAGCAGATGGAGCCGGTGCGCGCCTTTGTCGAGCCGATGAAGGAGCACTTCAACCTGACCTTTTCCACGCCGATCTTTTATGAGATGACCGGAAAGGGCGGGCACAAGGGCGACGGCGTGCGCCGCGTGGCGGATTATCTCGGCGTCCGGCCGGAGAAGATCTGCACGGTCGGCGACAGCCAGAACGATCTGCCGATGCTGCAAAGCGCGGGCATCAGCTTCGCGCCCGCGAACGCGCGCGCGGAGACGCTGGAGGCCGCGGACGTCGTCGTGCGCGACAACAACCACGACGCGCTCCAGAGCGTGGTGGAATATCTGGATCAGCATTTTTGAGCCTGACAAGCGGCGGCCTGCACGGCCGCCGCTTTTTTATGGACTTGCTTTTGCCGGCAAATCGGATATACTGAAAACAGAACAGTGTACAGGGGAAGGAAAGGAGAGAGCGGCATGAAACGGTTTATTTGCCTGCTGCTGGCGGGGCTGCTGTGTACTTCGCTCGCCGGCTGCGCCAAAACCTATCGCGGCACGCAGGCGCTGGTGCAGAAGGCCAGAGAGGAAATTCCCATCGCCGAGGCGGACACCATCGAGCTGGCCTATGCGGGCATGAGCGTGCGCGGGGAACAGGCGCTCGCCTGGTTTATCTCCGGAAATGCCTATCAGGCGCACTACTATCTGCCGATGGAGGTCACATGTAAAGGGGAGGACCAGTACACTTATGTGCGCACCTACAAGACCGCGGACGACGTTCTGGATATCGCAGTGCTGCATTGGAACGACGGGTATGCGTTTTGCGTGAACAACCCCGCCTGCGTGTGCGTGCGCATCACCGACGCCGCGGGCGTGTACGAGCGGGAGATCGCGCCGGGCGCACACCCCTATGTGTTTTACTGGCCGTCGCAGCTGACGTCGTACGAATTTCTCGACGCCGGGGGAGACACGCTGGGCACGTCGTGACGGCGCCGGCCGCACACCCACGAGCAGAGACAGAGGAGGACATTTGTATGAAACGAGAGCATCAGAATCAGATCTTGGGCGCGGTCTTCAGCCTGACCTATTCGCTGTACCCCATCGAGATGACGGACGAGCGCAACGCGCTGGTGCGCCGCGCGCTGGCGGCGCTGGGGGAGGACTGCGGCGAGCCGGAGCGCGACGCGCTGCTGTTCGACCTGCACCAGTCGAAATACGACCTCAATCCGGGCTGCCAGAGCCTGTTTGGCAGGGGCTATTATCCGGACGACTTCACCGACAGCTTTCGCAAGATGGATCGGCAGGACGAGGTGGGCGCGGCGGCGCGCGCCCTGTTTCAGACATTGCAAACGCCGCACCCCGACTGGGATGCGGCGCTGATGTACCGCGCGATCCGCGCGATTTATAACGAAGAATACGGCGCACAGCGCATCGACGAAATTCGCGCGCAGCTGCTGGCTTAACCGTGCAGCCGGCGGATGATGCGGAAGGCGGTCGTCTGCTCGTTGATGAGCGGGGCGGAGTGGGAGAAGAACACGATGCCGTCGCACGGCGCGTAGATGTGCTGCATGACGTAGCCCTCGAGCGGGTGGGTGATCTGCGCCAGCTCGTCGCCGTAGGACACCTCGTCGCCGGGGTAGCGGACGCGGGTAAAGATGCCGCCGCAGGGGGACTGCACCGAGCGCAGCTCCTCGTCCTGAATGATGGAGGCGATGTATCCGCTGTGGCAGTGGTATTTCAAAATACCCATGCGCGAGAGGAAGCGCAGGACGGAGACAATCGCCGTGCGCGCGGATTCCTCGTCGATGTGGTCGGTCTCCTTGGTGTAGAGGGAGAATGCGTTGGTGTCCCAGATCTGCCAGTTGTAGTTGAGCGTGCCTGTGTCGTAGGGGCGCGGCTTGCGCACGAGCACATACGGCAGGCCGAACAGGTTGGCCAGCGAGGTGGACTGGAAGCCGGTGTCCATCATGCGCACGTGCGGGATGAAGTCGCCCGGCATGTAGAACGAGGCGAACTGGATGCCGTAGCGGTAGCCCTGCACCTTTTCAAAGATGCCGGCGGCGATGCGCTGCGTCGTCTCGCCGCGGTCGTAGCCCGGGTACATGCGGTTGATGTCGGAGTTGTCCATCGCCCAGAAGCGCTTGCCGATGTTCATCGAATAGTGGTTGACCGAGGGGACGACGAGAATTTCATTGCCCTTGACCAGCATGTTGCGCTTTTCAAACTGCTCGAGCGTGCGCACGAGCTGGGCGCAGATGTAGAGCTGCTGCACCTCATTGCCGCGCATGGCGCCCATGATGCAGACCGCCTTGTCGCCGCGGCCGAAGCGGTAGCCGGTCACGTTGAGCGTGTCGCGGTAGGGCGAGGGCAGGGTAAACAGGATTTCCTTATTCATTTTCTCAGTCCTCCTCACTTTCATCCAGCACGCGCGCGATGAGCGAGCCGGAATACACGACGGGATACTCGCGCAGCGTGAACACACGCCCGGTGACATCCGCCCGCACGGCGTGCAGAATCTCGCCGGTGGCCGGGTTGACGATGTCGCCCAGATGGTCGCCCTTGTTGACGCGCTGCCAGTGCTCCACGAACGGGACGAAAATGCCGGAGGCCTCGGCGTTGACGAAGCTGACGTGTCCGTCGCGCGAGATGATCGGCTCACGCACGGCGGGCGCTTCGCCCTTCCAGATGCCCAGCTCGCACATCAGGCGGAAGATGCCGTCCACGAGCTGCATGCAGTATTCTTTTGTGATGCGCATGCCGACGCCCATCTCCACGACGAGACAGGGGACGCCGGTCTTGTTCAGGCTGTGCGCCAGCGTCGCCTCGAGGACGGTCGCGGAGGCGTGCACCCAGATGAAATCCGTGTTGAGCAGCTTGGCGTAGGGCAGGAGATTGTCCGCCGTCGTCTCGTTGACACGCACCTGCGGCGTCTCGCGCAGGAAGATGTTGGAGGCATGGATGTCCACCGCGACGTCCGCGCCGCTCATGTCGTTCATAATCTGCGCGGCGACGTGCTCCGCCGTGGCGCTCGTGTTGGAGCCGGGGAAGATGCGGTTCATATCCAGATCAAACATCGGAATGCCGCGCGTGATCGAGTCGATGCCGAGCGGATTGAGCGCCGGATAGATGTCGACGATGCCGTCGAGCAGCTCCATGTGCTCCCGGATCCGGCGCGCGACCTCGTAGCAGACGTACTGCCCCTCCAGCTCGTCGCCGTGCGTGCCCGTGACGATGCAGATGCGCTTCATGTCCGCCCGCTGCCCGGATTCGGGTACGAGGCGGTTTTTGATGATTTTCCACCGTTCATCGACCGGAAGGCCGACAGATACCACTTCCTGTATCATGAATACTCCCTCCATAACGCCACAATAACCGACAAAGATACTTCTTGTCGGTCAATGTGGAATATTTTTTAATGATTTACTAACACATAAGAATTATGCGTCCTGTACGGTCACGCAGACCTCCTGTTTTTGTGTGACGGTGCAGGCGGAATAGCCCGGCGTGCGGAAAAAGCCCTTGTCCAAAATGCAGTCGTTGTAATCGCGTCCGGTCGTCAGGCAGATATAGCCGTCGTCGATGACGCAGTCGTTGGTCGGGTCCAGCCCGAACCAGCGCCGGCCGTCGAAGATCTCCACCCAGGCGTGCGTTTCGCCCTCGCCGAACAGATAGCCGACCACATAGCGGGCGGGGATGCCGTCGCGGCGGCACAGGGCGAGCATGATGTGCGTAAAGTCCTGGCAGACGCCCTTTTGCAGGGCGGCGGCCTGCTCCGCAGTCGTGTGGATGTCGGTCACGCCTTTTTCGTAGGCGATTGCCTTGTACAGCAGGTGCATCCACTGCTGCGCGCGTTCCGCCGGATCCGTGCCGATGATGGCGGCGCCGGTGTACAGCGCTTCGAGCGCGGGGCCGGGGCGGGTCAGCTCGGATGGATAGCGGTAGATCGGGTGCAGCGCGCCGTCGACATACGGCGTATTTTTCACCCACGCGATGCCGGAGACCGTGTAGCAGAACGAGGTGTGTTCGCTGTAGCAGTCGCCGATGTACATCTGCGCGCCCCATTCGTCGGTGACGTGCGCCAGATGCTCGACGGGGGTGATTTCCTTTTGCAGGTTGCAGATGACCTGCCGGTCATCCGTGCGGGGAACAAGCCGCAGGGAAAAGCTGTGGGAAATGACGGGTGTGTCAAACAGCAGCTTTTTGCAGTGCGTGAAATTCAGCTTTCTCATACGCGTCTCCTTCTGTCATTCGGTGATCAATGTCATCAGTGAACGCGCGCATTCGTGGCGCCAGCCGGGCGTGTGCAGCATGGATTCGCGCACCCGTGCGTACAGGGAATCGAGCACTTCTTCGTCATAGGCGATGCCGCTCTGACGCAGGCGCGGCGTCATTTTGCACAGCGCGCGCTCGATGTCCGGCGTCGGGAAGCCCAGGCGCAGGAACAGGTCGAGGCGCTCCAGATAGCGGCCGCACTTGATGATGCTGCGGCAGCGCTGGTCGAGCACGTTGTCGTCGATGCTCGCCCAGAACGCGAGCAGGTAGTCCTGCACGGGGAGCAACGCCATGGTGGGCACATCGGAATGCGAGGACGCCGCGTAGATGTCGAGGGAAATCTGAATGTAGGCGAGCGAATCGCTGGTGATCTCGTCGCGCAGCATGATGCCGTTGTCATACGAGCGGTTGAGCGAGGTGAAGATGGAGTTGGGGTCGTTCTTGTCGAACAGGAAGCGATGGATGAAATCGGCGTCGCTCTCATAGATGTTCGGAATGTCCAGCCGCTCGCACAGCTTCTTGTACAAATCCGCCTGCCGGTCGATCATCTGATCGTAGTAATCGTAAAATGCCTTCAGTGTGGTATAGACGCGCTCGGTATAGCGCCCCAGCCAGAACAGGCTGTCTCTTTTTTCTAACGAGATAGTACCCATGTATCCTTAAAGCCTCCTCCTTGCGACGAATTGACGATGAACGAATCGGGGTTGCGCGAGAACCGGGTCAGGCCGCTGGCCCAGACGCGGGTCTCCGCGCCGCTGAGCACAAAGGCGCGCAGATCGGCCTTGCGCGGCACCTGCTTGCCCTCGTCGATGATGTCCAGATCGCGGAAATCGATGACCTCCTGCGCGATGAAGCGGCGCGGTTCGCGCTCGATCAGCGCCCGCCAGTCGGCCAGCTCCTGCCCGGTCATCTTGTTGCCGAACACGACGCCGTAGCCGCCGGCCTCCGCGACGTCCTTGACGACCAGACGCTCCAGATTTTCCAGAACGATCTGTTTGTCCTCCGGATACATCGGCAGGTAGGTGGGCGCGTTGTGCAGGATGGGCTCCTCGCCCAGATAGTAGCGGATCATCTTGGGGACGAAGTAGTAGATGCCCTTGTCGTCCGCCACGCCGTTGCCGGGCGCGTTGATGATGGCGACGTTGCCCGCGCGGTAGGCCGCCATCAGGTTGGGCACGCCGATGAGCGAATCCGAGCGGAAGGTGCACGGGTCGAGAAATTCGTCCGACTGACGGCGGTAGACCGCGCCGACGCGCTGCTTGCTGCCGTGGTCATCGCGGTAATACAGCTTGCAGTCCTGGACGAACAGATCGTTCGGCATGGCCAGCACGCTGTTGGTCTTTTCCGCGAGGTAGGAGTGCTCGAAAAACGCGGCGTTGTAGCGTCCGGGCGTCAGAATGACGTTGATGCCGCCGAGATTGACGTTGTCCATCGTCTCGCGCAGCATGTCGGCATAGTTGCGGTTGTCGCGCACCGCGTGCTCACGGAAGGCGCGCGGGCTGGCCTTGCGCGAGAGCTCGCGCGCGATCAGCGGATAGGACGCGCCGGACGGAATGCGCAGGTTGTCCTCCAGGACATACCAGGTGCCGTCCTTGGCCTGCACGAGGTCGATGCCGGAGATGTGGCTGAAAATGCCCGCTGGCGGCATGATGCCCTCGCATTCCGGCAGGTAGCCGGAGGAGGAAAAGACGAAATCCTCCGGAATTACGCCGTCGGCAATGATGCGCTTCTGGCTGTAGATGTCCGCCAGAAACTGATTGAGTGCGTCGACGCGCTGGCGCAGGCCGCGTTCGAGATAGTCGAAATCCTCAGCCGGAATCACGCGGGGAATCGGATCGAACGGGAACAGCTGTTCGTGAAATGTTCCGTTCTTGTATATGCCGAATTTCACGCCGTACCGCGCGAGAAGCACGTTGATGTTGTCGCCGTGGGCGATAATATCTTTCATGGGAACCTCTCCCTTTCTATGGATTGCAAAAAGAAAAAGGGTGCTCCAGTTGTTGGAGCACCCTTGCTACTTTATTATTGTACGATGTTTTTGCGGGAATTGTCAAGAGATTTCGCCGCATCCGGAAGTGCGTATCTCACCAAAAAATACGAAGAAATTCGTACAAATTATACAAAAATGAGTGATATAACGGAAAAATTTGCAGAATTATAACACAACAAACGTATAAAATAACTCTAAAGAGGTATACTCCAAACGGCATACTTCGGCGCCCGCGCGCATATCATGACCGGAACCGATTTGCGTTATGAAGAAAGGGAGGCCGGGCATATGTGTGGCATTGCAGGACTGGTGGGGGACGTCCCGTCGCGCGGGGTTCTGGAACGGATGCAGCGGACGATGCGCAGGCGCGGGCCGGATCAGACCGGACTGTGGCAGGGGGAAGGGGCGGCGCTGCTTCACGCGCGCCTCGCGGTCATCGACATCGAAGGCGGCCGCCAGCCGATGACGCGGCGGGCGGGGCAGGCGGAGTATGTGATCGTATACAACGGCGAGCTGTACAATACCGGCCAGCTGCGCGGCGAGCTGGAGGCGTGCGGGCATCGCTTTGCGACCCATTCGGACACGGAAGTGCTGCTGGCGTCCTACGTGGAATGGGGAGAGGCCTGCCTGGAGAAGCTGAACGGCATTTATGCGTTTGCCGTGTGGAACACGCGCGAACAGACGCTGTTTTTTGCGCGCGACCGCATCGGCGTCAAGCCGCTGTTCTTTGCCGAAGCCGGCGGCAGCTTTCTGTTCGCCTCGGAGATCAAGACGCTGCTGGCGCACCCGGGCATCGACGCGCACATCGACGCGGACGCGGTGGCCGAATTGATGCTGGTCGGACCGGGGCGGACGCCGGGGTACGGGGTGTTCTGCGGCATCCGCGAGGTGCAGGCGGGCTGGTGCGGAACCTATTCCCGGCGCGGCGGTGTGCACCTGCGGCAGTACTGGGCGCTGCACGACCGGGAGCACACGGACAACACCGAGGAGACGGTGGCGCGCGTGCGGGCGCTGGTCTGCGACGCGGTCGCGCGGCAGCTGGTCTCCGATGTGCCGCTGTGCACCTTTTTGTCCGGCGGTCTGGATTCCAGCATTCTGTCCGCCATCGCCGCGCGTGCCTATGCCGCGGAGGGGCGCAGGCTGCACACGGTCTCTGTCACATACCGGGACAACGACAAATATTTTCAGGCGTCGCACTTTCAGCCCAACAGTGACGACGCGTTTATCGCCCGCATGAACGAGGCGATCGGCGCGGAAAATCATCTGGTGGTCATCGATACGCCGCAGCTGGTGCGGGCGCTGTTCGAGGCGGTCGAGGCGCGAGACCTGCCGGGCATGGCGGATGTGGACGCCTCTCTGCTGCTGTTCTGCCGCGAGATCAAGAAGATCGGCACGGTGGCGCTGTCCGGCGAATGCGCAGACGAGATTTTCGGCGGCTATCCGTGGTACCGCGACGCGGAGGTGCGCCGCCGGCAGGGATTCCCCTGGGCGCAGTCGACGGCATACCGCGCTTCGTTTCTGCGCGACGAGTGGAGGGAGCGCATCGATGCGGCGGCGTACATCGACGAACGCTATCAGCGCACCATCGCCGGGGTGCGGCCGGTGCGCGGCGACGAACCGGATGACCGGCGCATCCGGGAGATGACGCGGCTGAATATGCAGTGGTTTATGCAGACGCTGCTCGACCGCAAAGACCGCATGAGCATGTTCAGTGGGCTGGAGGTGCGCGTGCCGTTCTGTGACCACCGCATCGCCGAATACCTGTACAACGTGCCGTGGCATCAAAAGGATCTCCACGGCATGGAAAAGGGACTGCTGCGCGAGGCCGTGCGCGGGCTGCTGCCGGAGGAGATTCGCACGCGCAAAAAGAGCCCGTATCCCAAAACACACAACCCGTCGTATCTGCGTGCTGTGTCCAATCTGCTGCGCCAGGTGCTCGACGAGGGCACGTCGCCGATGTTTGATTTCGTGAAAAAAGAGGCGCTGGAGCAGCTGCTGTGCGCCCAGCGCGCGCAGCCGTGGTACGGACAGCTCATGCAGACACCGCAGACGATCGCCTACTTCTTACAGCTGCACCACTGGATGGCGCTGTACCACGTGACGCTGCGCTGAAGCGTCCGCGTTCACGGATTTGCCAGACAATCGCGCAGATATGTCAGGAAGCTGCGTTCCTCGTCGCTGACCGTGTGGCTGATCCGTTTGACATAGCCGAACTGCACGGCGCCCGCCCCTTCGATGCGGATGGCGCGCACCTCGTCCGACGGTTCGCCGTGCGCGCACAGGCGGCAGCTGATGTTGCCGAGCGCGGTGTGGCGGAGAATCTGGAGCAGTGCGCAATCGCCGGACACCTCTGCCGTCACGCGCATGTGGTGCGAGTCGAGCAGGTTGTCCCTGACGTGTCCCACATAGCTGAACAGGGAGATGTCTTCCTCGCGGCTCTGCACAAAGCACAGCTTTTTCAGCTCTGCCCATCCGACACAGTCGCGGGCGTAACAGGGATTGTGCGACCCGGCATACAGCACCAGCTGCGCGCGCTTGAGCTCGTGAAACTCCAGCCGTTTGTGCCGCAGCATATTTTTCAGCGCCTGACTTTGATAATCGGACACAAAGATAAATCCGAGCTCCACCTGATGGTGGGAGACCTGATGCAGCACGTGTTCCAATGCGCCGTCCTGAAAGCGCACGGAAAGCGCGCTGTTTTTTTGCATGTACAGCGCGAGCAGCCGCGCCAGCTCACCGTTCGGCATGGAGCTCAGGCGGATCAGGCTGCGGTTTTCCTGCTGCCGGAGCAGGACGATCTTCTGCTGTTCGCTCAGCATACGCCGCGCATATTCATAGACCTTTTTTCCTTTTTCCGTGACCTGCACGCCGGTGGACGCGCGCTCAAGCAGTGAGAAGCCCAGCTCCTGTTCGAGCAGCTTGATCGTCTTGCTGATGTGCGGCTGTGTGGTGAACAGGGCGTTTGCTGCGCGGCTGAGCGAGCCGGTGTCCACACTGACGACAAAATATTGCAGCTGCTTCAGTTCCATTGGCGTTCCTCCGTCCGTGGCCTTTGCCCATATGCCACCATGGGCGTATCCTGTAAAATGTTCAGTGTGGCGGTCTGGTAGAGCAGCACACCATCCTGCCGCGCGCGGCAGACGGCGAGCGTCCGTCCGTGGTAGTCGCAGATGCTGCCCAGCAATTCCCCGCGGGCAACCGGCTGGCCTGCCCGCTTTGCCGGATACCAGCAGCCGGTTGCCGGTGCGGTTTCGTATATCACGGTTCCCACGTCGGCGGGTGTGTGAATGCGCGGCTCGGATACACCGCCCAGTACACCGAGAAAGCGCAGCATGTTGCGCACGTCCTTTTTGTCCGCGTCCACTTCGGCGCGAGACCAGCAGCCCATGCCGCCCCGCTCCAACAGCACGCCGGGGATGCCCATGCTGCCCGCATGGTTGTATGCGCCGCCGCGCGCGAGGGGAGAGGCGACGAGATAGGGGACGTCCGCCTGCATAGCCATCTCGCGCGAGCGCCGGGCGGTCTGCGCGTCTGCCGCACCCTGACAATAGATATACGGCGTCAGTTCCTCGAACCCGTCTCCGCTGTGCAGGTCGATATAGTAATCGATGTGGGGGAACACGCACGCGCTCAGCATCCAGGCGATGCGGTCGCCCGGCGTCCCGTCTGGATCTCCCGGAAACAGGCGGTTGAGATTTTTGCCGTCCTCGTGCACCACGCTCATGGTGCGGTGCTCAAATCCGGTGCGGTTGACAACCGGCAGAATGATCACACAGCCGCACACTGCCGCCGGCTCCAGCTCGTCCGCCAGCTCGATCGCCGCCTGTATGCCTACATATTCCGCGCTGTGAATGCCCGCTGTGATCAGAACCGTGCGGCCGGGCGCCGCGCCGCGCACAACCGCAGCGGGCAGGGCGGCGGCGCCGTCCACCGGCACAAAGCAGCGCGCTTTTGTTCCCGGCGGCGTGTTGAACCAGAATGCTTGCTTCATAAAACCTCCAAATGATCGGGATTACGACACAAATCCAGCGGCTGCGCGTTACACAGCCGCTGGATATATGCTTTATCGGGAGAGAATGCGCGCGCGCACCGACGGCACGTCGCTGGCTTCGGTCAGCGCGGCAAACGCATCGTAATCGGCATCCGGCTGATACGTGCGGATGACCGTCATCAGATCGGCACAGCTGTATGCGTTCTCATATATGCCGGTTGTATAGCCGTACAGCTCGGAAAATTCGTCCCGGCCGCGCGCCGTCCAGAAGTCCTGGTGCAGACGAAACGCCTTGCCGTCCGGAGAGACAACGTCCAGGTCGCCCGCGACCGCGTTGTACAGCGCGGCGAACGCAGGACCGGCCATGGAGGCGTACTTGCCCTCGAGATAGTCGACCGACGAATTGCCGTAGGCATCCGACGCGCGGAAATTTCTAAAATTCTGTTCGGAGAAGCAGTCCACCATCCCGACCGCAATGTTGTGCCCCAGCGCGTTTTCCTTCCCGCCGATGCGGTTCAGCAGGTCGTTCAGATCATAAACGCCCAAAACCGCGTCGAACGTTCCGGCGTTCAGCGCCTCGTCGATCGACGGGCGGTCGCTCTCGCGGGTGTAGTAGCCGGGGCTGACTGTGATGCTGGCTTCCCCCAGCGAAAACGTCAGATTTTCCCCGGTCAGCAGAATCTCTTCCTCCGCCATGGGCAGCGCGGCGCCGCTGCGTTGTGCGAGCGTGCGCAGCGCGCCCTGCGCGCGGGCATAGTGCATGTAGTTGCTCTGCGCGGCGCCGCCGGTCAGCAGCAGAATGCGGCGCGCGCCCTGTTCCCAGAAATACGCAGCCATGTCCTCGCCCGCGCGGGTTTCTTCTTCGGGGGCAGGGCCGACCGTTCCGAGAAACCAGGGGTTTTCGTCTGCGGCCGCAAAATCCTCGTCGCTCAGAGTGCCAGAGCCGAGCACATACCAGAGCTCCTCCTCCGCGCAGGTTTCGAGCACGGGCTGGATGTCGTTGCCGAAAAAGGACAGGATGCCGTCCGCGTCCTGCGCCTTCATGGCGCGGATAAATTCCTGTTCGTCTTCCGCCGAGGTCAGGCGATCGGAAAAGTAAAATTTGACCGAAAATCCCTCGGCGATGTAATCGCGGTAGTAGTTGGCGAACATCTGCATTTCCGCGCTGTCCGGGTCGTAGACCGCCACGCCGATGGTGAGTGTATCGTCCGCCTGCGAGACGGCGTTGCGGTCGCAGGCGGTGATGACCGCGATCAGGCACAGGGACAGCGCCAGCATGGCCGCGCGCGCGATGATCTTACTCATACAGTCGCCTCCTTTTGCGCGTGAAGCAGATGGCAGGCCGCGAAATGCCCGGAGCCGATTTGGCGCATCTGCGGCTTTTCCGCCTGGCAGCGCGCGGTGCAGTGCGGGCAGCGCGTCTGGAACGGACAGCCCTGCGGCAGTGCCAGCGGACTTGGCGCTTCGCCCCGCAGGGCGGCGATCTCGCGCCTGCGCTCCATGCGCACGGAGAACAGCGCGCCGAGCAGGGCCTGCGTGTAGGGATGCGCGGCCTGCGCCACGTGTTCACCGGGCAGCACCTCGACCACGTCGCCCAGGTACATGACCGCGATCTGGTGCGCAAACGAGCGGATGAGCGCGATGTCATGGCAGATAAACACCATGCTGATCTGTTTCTCTTTTTGCAGGCGCACCAGCAGCGCAAGAATGGTTTTTTGAATGGAAACGTCGAGCGCACTGGTCGCCTCGTCGCACACCAAAATCTCGGGCTCGAGCGCGAGCGCGCGGGCGATGCTCACGCGCTGACGCTGTCCGCCCGACATGCTGTGCGGATAGCGATGGAGGAGCTCTTCCGGCAGCTCGACCATGCGCAGCAGCTCGCGCGCCTTCTCCTCCTTTTTGTCTTTGGAGAGCATGCCGAAGTTGAACAGCGGCTCGGTCAGGATGTCGATGATTTTCATTTTCGGGTTGAAGGACGCCAGCGGATCCTGAAAGACCATCTGTATGTGCCGGCGGTGCTGGCGCAGCGCCTCGCCCCGCAGCGCCTGCGTATCGGTCCCGTGGAACAGAACGCTGCCCGAGGTGGGGGTGTCCATATGGGTCAGCATGCGGACAAAGGTGGATTTGCCGCAGCCGCTTTCCCCGACGATGCCGAGGGTCTTTCCCCGGTAGATGTTCAGGCTGATGTCGTTGCAGGCGGTCAGCGTGCGCCCGCCCGCGGCGGGAAACTGCCTGACGACGTGCTGCGTCTGCATAATCAGTTCGGATGGTTCAAACAAAGCGCGTTCCCTCCAATTCCGGCACGGCTTCCAGCAGAGAACGGGTGTAGGCGCTGGTGGGGTGTTCGAGCACCTGTTCCCGCGTGCCGCGGTCGACGACTTTGCCGTGCTGCATGACGATCAGCTGATCCGCCATATACGCGGCCACGCCGAGGTTGTGTGTGACGATGATGATGCTCGTGCCGAACCGGTCGCGCAGGTCGAGCATTTCGCGCACGATCTGCGCCTGTACGGTCACGTCGAGCGCGCTGGTCGGTTCGTCTGCGAGCAGCAACTCCGGCTCGAAGGTCATGGCCATGGCGATTCCCGCGCGCTGGCGCATGCCGCCGGACAGCTGGTGCGGATAGCTTTTCATGATGTTTTCGCTGTCCGCCAGCTGCATTTTGTCCAGCATGGCGCGCGCCTGCGCCCAGGCCTCCGCTTTGCCTGTCCGCTGATGCGTGCGAATGTATTCGACAAACTGGCTCCCGATGCGCCGGATCGGGTTGAGCGTGCCGCCGCAGTCCTGAAAAATCATGGACATGCGCGTGCCGCGCAGCTGCCGCCATTGCTCGCGCGACTGCCCGAGCAGGTTCTCGCCGTGAAAGCGGATGTCCCCTTCGGTCACCCGCCCG
>DXIG01000018.1 GCA_019112985.1 Candidatus Butyricicoccus stercorigallinarum | reverse complement strand
TTTCTTCCGCTGACGGCCCGATGCCGCAGACCCGCGAGCACATCCTGCTGGCGCGTCAGGTAGGCGTTCCGTACATCGTTGTCTTCATGAACAAGGTTGACCAGGTTGACGACGAGGAGCTGCTGGATCTCGTTGAGATGGAAATCCGCGAGCTGCTGAGCGACTACGAGTTCCCGGGCGACGACATTCCGGTTATCCGCGGCACCGCGCTGGGCGTTCTGGAGAGCGATTCCACCGATCCGAACGCACCGGAGTACGCTTGCATCCACGAGCTGATGGACGCTGTCGACGAATACATTCCGACCCCGGAGCGTAAGTCTGACCTGCCGTTCCTGATGCCGGTCGAGGACGTATTCTCCATCACCGGCCGTGGCACCGTTGCGACCGGCCGTGTTGAGCGTGGCCAGATCAAGATGGGCGAGGAAGTTGAAATCGTCGGCCTGATGGACGCTCCGCGCAAGACGGTTGTCACCGGTATCGAAATGTTCCGCAAGCTGCTCGACTACGCAGAAGCTGGCGACAACATCGGCACCCTGCTCCGCGGCATCCAGAAGAACGAGATCGAGCGTGGCCAGGTTATCTCCAAGCCGGGCTCCATCCATCCGCATACCAAGTTCAAGGGCCAGGTATACGTTCTGAAGAAGGAAGAGGGCGGCCGCCACACTCCGTTCTTCAACAACTACCGTCCGCAGTTCTACTTCCGCACCACCGACGTTACCGGCATCATCGCGCTGCCGGAAGGCGTTGAGATGTGCATGCCGGGCGACAACGTCGACATGGACGTTTCCCTGATCACCCCGATCGCAATCGAGAAGGGCCTGCGCTTCGCTATCCGTGAGGGCGGCAGAACCGTTGGTTCCGGCGTCGTTACCGAGATCTACGAATAATTCGGCCTGTCTCTGTTGAGATAACGCACACTTTGTCCCGTCCGGATGTGTTCCGGACGGGACTTTTTGCGTGCGGCGTGCTATAATGAAAGGCAGACGACTGGACGGAGGACTGGGATATGGAAAACGAGCTGCACAGCATCAGCGGCACGGTGGATGCGGTGATTTATCAAAATGAAGACAACGGCTACGCCGTCATCCGCGTGATCGCAGAGGGCGGCGAGGAAGTGACGGCGGTGGGCACGCTGCCGCAGATCGGGCTCGGCGAGGAGCTGATGCTCACGGGGCACTGGGTCACCCACGCCGCCTACGGCGAGCAGTTCCAGACCGAATATTTTGAGCGCCGCCTGCCCGCCACCGTCAAGGGCATCGCGGACTATCTGTCCTCCGGCATTCTCAAGGGCGTCGGCCCCAAGCTCGCGCGCAAAATCGCCGAGAAATTCGGCGAGCAGACGTTTGCGGTTCTGGCCGGAGAGCCGGAGCGGCTCGCGGACATCAGCGGCATCACGGCGCGCAAGGCGGAGGCGATCGGCGAGCAGTTCCGCCATCAGACCGCCATGCGCCGCCTGATCGAGTTTCTGATGGAAAACGATCTGCCGCCGCAGCTGGCCGCGCGGCTGTACCGGCGCTACCGGGAGGCCGCGGTCGAGCACATCGAGGAAAACCCCTATCTGCTGTGCGGGGAGGAATTTGACGTGGACTTCGCCGCGGCGGACACGCTGGCGCTGTCGCAGGGCATGGCGTGGGACGGCGAGGAGCGGCTGCAGGCGGGTATTTTGTACACGCTGCGCTTTAACCTGACCAACGGGCACACGTTTATCCCCAAGGACAAGCTGCTGGCGACGGCGAGCCGCCTGTTGCAGGACGAGGACGGCTTCGAGCCGGAGGCGGAGCGGCTGGACAGCGCCTTTGCGCGGCTGGAGGACAGCGGACGTCTGGTGTGCGAGCACATCTGCCGCCGCGACGCGGTGTATCTGGGCGCGATGCACGAGGCGGAGGTGTATGTGGCGGACTATCTCGCCGCGCTGTCCGACGCGGAATACGAATACGAGTTCGAGGTGGACGAGCTGCTCGACTCGCTGGAGCAGAACAGCGCGATCACCTATGCGCCGCGGCAGCGGCAGGCGATCCGCTGGGCGGCGCGCTATGGCCTCGTCATTCTCACCGGCGGGCCGGGCACCGGCAAGACGACCACCGTGCGCGGCATGCTGGAATTTTTCGACGCCATCGGGCTGGAAACCGTGCTCGCCGCGCCGACCGGGCGCGCCGCCAAGCGGCTGAGCGAGCTGTGCGGGCGCGAGGCCAAGACCATCCACCGCCTGCTGGAGGCGGGCTACCGCGGCGCGGACGCGCACGCGGCGTTCGCGCGCAACCGCGACAACCCGCTGGAATGCGACGTGGTCATTCTGGACGAGGTGTCGATGATCGACATCGTGCTGATGCAGGCGCTGCTCGAGGCGCTGCGCCCGCAGACGCGGCTCATTTTGGTGGGCGACGCCGACCAGCTGCCGCCCGTCGGGCCGGGCAATTTCCTGCGCGACTGCATCAGCTCGGCGCGCATCCACACGGTCGAGCTGGATGAAATCTTCCGGCAGGCGCAGCGCAGCGCGATTGTGCGCAACGCGCACGCCATCAACCACGGGGAGCCGCCGGTCAGCGGCGGCCGGGACGGCGATTTCTTCCTGATGAAGCAGCGCAGCGCGCAGGACGTCATGCAGACCGTCGTCGAGCTGTGCCGCCGGCGTCTGCCGCAGTACTACGGCTTTTCTCCCGACCAGATTCAGGTGCTCACCCCGTCGCGCAAGCAGGCGGCGGGCACGCACCAGCTCAACCGCCTGTTACAGGAGGCGCTCAATCCGGCGGCGGACGGCAAGCCGGAAAAGCGCTACGGCGACACGGTGTTCCGCCTCGGCGACCGCGTCATGCAGGTGCGCAACAACTACGACATCGTGTGGGAAAAGCAGGACGACCCGGAGGAGGTCGGCTCGGGCGTGTTCAACGGCGACGTCGGACAGATTGTCGACATCTCGCCGCAGGAGGAGAGCATGCGCATCCAGTTCGACGACCGGCTGGCGCACTATTCGTTCGATATGCTCGGCGAGCTGGAGCTGGCCTACGCCATGACGGTGCACAAGTCGCAGGGCAGCGAGTTTGACGCGGTCGTGCTCGCGCTGCCGTCCGGCATCGGGCGGCGGCTGCTGACGCGCAACATCCTGTACACGGCGATCACGCGCGCGAAAAAGCTGCTGGTGCTCGTCGGCGACCCGGCGGTGACCGAGACCATGGTGCGCACCAACACGCGCAACCGGCGCTACAGCGCGCTGCGCGCGCGGCTCATCCGCGACATCCCCGCGGCGGAACAGGTGGCGATGGAGGAATGAACACGCTGACTCTGCTGTACCCCGATAAATGCATGCTGTGCGGGCAGCGCATCGCGGAGCCGCAGCGCGGGCTGTGTCCCGACTGCCGCGCCCGTCTGGAGCAGCAGCTGCGGACGGTGCACACGCCTGCGCCGCCCAACCTCGACGCGCTGGTCTGCGCCGCGTGGTATGCGGGGCGCGTCCGCCGCGCGCTGCTCGACTACAAATTCAACCACCACTACGCCTACGGCAGACCGCTGGCGGAGCTGCTCGCGCAGGCGTGGGAGGTGCGCCGCATGCCGGCGCCCGATGTGATTACCTGCGTGCCGGTCAGCCTGACGCACGTCTACGGGCGCGGGTTCAACCAGAGCGCGGAGCTGGCGGCCTGTCTCGCGGCGCACTGGGAGCTGCCGTTTGTGCAGACGCTGCGCCGCCGGCTGCTCGCGCGCCGGCAGTCCGCGCTGAACCGCACCGACCGCTGGCACAACGCGCGCCGGACGTTCTTTCCGCGCGCCACGGCGGATGTGGAGGGAAAGACCGTTTTGCTCGTCGACGACATCGTGACGACCGGCGCGACGGTCAGCACCTGCGCGGGCATTCTGCGCGAGATGGGCGCCACGCGCGTCTGGGCGCTCGCCGCAGCGAAAACGGGACAGGCGCCGCGCGATGCGGGCGCGGAATGAGGCGCGAAGCCTGTCGGACAAAAAATCAACATCCTGTGTATCATCTCGGTCCAAACCGGCATATACTGTTGTGTAGCACGGAAATCGGACAGGAGGGACACAGGATGTTTGCGTTTGGCATGGATTTGGGCACCTCGTCGGTACTGCTGTACCGGCAGGGGAAGGGCGTCGTCCTGCGGGAGCCGTCGGTGGTCGCGGTGCGGCGCAGAAGCGGACAGGTTGTCAGCACCGGCAAGCGGGCGCGCGACCTGCTTGGGCGGACGCCGGAGGATGTGCTCGCCGTGCGCCCGGTGCGCGGCGGCGTTATCACCGACTGCGAGATGGCGGGGGCGATGGCGCGCGCGATGCTGCGGCGCGCGGGCTGCGGCGGGGTGTTCCGCCCGCAGCTGCTCGTCTGTGTGCCGCCGCTGGTGTCCGAATGGGAGGAGCGCGCGGTGATCGACGCGGGTATGCAGGCGGGCGCGTCGCGCGTGTATCTGATGGAACAGCCGGTCGCGGCGGCGGCCGGGGCGGGCGTCGACCCGCACAGCCCCAGGGGGACGCTGGTCGTGGACATCGGCGGCGGCACGACGGACATCGCCGTACTTTCCATGGGCGCGGTCGTGCGCGCGGCGTCCATTCGCATCGCGGGCGACAGCTGCGACGACGCGGTGCAGACCTATCTGCGCGAGGCGCACCGGCTGCACGTCGGCCTGCCGAGCGCGGAGTACATCAAATGCGAAATCGGCGGCGTGCTGCCGCGCGAGGAGCTGCGGCAGATCACCGTGCGCGGACGGCGCGTGGCCGACGGGCTGCCCGCCTGCGTGACCGTCGAAGCGGGCGAGCTGATCCCCATTTTGCGCGAGCAGGCGCAGCAGATACTCGCCGCCATCTGCGCGCTGATCGAGACCACGCCGCCCGAGCTGGTCGGCGACCTGACGGAGACCGGTCTGGTGCTGACGGGCGGCGGCAGCCGGCTGTACGGCATGGACGCCTATCTGTCGCGCGAGCTGGGGCTGGAGGCGCATGTCCCGGAGGACCCGGAGGCGTGCGTCGCGCAGGGGACAAGCCGCCTGCTGGGCAGGCTGAAGGAGTGCCGCGAGGGCGCGCTCAACCTCGCGCGGCGCAGGCAGGGGATGCTGTGAGCGCAGCATTCAAAAAACGCAGGCGTTTTTTGAGAACATGCAGCCCGCGGCAGCGCACGCGCGGTGCGCGGGCTGAGAGATATTTTTTGGACAGACGAAAAGACCGCCGGATGGCGGTCTTTTGTGGTTCTGGTCGTTATTCTGCCTGTGCCAGCTCGATGTATTCGAGAATCATGTCCACCGTCTTGCCGACGCCGAGCACGCCGGAGTCGAGACACATGTCGTAGTTGGCGGCGTTGCCCCACACCTGGCCGGTGTAGAAGTTGTAGTATGCGGCGCGCTGCTTGTCCAGCTTCTCCAGCGTCTCCTTGGTCGCGGACGGGATTTTGGGGTCGTCCTTGGCATGCTCGAGGCGCTTTTCCATCGAGGCCTTGATGAAGAAATTGAACAGCTCCGGCTGCTTGCGCAGGATGTAGTCCGCGCAGCGGCCGACGATGACGCACGAGCCCTTCTCCGCCAGGTCGCGGATGAGATTGCGCTGCGTGACGTACAGCTGATCGGTCAGCGACAGGCCGTTGATCCCGGCGGAGCCGAACATGGTCAGCGAATACAAAAAGCTGTTGGTCGCGCGGCGGTCGAGCTGGTCGAACAGTTCTTCGCTGAATCCGCTTGCCTTGGCGGCAAGGGTGATCAGGTCGCGGTCATAGTAGGGGATACCGAGCCGCTTGGCGATCTCCTGGCCTACCTCGCGCCCCTGGCTGCCGTACTGACGGCTGATGGTGATGATGGTATTGGCTTTCATGTACACTCCCTCCGATCTGACTGGTAATTTTGGGGAAAATCCCCGTTGGTTCTTACCTGTATTGTACGGCGAAATATACCAGAAGTCAATAAAAACAGGCGCGAAAGCAGAAAAACTTTTGTGGATTGTTTACAGATTTTCCGGTGCGACAATGGCGTTGCCGATCTCGTAGACATTGCCCGCGCCCATGGTCAGAATCAGGTCGCCGGGCTGGGCGATTTCGCGCAGGCGCGCGGCAATCTTGTCGAACGAATCGTAATATTCGCCGCCTTCCAGCTTGTCCGCGATGTCTTTCGAGCTGACGCCGAAGGTGTTCTGCTCGCGCGCGGCGTAGATGTCCGCGAGGATGGCCTTGTCGCACAGGCTGAGCGCGTGCACGAACTCCGGCAGCAGCGCGACCGTGCGCGAATAGGTGTGCGGCTGGAACACGCAGAGGATGCGGTCGTAGTCCATCTCCTGCGCGGTGCGCAGCGTGGCCTCCATCTCGGTCGGATGGTGCGCGTAGTCGTCGATGACCATGGCGCCGTTGGGCATGCGCCCGGTGAGCTGAAAGCGGCGGGCGGAGCCGGTGAACTGGTTCAGGCCGATCGCGGCGTTTTGCGGGTCGAGCTCGAGGAAGATACAGACCGCGCAGCAGGCCAGCGCGTTGAGCATATTGTGGAAGCCGGGCACGGACAGGTCGACGTGGGTGTACGTCTTGCCGTGATAGATGACGTCAAAGCTGTAATAGCCGTGGCGGTCGGTGACGTTGGCCGGATAGACGTCCGCGTTGGGCGAGGAGCCGAACGTGATGCAGGTGCGGTCGATGCCCGCGACGGCGCGCAGCGCGTTGGGGGAGTCCGCGTTGACGACCAGCGCGCCGGTCTCCGGCACGAGCGCGCAGAAGCGGTGGAACGACTGCACGATGTCGTCGATGTCCTTGAAGAAATCCAGGTGATCGGCGTCGACGTTGAGCACGACGGCGACCGTCGGGTGGAAGCTGAGGAACGAATTGGTGTACTCGCACGACTCGGCGATAAAGCAGTCGTGCGCGCCGATGCGCAGCGTGCCGCCGATGGCGGGCAGATGGCTGCCGACCATGACGGTCGGGTCGACGCCGCACTGCATGCCGACGAGCGTCAGCATGGAGGTCGTGGTGGTCTTGCCGTGCGTGCCGGCGACGCAGACCGCGTTGCGGTAGGCGCGCATGATCGAGCCCCACGCCTGCGCGCGCTCGATGACCGGGATGCCGCGCTCCTGCGCGCGGACGATTTCCGGGTTGTCGTCGTGGATGGCGGCGGTGCGGATCACGAGATCGGCGTGCGCCACGTTTTCGGGCAGGTGTGCGTATGTAATGGTCACGCCGAGCGCCTCCAGCTTGGCTGTGATGGGCGAGGCGGCGCGGTCAGAGCCGGTGATTTTGGCGCCGAGATGCAGCAGCAGCTCCGCGAGCGCGGACATGGAAACGCCGCCGATTCCGACGAGATGGATGGACTTGTGCTCGTCCACATAGGACTTTAACGGAAAGTCCGACATAATGGCATGCCTCCTTCAATCAGCAATAGATGTCCAACCGCGCGGCGGCAGTTGGGTCAGGTTGGCCGGTTTAGGAAAAACCACGTATATTATAAGACAGATCGTTCAAAATATAAATAGGTTTAGACGAGAAAAATGGTTACAATATGGTAAAAGGAGTACCTCACAAATGGAAATTACGGACATTCAGTTTCGCCATCTCAACGAGCAGGGGCGCCTGCGCGCGCTGGTGTCGGTGACGTTCGACCGCACGTTCGCGGTGCACGACATCAAGGTGATCGACGGGCCGGAGCGGCTGTTTCTCGCCATGCCGTCGCGCCGCATGCCGGACGGGCATTACCGCGACATCGTGCATCCGGTGGGCTGCGAGATGCGCGAAAAGCTGGAGCAGGCGGTGCTGCGCGAATACCGCGCCGCCGTCGAAGATTGAACGGGATAGAAACGGCGAGAGCAGGATTTGTCTCATTGTGTGTTTGCACTTCTGCGCGGAATGCGGTAGAATAGAGGGCGTGAGGAGTGTGAAGGAATGAAAATACTGCTGCTGACCGTCACGGCGGGCTATGGGCACCACGCCACGGCCAGGGCGCTGGCGGATCTGTTTGCGCAACGGGGAGCGGAGACAAAAATTGTCGACGTGTACGAATACATCAGCAAGGTGGTTCGCACCGCGATTTCGCAGGGGTATCTGCTTTCGTCCAAGTATACGCCCGAGCTGTACCGGCTGTTTTATATCAGAACGTCCAAAAACAAGGAAAAACTGAACAAGATGAACATGGTCAAGCTGGTCAACACGCTCGGCGCGTTCAAATTTGAGCACTTTGTCGACAACTTCGAGCCGGACGCGATCGTGTGCACCCATGTGCTCGCGGCGCACCTCATCAGCGAGATGAAAAACCGGCAGATGGTGGACGCGCCGTGCATCGGCGTCGTGACCGACTACTGCATCCACCCGTACTGGGAGGACGTCGTCAACATGGAGGCGCTGGTCACCGCGAGCGAGCTGATCACGTACACGGCGGTCAAGCGCGGCATTCCCAGGGAGCGCATCCTGCCGCTCGGCATCCCGGTGCACCCGAAATTCAACCGCGAGATCGCCCGGGAGGACGCCTGCGCGCAGCTGGGGCTGAGCCCCGACCGCCGCACGGTGCTGGTGATGGGCGGCAGCATGGGTTACGGCAACGGTTACAAGCTGGTGCGCCAGATTTTGCAGCTCGATCTGGACTGCCAGATTCTCGTGGTGTGCGGCAACAACAAGCGCGCCTACCACCGGTTACAGGCGTTCGCGGACGAGTACCGCGGGGGCTGCACGATACGGGTCATGGGCTTTGTGGACAACGTCGAGGTGCTCATGAGCGCGTCGGACTGCATCGTCACCAAGCCCGGCGGACTGACGGTGTCCGAGGCGATCGCGAAAAATCTGCCGATGCTGCTCGTCAACCCCATTCCGGGACAGGAGGAGCAGAATCTGGAATTTCTGCTCAACAACGGCATGGCGCTGGTCGTGAGCAAGACGGCGCCGCTGGACGACGTGCTGTACCATCTGTTCCACAACCCCACGCGGCTGTATACGCTGCGCGAATCCATCCGCGCCGTCGGGCACCCCGACGCCTCCGAGCGGCTGGTCGATTACGTCACCGGCCTGGTGCGGCAGCGCCAGGGCGGGCTTCCGGCGCAGGAGGAGACGCCCGGCTACGACGAGATCTGGTGATACATAGAAAACGGAGCGGTTTGCCGCGGGCGCGCATCGGGTGCGCCCGCGGCGGTTTTGTCCGCCGCAAACGATTTGACTTTTGGCGCGGAATGTGATATTTTATACTGAGTTACTTTTACCGATAAAACAGTTGCGCAGTAAAGTGACAGAGTGTATGACAGACCGGGCGGCGCGTCCCCGAGGCAGACGCCCGGCCTGATAGAGATTGACAGAGAATAGAGGTTACAGATCCATGCCGATTACCGAGTTACTGGAACGGAACAGCGAGCGCTACAGCGACGACGTCGCGCTGGTCGAGCTGAATCCGGAGATCAAGGAGATCCGCCGCGTCACGTGGAAGGAATACGACCTGATGGAGCCGACGCCGGCGACGAGCTACCGCCGCGAGATCACGTGGGGCGTTTTTGACGAAAAGGCGAACCGCTTCGCCAATCTGCTGCTCAGCCGCGGCATCAAAAAGGGTGACAAGGTTGCCATCCTGCTGATGAACTGCCTGGAGTGGCTGCCGATCTATTTCGGCGCGCTCAAGACGGGCGCGCTCGCCGTGCCGTTTAATTTCCGGTACGATACGGACGAGATCAAGTACTGCGCCGAGCTGGCGGAGGTGGATGTCATCGTCTTCGGCAGCAACTTCATCGGGCGCATCGAGCCGATTGCGGACGAGCTGAGCCGCAACCGCCTGCTGTTTTACGTCGGAGAGGGCGGCTGTCCGATGTTCGCGGAGGACTACAACTCGCTCGCGGCCAACTGCTCCAGCCAGCGCCCGCGCATTGCGCTGCGCGACGAGGACGACGCGGCCATCTACTTTTCCTCCGGCACGACCGGCTTCCCGAAGGCGATTCTGCACAACCACGAGAGCCTGATGCACGCCGCGCGCGTCGAGCAGGCGCACCACGGCCAGACGAAGGACGACGTGTTCCTGTGCATCCCGCCGCTGTACCACACGGGCGCGAAGATGCACTGGTTCGGCAGTCTGATTTCCGGCGGCAAGGCCGTGCTGCTCAAGGGCACCAAGCCGAAGTATGTGCTGGAGGCCGTCTCCAGGGAGAAATGTACGATTGTCTGGCTGCTCGTGCCGTGGGCGCAGGACATTCTGGACGCGCTCGACCGCGGCGACTTCAAAATCGAGGACTACGAGCTGTCGCAGTGGCGGCTGATGCACATAGGCGCGCAGCCGGTGCCGCCGTCGCTCATCCGCCGCTGGAAGGCCTACTTCCCGGCGCACGCCTACGACACCAACTACGGCCTGAGCGAATCCATCGGACCGGGCTGCGTCCATCTGGGCGTCGAGAACATTCACAAGGTCGGCGCCATCGGCGTGCCGGGCTTCGGCTGGGAGGCGAAGATCGTCGACGAGACGGGCGAGCTGACCGGGCAGGGCGCTGTCGGCGAGCTGTGCGTCCGCGGCCCCGGCGTCATGACCTGCTACTACCGCGACCCGAAGGCGACCGCGGAGGTGCTGCGCGACGGCTGGCTGTACACCGGCGATATGGCGATGCGCGACGAGGACGGCTTCATCTTCCTCGTCGACCGGAAGAAGGACGTCATCATCAGCGGCGGCGAGAACATCTATCCCGTCCAGATCGAGGACTTCCTGCGCGCCTATCCGTCCATCAAGGACGTCGCGGTCATCGGCATGCCCGACCAGCGTCTCGGCGAGATCACGGCGGCCATCATCGAGATCAAGCAGGGCTTTACGTGCACCGAGGAGGAGGTCCGGCAGTTCTGCAACAAGCTGCCGCGCTACAAGCGCCCGGTCAAGATTATTTTTCACGATATCCCGCGCAACCCGACCGGAAAAATTGAAAAGCCAAAGCTGCGCCAGATGTACAGCGTCGAAAATCTTGTCGCCAAGGAAAACCAGGGCTGATTTTCAGGCGGAAGACAGAAGCGGCTCCTGCGGACGGGAAACCGGACAGGAGTCGCTTTTCCCAATTCTGGGGCGGAAAACAGGGGATCTTTGTGGAAAATCACAAAAAAATGTTTACTGTTTCGCGGCAATGTGTTAAACTATTTTTTGAAAGCGTCGTTTGATTTGGCCGCCCCGGCGGGGCGGCGGACAGGAAGGAGTGCCGTATGGCAAAATTGGACAACAAACAGCCGAGTCTGGTCTTGTACGAAAATATCCTCAAGCTCACAACTGTCGAGGAATGCCGCAGCTTTTTTGAAGATCTGTGCTCCGCGACGGAGGTGCGGGCGATGGAACAACGCTTTGACGTAGCCGTTTTGCTCTCCCAGGGCAAAATCTACAACGATATTGTCGGGCGAACGGGCGCGAGCAGCGCGACCATCAGCCGGGTCAGCCGCATGCTGTCCTCCGGCACCGGCGTGCTGCGCGGCATCGCCGAGCAGATCCCCGACAGCGAATGAAATACCGTGCCGGCGGCGCGTTCCGCCGGTGAGGATAAAAAGGAAGGAAATGATTTATGAAGCAGCTCATGCTGGGCAACCAGGCGGTTGCCCGCGGCCTGTATGAGGCAGGGTGCAGCGTGGTTTCCAGTTACCCCGGAACCCCGAGCACCGAGGTCACAGAAGAAGCCGCAAAATACGATGAAATGTACTGCGAATGGGCGCCGAACGAAAAGGTCGCCATGGAAGTCGCCTTCGGCGCGAGCCTGGCGGGCAAGCGCAGCTTCTGCGGCATGAAGCACGTCGGCCTGAACGTCGCCGCCGACCCGCTGTTCACCGTCTCATATACCGGTGTCAACGCGGGCATGGTCATCGTCGTCGCGGACGACGCGGGCATGCATTCCTCGCAGAACGAGCAGGATTCGCGCCACCACGCGATTGCCTCCAAAATCCCGATGCTCGAGCCGTCGGATTCCGCCGAGGCGCGCGCGTTCACGATGCGCGCGTTTGAGCTTTCCGAGCAGTTCGACACGCCGGTCATCCTCAAGATGTGCACGCGCGTCGCGCATTCGCAGAGCATCGTCGAGACCGGCGAGCGCATCACGCCGCCGGAAAAGCCGTATGAAAAGAACATCGCCAAGTACGTCATGATGCCGGGCAACGCCAAGCGCCGCCACCCGCTGGTCGAGCAGCGCACCCGCGACCTGATCGCCTACGCGGAGAACTGCCCGTTCAACCGCGTCGAGATGGGCGACACCGCCCTCGGCATCATCACCTCCAGCACGTGCTATCAGTACGCCAAAGAGGTGTTCGGTGACAACGCCTGCATCCTCAAGCTGGGCATGATCCATCCGCTGCCGGAGAAGCTGATTCTCGACTTCGCCGCCAAGGTGGACAAGCTGGTCGTCATCGAGGAGCTCGATCCGATCATCGAGAATCACTGCAAGCAGCTCGGCCTGACGGTCACCGGCAAGGACGTCCTGCCGCTGGAGGACGAATTTTCGCAGAACCTGATCGCGCAGAAGCTCGGCGTCGCCGTACAGCCGGGCAAAAAGCTGGACGAGGCCATGCCGCCGCGCCCGCCGGTCATGTGCGCGGGATGTCCGCACCGCGGCCTGTTCTACACGCTGGCGAAGAACAAGTGCACCGTGCTGGGCGACATCGGCTGCTATACGCTGGGCGCGGCCGCGCCGCTGAACGCGATGGAGATGACGCTGTGCATGGGCGCTTCCATCTCCTCCATCCACGGCTTCAACAAGGCCCTCGGCGAGCAGTCGGAGGGCAAGACGGTCGCCGTCATCGGCGATTCGACGTTCATGCATTCCGGCATGACCGGCCTGGCGAACATCGCCTACAACCAGAGCAATTCCACCGTCATCATTCTGGACAACTCGATCACCGGCATGACCGGACATCAGCAGAACCCCACGACGGGCTACAACATCAAGGGCGACCCGGCGGGCAAAATCGACCTGGAGGCGCTGTGCCGCGCGATGGGCTTTGAACGCGTCCGCGTCGTCGACCCCTACGACCTGAAGGCCGTGGATACCGCCGTCAAGGAAGAGCTGGCGGTGGCTGCGCCGTCGGTCATCATCAGCCGCCGCCCGTGCGCGCTGCTCAAGTACGTCAAGCACAATCCGCCGCTGCGCGTCGATGCGGACGCCTGCCGCGGCTGCAAGAGCTGCATGAAGCTGGGCTGTCCGGCGATCAGCATGAAGGACGGCAAGGCGTGCATCGATCAGACCCAGTGCGTCGGCTGCGGCGTCTGTCAGCAGCTGTGCGCGTTTGACGCGTTCCGTTCGTGAGGAGGTGGCTGAAGATGAAGACAAAGAATGTAATGATCGTCGGCGTCGGCGGTCAGGGCTCGCTGCTGGCGAGCAAGCTGCTCGGCCATCTGCTGCTCGAGCAGGGCTATGACGTCAAGGTCTCCGAGGTGCACGGCATGAGCCAGCGCGGAGGCAGCGTGGTTACTTACGTCCGCTTCGGCGATGCGGTCTATTCGCCGATCATCGACAAGGGCGAGGCGGACTTCATCGTTTCGTTCGAGAAGCTGGAGGCGGCGCGCTGGATGGAATACCTCAGAGAGGGCGGCCGCGTGATCGTCAATACGCAGGAGATCGACCCGATGCCGGTCATCACCGGCGCGGCGCAGTATCCGTCCGATCTGGTGGAGAAAATGCGCGCGCTGGGCGCGCAGGTGGACGACATGGACGCGCTCACCCTCGCGGTGCAGGCGGGTTCGTCCAAGGCGGTCAATCTCGTGCTGATGGGTCGCCTGTCGCGCTATTTCGCCGAGATTCCGGAGCAGGCCTGGCAGGACGCGATCACCGCGTGCGTTCCGGCGAAGTTCCTGGAGCTGAACCGCAAGGCGTTCGCGCTCGGACGCGCAGAGTAAAGCCGCAGGCGTCCGCCCGATAACAAAATAAAGAGAGAGGATCACTTCATGAAGAGATATTATCAGCCCGAAATCGAGACCATGCCGGTCGAGGAGATCAAGAAATTGCAGAGCGAGCGCCTGGTCAAGCAGGTGCGCCACGTCTACGACAACGTTCCGTTCTACCGCGCGCGCATGGAAGAGGCCGGCGTCAAGCCGGAGGACATCCACGGCCTCGAGGATCTGCACAAGCTGCCGTTTGTCACCAAGGACGACCTGCGCGACCAGTACCCGTATGGCCTGCTCGCCGTTCCGCTGTCCGACTGCGTGCGCATCCAGTCCACCAGCGGCACGACCGGCCGCCGCGTGGTCGCCTTCTACACCCAGCACGACATCGATCTGTGGGATGAATGCTGCGCGCGCGCCATCGTCGCGGCGGGCGGCACCAAGGACGACGTCTGCCATGTCTGCTATGGCTACGGCCTGTTCACCGGCGGCCCCGGCCTGAACGGCGGTTCTCACAAGGTCGGCTGCCTGACGCTGCCGATGTCCTCCGGTAACACCGAGCGCCAGGTGCAGTTCATGACCGACCTCGGCTCCACCATCCTGTGCTGCACACCGTCGTATGCGGCGTATCTGGCGGAGAGCGTCAACGAGCGCGGCCTGCGCGACAAGATCAAGCTGAAGGCGGGCATCTTCGGCGCGGAGGCGTGGACGGAGGAAATGCGCCGCGACATCGAGAAGAACCTCGGCATCAAGGCGTATGACATCTACGGCCTGACGGAAATTTCCGGCCCGGGCGTGTCGTTTGAATGCGAGGAGCAGGGCGGCATGCACATCAACGAGGACCACTTCATCGCGGAGATCATCGACCCGAAGACGGGCGAGGTGCTGCCGGAGGGCTCGCGCGGCGAGCTGGTGTTCACCTGCATCACCAAGGAGGCGTTCCCGCTGCTGCGCTACCGCACGCGCGACATCGCCATCCTGACGCGCAAGCCGTGCTCCTGCGGCCGCACGCACATCCGCATGACCAAGCCGCTCGGCCGCAGCGACGACATGATGGTCGTCAAGGGCGTCAACGTCTTCCCGTCCCAGATCGAGACCGTGCTCATCAACGAGGGCTATCCGGCGAACTACGAGCTGGTCGTCGACCGCGTCAACAACAGCGATACCATCGAGGTCAAGGTCGAGATGTCGCAGGACATGTTCGACAACCTGGAGGTCACGATCGCGCAGCGCGAGAAGAAGCTGGTCGCCAGCCTCAAGTCCATGCTGGGCATCGGCGTCGACGTCAAGCTGGTCGCGCCCAAGTCGATCGCCCGCAGCGAGGGCAAGGCGGTGCGCGTCATCGACAAGCGCAACCTGTACCAGAACTGAGAACCAGATTTTCTCGCCTGAATACAACGCCAAACACAACAAAAACCGGAGAGCGCCGTGCTCTCCGGTTTCTTTTGCGCAAAAAAGGGGATTAAATGCCGAGCAGCGCCTGCGCGTTGCCGCCGAGCAGCGCCGCGCACTCCTCGTCGGTGAAGCCCGCGCTGCGGGCGAAGTCGAGCGATTCCTGCTGGTCGCTCCACGGGCTGTCGGTGGCGAACAGGACGCGCCCGACGCCGTGGCGGCGCACCAGGCGGACGAACTGCGCGCGGTCCATGTTGTGCGACTCCTCCGGCGTGCGCGTCGTGCCCGGCGCGGCGACGATGTCGCCGGTGGAAAACGCCGTGTCGAAATACAGCGGCAGCCCGGCCAGCTCCTGCTCGACGGTGTCCCAGTCCGCCCATCCGCCCATGTGCGCGAGCACCAGCTTGTCCGGCGCGACCTCGCGCATGACGCGCTGCACCTGCCGCGGCGTGCAGTAGTTGTGGTGCGGGATGCCGATGTCCCAGCCCGCGTGCGTCAGCACAATCAGCCCCAGCTCGGAGGCGCGGTCGATGATGCGCAGGAAGCGGATGTCGTCGAAATCGGTGTCCTGATAGGCGGGGTGGATTTTTACGCCGCGCAGGCCCATGTGCTGCATGTGCGCCAGCTCGGCGCGGTAGTCCGGCGTGTCCGGGTGCATGCCGCCGAACGACAGCAGGCCGGTCTCCTGCCAGCGCTCGTTGGTGCGCGCGGCGGCCTCGTTGAGCTTGTGCACCTGGCCGACGTTGGTCATGACGGGCAGCAGGATGGACAGATCGATGTGCGCGCGCTCCATCGAGCGGCGCAGCCCGTCCGCCGTGGCGTCGGTGTACGGCTTGGAGCGCGACAGCTTTTGCAGCTTTTGCAGCACGCCGCCTGCGATTTTGGACGGGAAGGTGTGGGTGTGAAAATCGATAATCACGAGACAGATTCCTCCTTGTCCGGCCGGCCGGTCAGCCGCGCGGTCAGCGGCGCGCGCAGCCGGTGGCTGAAGAATGTGACGACAAAGCCCGTGCACAGCGCCGCGATGAGCGTGCCCTCCCGCGTGCCCACGATGGTGAAATCGAAAAAGAACAGCGAGAGCACGAGGGCGAGGGCGACGCAGCTGATGTCAAAGCCGATTTTGACGCGGCCGAATTCCGCGTGCACGGTGTCGGAGACCGCCTTGACAAACGCCTCGCCCGAATTCATGATGACGTCCGCGATGACGGCGAGCGAGATGCCGAAGCCGAGCACGACCGTGCCGCACACGACGAGCAGCAGGCGCACGGGATAGGCGTCGGCGGGCACCCGGGAAAACAGCCACATGCCGAAGTCGGTGAACCAGCCGAACAGCACGGACAGCGGCACCTGGAGCAGCTGCACCCACTGGAACCGGCGGCGCAGCACGACGATCTGCCCGGCGATGAGGACGCAGTTCCACAGAATCAGCCAGCTGCCGAGCGACAGCGACGGGACGTACAGGCTGACCACGTTGGCGACCGACGAGATGGGGGAGACGCCCAGCTCACCCGTTTTGGTGATGGCGACGCCGAGCGCCGAGAAGAACAGGCCGGTGATACATAAAAGATAGCGTTTGATGCGTTCTTGTTGCTGCATAAAGATTCCTCAAATCTGTAGTGAAATGGTGCGATGCCCGGCACAGCGCCAAAAAAGCGGTATACCGGACAACTTCCAGTATACCACTTTCGGCGGGAAAATGTAAGGGGCTGTCAGGCGCGCTCCAGACGGTCGAGGGCGGCGCGCAGCATGTCCACCGTCACCGGATACGGGTAGTGGCGGATGTCGGACATCTGCGTGATCTGCGGCAGGATGTCCTCCATCTGCGCGCGGGTGATCTCGATGTCGGACAGGCGGACGGGCAGGCCGATGGCGCGGTTGAGGCGGTGGATGGTCTCAAATTCCTCCTCCTGTCCGTCGCACAGCAGCGCGACCAGGATGCCGAAGCCGACGACCTCGCCGTGGAGGTGGCGCTGCTCGATGACCGGATAGGCGGTGAGCGCGTAAAAGACCGCGTGCGCCAGGCCGCTGTTGTAGTCCGGCGTGAAGTCGCGCGTCAGGAAGATGGAGGCGATGCCGGTCGTCACGACGATGGCGAGCACGACCTGCTCCAGCTCATACGAGGCGCGGTGTTCCCGGTGATCCGCGAACGCCTTGGCGCCGAAGCGCACGAGCGGGTCGCGGCACATGCGGCTGATGTTGACGCCGAGCGCCGTGTAGTGCTCCAGCAGCTCGCCGCGCGAGGAGATGGTCGCCTCGTAGTACTTGGCATACGTGTCGCCGATGCCCGCCCACATGTACTGCGCGGGCGCGTTGGCGATGATCTCCGTGTCGATGAAGGCGTGCATCGCGGGTCGGATGAAAAAGTGCGGCTTGAGGAACGTGCCGTCGTCGTTGTACATGATGGAGACCGACGTGCACGCCGAGCAGTTGGAGGCGATGGTCGGGAACGTGAAGATCGGCTTGTCGTCTTCGATGCACAGGCATTTGCAGGTGTCGAGCGCCTTGCCGCCGCCGACGGCAAACACCATGTCCGCCTGCCGGTACAGCGGCAGCGCGCGCAGGCGCTCGACGTTGCGGTAGGTGCAGTCGTCGCCGAACAGCTCGGCGCCGATGATCTCCAGCCCGGTCTGCGCAACAGCCGCGCGGATTTTGCCCTCCGCCGCGCGCAGCGCCTTTTGGCCGCCGATGATCAGCACGGTTTTGCCGTAGGACGAGCAGACCGGCCCGATGTTGCGGTAGATGCTGTCCCCGATGGAATAGCTCGGGAGGTGCAGTTCATAGTTTTCCAGTTTCATTTGGCAGAATCCCCTTTCTTGCGGAGCCCTGCGATGGCGTGCAGGACGAACGGGAGGACGATGACGAACAGCGTGGCGTAGCCGATGTACGAATAGCCGCGGCTGACCAGCGGGATCAGGCCGAACTGCGCGACGGCGAACGCCAGCAGCGTAAACGCCAGCGCGGCGCACATGCTGTACAGCCGGTGGCGGGACAGCGTCACCCGCTGCTGCCTGCGCTCGAGCTGATTGACCGTGCGCGTGACGATGCCCGCGATCATGTTGACGCCGGTGGAAACCGCGCCGAGGATGATGAGCACCGAGATGACGGGCGTCAGCAGCGTCGCGCCGACGCCGGTCTGCACGAGCAGCAGCATCGGGACGTCATAGCTGGTCAGGTCGGGGTGGAACGCGATGGCCAGCAGGCCGAACACGGTCAGCTGCATGACGAACAGATCGACGAAAAACATGTAGATCATCGAGCGGCCGACGTCGCGCTCGTCCTCCAACTTGCTGGTGTGCTGATACATCAGGCCGATGGCCGTGATCTGGAAGATGCCGTACACGCAGGCGGACCACAGCGCGCTGCCGAAGCTGCCGTCCTGCTGCGAGCCGGTGGGCAGCGCGCCCGCCGCCATGCGGTGCAGCGCGTCCACAATCGTGTCCCACTGCGCGATGAGGTTGGGGACGAGCACGAGCAGCAGCCCGGCGATGATGAGCACGGACAGCACGGAGGAGCACTTGCGCACCAGCTCGGTGCCAAACAGCGTGACGACGAAGATGAACACGCCGATGATCGCCGTGCACAGCAGATAGGGCAGGCCGGTCAGCTGATGCAGCGTCGCGCCGCCGGTGGCGAAGGCGACGGCCGGCGCCAGGCAGATCATGACCAGATATTCGATTTCGTAGAGATTGGAGAACAGCGGGCGGAATTTGCCGTAAAAGTGGTCGGAAAAGCAGCGGTAGTCGTAGGTCTGGTGGCGGAAGGCGTAGCGCATGCCGTACCAGTAGAACAGCGAGAGCAGAAACTGCGCGAGCGCGGGCATGACGATGCCCCAGATGCCGTAATGGATGAAGTACTGATAGATCTGTGCGCCCGAGGCGAACCCGCCGCCAAACTGCGTCGTGAAGCCGACGAAGGCGATGCCCCAGGCGAGGGCGTGTGTCCGGTTGTCTTTCATAGCTTACCTCCTGCGCGCGGCGCGAGCGGACGAAAAAAACTCCTGTCCCAATACTGGGACAGGAGTGAATTCCTGCGGTACCACCCGGTTTGGCACAGCGCAAGCTGCACCCGCTCTTCCACGCGACTACGTGTATCGTTTGATAACGGAGACGTCCTCCGTCGCCCCTACTGAGTTTCCCGTTCGGTTTGCCCTCCTGAGTCCATTCGATACGGCCGCGGAACTGCCTTGCACCGTCCGGCAGCTCTCTGAATCCGGTTTGCCCTATGTACTCGTCTCAATCAGCGGTTTGTGTATATGATAACGCATTCAGTCTAACACAGAAAGGCGGGGAACGCAAGAGCGCTGGAAGAAAAATGCAGACTTTTTATTTTCCGAGCGCGGTCTTCTGCGGCACCACGGTGTCCTTGTTGTAGCAGGCGAACGTGTCCTCGACCAGATCGCGGCGGGGCGCCGGCGTAACCAGGCTGACGACCGGCACGATGACCAGACCCGCGAGCATGGCGAGCGCGCCGCAGTTGATGGGCGACTGGAGCAGAACCGGGAAGCTGGCGCGGAACAGCATGTTGGCGACCATCAGCACGCAGCCGAACACGAAGCAGACCCAGCAGGACGCCGCGGAGGTGCGCTTCCAGTACAGGGCGTACAGGAACGGCGCGAGGAAAGCGCCCGCGAGCGCGCCCCAGGAGATGCCCATCAGCTGCGCGATGAACGTGACGTTGTTCTTGTACTGGACGATGGCGATGACGGCGGAGATGGCGATGAACACGAAGATCAGCGCGCGGATCCACAACAGCTGCTGGCGCTGGTTCATCTCCTTGAAGACCGTGCCCTTGAGGAAGTCGATGGTCAGCGTGGAGCTGGACGCCATGACGAGCGAGGACAGCGTGGACATGGACGCGGACAGCACGAGAATGACGACCAGCGCGATGAGCATCGGCGAGAGGTTGGACAGCATGGTGGGGATGATAGCGTCATAGCCGTCCGCCGCGATGTCGATCTGGTCGGAGAACAGACGGCCAAAGCCGCCGAGGAAATAGCAGCCGCCGGAGACGACGAGCGCGAACAGCGTAGAGATGATCGAGCCCTTCTGGATGGCGGACTCGTCCTTGATGGCGTAGAATTTCTGCACCATCTGCGGCAGACCCCAGGTGCCCAGGCTGGTCAGGATGACGACGCCGAGCAGGTTGAGCGGGTCGGGGCCGAAGAACGAGGTGAACACACCCGGCTGATCGGTCACGGTCTCGTCGGTCACCTCGGCGAGGTGGTACATCGCGCCCATAAAGCCGTCCTGGCTCGCCAGAACCGCGGCGACGACGGCGACGATGCCGACCAGCATGATGATGCCCTGAATGAAGTCGTTGATCGCGGTCGCCATGTAGCCGCCCGCGATGACGTAGACGGCGGTCAGCGCCGCCATGAGCACGATGCAGACGGTGTAATCGATGTGAAACGCCATGCCGAACAGGCGGGACAGGCCGTTGTACAGCGAGGCGGTGTAGGGGATCAGGAAGATGAAGATGATGACCGACGCGCCGATCTTGAGCGACGGCTTGTCAAAGCGCGTGCCGAAAAACGCCGGCATGGTGGCGGAGTCCAGGTGCTGCGTCATGATGCGCGTGCGCCGTCCGAGGATGACCCAGGCGAGCAGCGAGCCGATGAGCGCGTTGCCGATGCCGATCCAGGTGGACGCGAGGCCGTATTTCCAGCCGAACTGTCCCGCGTAGCCGACGAAGATGACGGCGGAAAAATAGGACGTGCCGTAGGCAAAGGCGGTCAGCCACGGGCCGACCGAGCGGCCGCCCAGCACGAAGCTGTTGACGTCGGTCGCGTGCCGGCGGCAGTACAGGCCGATGCCGACCATGATGGCAAAGTAAATAACCAGTGCGAGTAACTTCACAAAAACTCCTCCTTCTATCTGTGAAACTGCGCCTCCTTTGCGATGTAAAGCGGCAAAGTACGGCGAAGCAAATATACTTTAACACATAAAAGAGTTGAAGTCAAGCGAAGCGCGCATTTTTTGCGCGATTGTGCCGGCGCTCAGAGAGAATGGAACATCTGGCGGAATTTTGCGGGGGTCAGTCCGTTGATGCGCCGGAACGTGCGGATGAAATTGGAAGAGGAGCAAAAGGCGCAGGCAGCGGCGATCTGCTCCACACTGTCGGACGTCTCCAGCAGGAGTTGTTTGGCGTGCAGCAGGCGTACTTCTGTGAGATAGGAGTGTGGGGACGTGCCGGTTTCCATGCGAAAGATTCTGGAGAAATGATACCGGCTGAGCGCGGCCTGCGCGGCGATATCGTCAATCGAAATGTTTTCCTGATAGTGCGCGAACATATAGTTTCTGGCGCGCATGACCGGAGGCGACAGGGCGCGCGACGGCGCTGCATTGAGCGATGCGAGAAGGCGGTGAATACACACGGAACAGCTGTCGTCGCTGCCCGTCTGCGCGCGCAGCAGCTGCTGCATGCGGACAAACAGCTGTCCGGCTTCCGGATGATTCGGGAAATGCGCGCCTGCGCGCTCCCACAGCCGGTCGCAGTAGGCCTGTGAGGCGGCGCCGCGGAAATGGAACCAGTAAAAGCGCACCGGCTGCTCTGCGTGGTATTCGTGCGCGTATTTGCAGTCGAGCAGGACGACGTCCTGTGCGCGCGCGACAAACGACTGACTGCGGCAGGTGAAAGACAGCTCTCCGTCGGCGATGTAAAACAGCAGAAACGCATCAAACGTGCGGTGGGAGACGGCATACGGAGCGGTACAGAGATAGTTTGCGCCCCACATGGGATAGAACAGGTTTTCTCGCGCAAAATCGGATGCGGAATAGAAGAATATGCCGTCCTTTTCCAGGATACCCGCCTCGGAAAGGATCACGCCCTCTGGTACAGAATTCATAGGCACCTCCAATAGCACAAAAAGCATATAATTGCGCACGGCTGGCCAGTGACCGGTCGTTTGATCTATGATATCATTGCTTCAACAAAAAGACAAGCACACAGCGGAGAACGTAAAGGAGTGTTATTCAAATGAATACGATTCGCATTGGTCTGATTGGCGCAGGTTGGATGGGCAAAGCACATACTACCGCATTTCACAACGCAAAGATGGTATTTGGCGACGATATCCCGGTTTTTGAGCTGGTATCCGACGTCAACGAGCAGCAGGTGTCCGCGTTCGCAAAGCAGATGGGATACCATCGCCATACCACCGACTGGATGGAGGTTATCACGGACCCGAATGTCGATCTGATTGACATTGCAACGCCGAACTGCATGCATTTTGAAATGGCAAAGGCGGCGCTGGAGCACGGAAAGCATGTTTTCTGTGAGAAGCCGCTCAGCCTGAGCGCGGAGCAGTCGAGAATCCTGGCGGATCTCGCAAAGGAAAAGGGCGTTGTCAATTATTGCGGCTTTTCCAACATTATGAACCCGGCGAACCAGTATGTCGCAGAGCTGGTGCGCTCCGGAAAGCTGGGCAGGATCATGCGTGTGCACGCAACCTACGATCAGGACATGCTGCTCGACCCGGAGATTCCGCTGGCCTGGCGTCATATCAACAAGCTGGCGGGCTCCGGCGCGCTCGGCGATCTGTGCAGCCATCTGCTCTCGGTCTCCCAGATGATTTTGGGCGACATGGAGGCCGTTTCCGCCGTACAGTCGATTGTGATTCCGGAGCGTCCGCGCAGCGCCGGTTCGGCGGAGATGGGCAAGGTGGAAAACGACGATGTTGTGACCTTCCTCGTCAAGTATAAAAACGGCGCGATTGGTGACTTTTCGGCCTCCCGCGTCGCGACGGGACGCAAGAACTATTTCTATTATGAAATTCAGGGCACGGAAGGCACTGTGGTCTATAATCTGGAGCGCATGTGTGAGGTGCAGGTCTACTTCAAGGCGGATGCGGACAAGGACAACGGACGCGACTGCGGATTCCGCACGGTGCTGCTCAATCCGCAGCACGAGGGATTCAAATGGTTCCAGCCGGCGGGCGGTATTGCCATTGCGTTTGACGATATGAAGACGCTGCAGGCGCATGCGCTGATGCAGGCGATGCATGGCGGCGCATATCTCTGCGACTTTGAGATGGGCGCCAAGGTCGACGGTGTGATCGGCGCGGTGCTGAAATCCGTGCAGAGCGGACAATGGGAAACCTGCTGAGAGGGGAGACGGAACGATGTTTAACAATGTAAAAATCGGCATTGCGCCGATTGGCTGGACGAATGATGACATGCCGGATCTCGGCGGCGCGCTGACCTTTGAACAGATGATTTCCGAAGCGGCGCTCGCGGGCTTTCAGGGCACGGAAGTCGGCGGCAAGTTTCCGACCGATCCGGCGGAGCTGAACAAGGCGCTCGATTTGCGCGGCATCAAGATCGCGTCGCAGTGGTTTTCCAGCTTCCTGTGCTCCACGCCGTATGAGGAAAACGAGAAGGCGTTTCTGGCGCAGCTGGATTTTCTGGCTCAGATGGGCGCGAGCCGCATCAATGTATGCGAACTGACGCGCAATCTGTTCGCGGCAGAGTGCTCGATGTTTGGCGAGAACAAGCCGGTTGCGACAGACCTGGAATGGGCGAAGCTGTGCAGCGGACTGAACAAGCTGGGCAAGCTTGCGGCAGACCGCGGGTTTAAGCTGTGCTATCACCACCACATGGCAACGGTTGTGCAGACGATGGACGAGACCAGACGTTTGCTGGAGGCCACCGATCCGCGCTATGTATATCTGTGCTTCGATACAGGCCACTTTACGTTTGCCGGAGAGGATGCCGTGGAAGCGGCGAAGGCGTTTGGTCCGCGCATTGGACACGTGCATCTCAAGGACATCCGTCCGGATCGGATGAAACGCGCGTATGATGAGGGATTCCGGTTCCGCCGCGCGGTGCTGGAGGGATGCTTTACCATCCCGGGCGACGGCTGTGTGGATTATCCCGGTGTATTCGCGGCATTGCACGACGCGCACTATGAGGGCTGGTTTATCGTGGAAGCGGAGCAGGATCCTGCAAAGGCAAATCCATTTGAATACGCATGCATGGCGCGCGCGTATCTTCGCGAAACAGCGGGAATCTGAAAACAGAATCGTCTCTTGCCGCAGCCTGTTCGCAGGCTGCGGTTTTCTGTATGGCGCCGGAGATTTGTGGTATACTGATTTTGAAGTATCCGAAATTTGGAGAACGCTGTATCGGAGGGAATGATTTTGAACAGGCTGTTGTTTGTCAATGCGTGCGTGCGCCGCGAGCGCTCGCGCACGGAGCGTCTGGCGCGCGCCTGGCTCGACCGGCTGTGCCGGCAGACGCCGTATGAGGTGCAGGAGATCGTCTTGGAGGAGGAGGGGCTGCGCGGGCTGGACAGCGCGGCGCTCGCCCGCCGCGACCGCCTGCTCGCCGAGGGCAATCTGACGCACGAGATGTTCCGCTATGCGCGCGATTTCCGCAAGGCGGACGAGATCGTCATCGCCGCGCCGTATTGGGACATGAGCTTCCCGGCGGCGCTCAAGTGCTATCTGGAGGCGGTCAGCGTCGTGGGGCTGACCTTCCGCTACCGCGCGGACGGCACGCCGGAGGGGCTGTGCCGCGCCGGACGGCTGACCTATCTGACGACGGCGGGCGGCTTCATCGGGCAGGACGACTTTGGCTACGACTATATTTGCGCGCTCGCCGCGCTGTTCGGCATCGCGCGGACGCAGGAATTCCGCGCGGAAGGACTGGACATCGTCGGCGCAGACGTCGAGGCGATCCTGCGGCGGGCGGAAGCGAGCCTGACGGACTGAATGCGCGCGGCGGAAGACCCCGCCGCGCGCGGCAAAAAAATGACGTTTTCCGTGTGCGTACCGGAAAACGTCATTTTTGTTTTATCTGCCGCGCGCCTTCGGCCCGCGCCGCAGCAGCTGCTTCCACACGGTCGGGTGCAGCAGGAGAAGCAGCGGGAACAGCTCCAGCCGCCCGGCGAGCATGTCGAACATCATCACATACTTGGAAAAGTCGGAGAAGTGGGAGAAGTTCTGCGTCGGGCCGACCATCTCCAGGCCGGGGCCGACGTTGTTGATCGTGGTCGCCACGGCGGTGAACACCGTGACCAGATCCTTGCCCTCCAGCGTGAGCGCGAGCACGGAGACGGAAAACAGCGCCAGAAACGTGACGAAATACACGCTGGTCGCGCGCACGATTTCGCGGTCAACCGGCTTGTCGTCCATCTTGACCTGACGGATGAGCTTGGGGTGGATATACGAGCTGAGCTCGTTTTTTATCGCCCGGAACAGGATAATCAGGCGGGAGACCTTGATGCCGCCGCCTGTGCTGCCCGCGCAGGCGCCGACGAACATCAGCAGCACGAGAATCGCCCGGCTCGCCTGCGGCCAGAGGTCAAAATCCGCCGTGGCGAAGCCGGTCGTCGTGATGATGGATGCTACCTGGAAGGCGGACTGGGAGACCGCGTCCAGCGTGCTGGCGCACATGCTGCGGATGTTGCAGGCGATGAACGCGGTGGAGCCTAAAATAATGAGGAAATACCAGCGCACCTCCTCCATGCGCAGCGCCTTGCGGAACTGGCGCAGCAGCAGGAAATAAAAGGCGTTGAAGTTGACGCCGAACAGGATCATGAAAATCGTGACCACCCACTGGATGTACAGGGAGTAGCTGGTAAAGCTGTCGTTTTTGATGCCGAAGCCGCCGGTGCCGGCCGTGCTGAACGCCGCGCACAGCGAATCGAACAGCGGCATGCCTCCGGCGAGCAGCAGGACGATCTGCACGAGCGTCAGCCCGATGTAGATGCCGTACAGCAGGCGGGCGGTGTGGCGCATTTTCGGCACCAGCTTGCCGACCGAGGAGCCGGGGCTTTCCGCGCGCATCAGGTTGATGTTGGATCCGCCGCTCAGCGGGATGACGGCCAGGAGAAACACGAGCACGCCCATGCCGCCGATCCAGACGAGAAAGCTGCGCCACAGCAGCGCGCAGTGCGACAGCGCCTCGATGTCCACTAAGATGCTCGCGCCCGTCGTCGTGAAGCCGGAGATCGTCTCGAACAGCGCGTCGGTGAACGACGGGATTTCCCCACTGAGATAAAACGGCAGACAGCCGAACAGACTGAGCGAGATCCAGCTCAGCGCGGTGGCGGCGCAGCCCTCCTTGAGGTAGAACACCGTGCTCTCAGGCTTGCGGCGCGTCAGCGCCGTGCCCAGCGCGGCGCACAGCACCGCCGTCAGCAGGTAGTAGACGCCTGCGGGCTCGCGATAGAGCACCGCCGTCAGGCAGGGGAGCAGCAGCAGCGCGCCCTCGATCTTCCAGACCGAGCCGAGAATATAACGAATGATCGATCGATTCATAGCGGTTACTCCAGAATGTCGCGGATGTCCACCAGACCGCGGTGCGTGGTGACGATCATGACGGTGTCGCCCACCCGGATGCAGTCCCGGCCGGTGGGGATCAGGATGCGTCCGCCGCGGTTGATGCACGCCACGAGCAGGTTCTTGCGGATGGGCAGCTCCATCAGCGTGGTGTCCGTCACGGCGGAGGCGCTGTCGATGCGGAACTCAATCGCCTCCGCGCGGGCGTCGAACAGGTGGTACAGCGTCTCGACGTTGCTGTTGGTGGAGTTGGTCTTCGCGCGGACGTAGGCGATGATGGCCTCCGCCGTGATAAAGCGCGGATAGACCACGCTGCCGAGATCCAGCTGGCTGATGACGTCCTTGAACGTGATGCGGTTGATTTTGGTGATGACCTTCGCCTGCGAGACCTGCTTGGCGAACAGCGTCAGCAGGATGTTTTCCTCGTCGATGCCGGTCAGCGCGACGAACGATTCGGTGTGCTGGATGCCCTCCTCGCGCAGCAGCTCCTCGTCCGTGCCGTCGCCGTTGATGATGACTGCGCCGGGCAGCAGGACGCTCAGCTCCTCACAGCGCGCGCGGTTGATCTCGATGATCTTGACCTCGATGCCCATGTGCAGCAGCAGGTGCGCGAGATAGTAGGCGCATTTGCCGCCGCCGATAATCATGGCGTTTTTGACGCGGTTGGTGCGGAAGCCGACGGCTTCAAGGAAGGCGCGCGTCGTCCGGCGCGGCGAGATGAACGAGAGCACGTCCCCGCGCTGCATGCGGAAGCTGCCGGACGGGATGCAGACCTCGCCGCCGCGCTCGATGGCGCAGATCAGCACGTCGTTGGTGATCGTCTGGCCGAGGTGGGCGATGGTCATGCCGTCGAGCACGTTGCCCTCCGGAATTTTGAACTGGATCATCTCCACCTGCCCGTGCGCGAACGAGTCGATCTCCAGCGCGGTCGGCAGGCACAGCACGCGTGCGGCCTCGCGCGCGGCCTCCATCTCCGGGTTAATGATCATGGCGAGGCCGAGCCGGTCGCGCAGATAGCCGACCTCGCGGCTGTAGTCCGGCGTGCGCACGCGCGCGATGGCGGCGCAGTCGCCCACGCGCTTGGCGACCGTGCAGCAGAGCAGGTTCAGCTCGTCCGATTCGGTCACGGCGATGAGCAGGTCGGTTTTCTCGATGCCCGCCTCCATCTGGACGCTGTAGCTCGCGCCGTTGCCGACGATGCCCAGTACGTCGTACAGATTTTCCAGCTCGGCAATCGCCGCGGCGTCCTTGTCGATGACGGTGATGTCGTGTCCTTCGCGGCTGAGCTGCTGGACAAGCGCCGCGCCCACCTTGCCGCAGCCGACGATGATGATATTCAGCCCGCGGGGCTTTGTTTTGTGTTGCATCGTATGAGATTCCCTCCTTCTGTGAGACAGAAAAACAGATCGGATGCTGTTCGACCCCTACTATACCACACCGCCGCGCAAAAAACATCTGGAATTTGTAAAATCTGCGCGTGGCGTGATTTTTAGCGGCGGGGCAGCGCGCCGCGCGCGGAGGTCTTGTCAGCTTTGGTGAAATACGATATAATAAAAGCGCTGGTTTTTGGTGGGAATCCCGGATATTTTTGGCAGAAAAGAGGAATTTCCTGACAAAAAAGGGTAAAACGCGCGGGGGCGCGCATGGAGCGGCATTTGCAGCGAGCTGCTGTGCATACATCGTACGGAGATGTTCTTTCTTCGGACATACCACAAAAGGAGCGGAAAAACTATGAGAAAGAGAACGGTTCGCCGGGTGCTCAGTCTCGTGCTGGCCTTTGTGCTGTGCGTGACGGTGCTTCCGGCCGGCAAGACGGAGGCGGAAGCGGCCTTCGACATTGACGCGCTGCTCAACAGCGTGGAGCTGCACCCGCAGCGCACAGGCTATGCGGCGCTCGACCGGCTGCTGGAAAACGTCCTGAAGCCGTATGAGAACGCCACCACGGCGGAAAAGGTGCGCGCCTGCTTTGACTGGACGGTGCGCAACATCGACTATTCGTGGGCGGGCTACACTTCGGCCAATTCCGGCTACGACGGCTTCAAGGAGAAATATCCCTACGACGACTACGAGGAAGGCCTGCAAAAGGCGTTTCCGGAGGACGTCATCGCCCGCACCTATTACACGATGAGCAAGCACAAGGGCGTGTGCTACGACTGGGGCGCGGTGTTTGCCGTCATGGTGCGCTACATCGGCATCGACGCCTTTGTGCACACCGGCATCTTCCGCTTTGAGTGGGACACGCAGAGCGGCCACCACGGCTGGACAGAGGTGCAGATCAACGGCACGAACTACATCTTTGACCCGCAGCGCGAGTACCGCATGTGCGACGACGGCACGGGAACCATCAGCCACACGCGCTATTACGGCCTGCGCTATTCGGACACCGACCGCTATACCCAGGAGACCGAGATCAACGCCAAGCGCGACGCGCAGTTCCTGTCGGTCAGCGCGCACAGACAGAAGCTCGTATCGGTCGGCGCGTATGTCTCGCGTTCCGGCTCGGTCACCGGCGCGGACACCTATGACGTCGGCACGACCGCGACGCTGACCGCCGTGCCGGACGAGGGCAAGAGCTTCCAGGGCTGGTACAGCACAGACGGCACGCTGCTCAGCACCGAGACCGCCTACAGCTTCGAGGTGACGGGCAAGACGATGCTGATCGCGATGTTTGAAGGGGATCTGTTCTACGACCTGAAGGAGGACGACTGGTTCCTCGACAACGCGATCAACGCGGCGAACATGGGCATCGTCTCGGGCACCAGGCCGTTTTATTTCGAGGGCAACGGCACGATGTCGCGCGCGATGACCGTCGTGATGCTCGCCAAGCTGGACGGCGCGGATCTCAGCGGCTACACCAGCACGAGCTTCAGCGACGTGCCGGAGGGACAGTGGTACACTGCGGCGGTCGCGTGGGCGAGCGAAAACGGCATCGTCTCGGGCACCGGAACGGACACCTTCTCGCCGGACGCCAACATCACCCGCGAGCAGTTCGCCACGATCATCGCCTCCTATCTGAACTGGAAGCAGGTGCTGCTCGCGCCGGTTGAGCTGACGTTCACCGACACCGCGGACATCAGCGACTACGCGGTTGAGCCGATCGGAAAGCTGTACGGCGCCGGCCTGCTGTCCGGCTACAGCGATGGCACCATCCGGCCGAAGAACAACGTCACCCGCGCGGAGGGCGTGACCATCCTGATGGCGGCCGACCGCTTCCTGCGCGAAGTGCAGGAGATGGAGCCGCAGGAGATCACCGACTGGGCGGCCTGAGCCGCCGGCAAACAACGGCTTTTTACGAACAGAATCACAGGACGCGGCGTCCCGGCGGGGCGCCGCGTCTTTTTGCGCGCAGTGTATAACCGGCGGACGCCCCGCATAGACATGAAGCACAACGTCATGTCGGGAGGGAACGTATGTGAAGGGACAGCCGGAAGAACGGGCCGTCATGCTGGCGCAATATATGATCGAGACGGGCGCGACCGTGCGGCAGACCGCCGCCAGGTTCGGCGTGAGCAAATCGACCGTTCACAAGGACATCACGGAGCGACTGTATCACTTGAATTTACCGTTATATACGCAGGCGCACGAGGTTCTCATGCGGAACAAGGAGGAGCGCCACATCCGCGGCGGCATGGCCACGCGGCGCAAATACCGCGGCGGGGAGGGCGGCTGAGCGCAAAAAACACGGGAACCGAACAAAGCGGTTCCCGTATCTCTTTCCGTGGGTTTCGTTCAGTCCTCCGCGTGCATCAACTCGTTCAGGCAGCGGCGGCAGACATTTTTATCCTTAAAATGGACGATATCCTTCGCGTTGCCGCAGAACACGCAGGCAGGCTCGTACTTTTTCAATATAATCTGCGCACCGTCGACATAGATTTCCAGCGAATCCTTAACATCAATATTCAGTGTCCTGCGCAGCTCGATGGGGAGAACAATGCGGCCGAGTTCGTCAACCTTTCGCACAATTCCGGTAGATTTCATTGCAATCACTTCCTTATTATAAGTACAAAATTATACTGTAACCAGCGATGGCGTCAGCAGAGAAGGGGGAAACACCGTATGATGAATGGTCTTTGGGTCGGTATGCTCGCGCTGTCCTGCGCCACGGCCTGCGTCACGGGGCGCACGGCGGAGCTTTCCGCCGCGGTGACCGACGGCGCGCAGCAGGCGGTCACGCTGTGCCTGTCCCTTGCGGGACTGATGGGGCTGTGGTCGGGCGTACTGGAGCTGATGCAGCAGTCCGGCTTGTGTGAAAAAATCACATCCGCGCTGTATCGCCCGCTCTCTCTGCTGTTCCGGCGCGCATCGACAGACCGCGCGGCGATGACGTGCATCGCCGCCAATGTCACGGCGAACCTGCTGGGGTTGAGCAACGCCGCCACACCGATCGGGCTGCGAGCCGCGGACAGATTGTATGGCTTGTATGGGGGAAAAGGGACGCCGGACGAGGTGCTGACATTTGTCGTCCTCAATACGACGTCCATCCAATTGATTCCAACGACGGTGGCCGCCGTGCGCGCGTCTCTGGGCGCGCCGCAGCCGTTCGACATCATGCCCGCCGTGTGGGTCGCGTCCGTCTGTTCGGTCGCGGTGGGGCTGGGAGCGGCGCGGCTGTTTGCGCGCCTGCGAAGGGGGCGGCCGTGAACGCGCTGCTCGTGCCGCTGGTGCTTGCGCTGACCGGCGGCTATGCGCTGGCCAGGGGGACGGATGTGTTCCCCGTGTTCCTGCGCGGCGCGGCGGACGGATTGCGCACCGCCGCCCGGCTGCTGCCGACCATGCTCGCGCTGCTGACGGCGGTGACCATGCTGCGCGCCTCCGGGTTCATCGACCTGGCGGGGCAGGCCATGCAGCCGCTGCTCGCGCTCGCGGGCATCCCGCCCGACTGCGCGCCGCTCGTGCTGCTCAAGCCGCTCAGCGGCAGCGGCGGGCTGGCGCTGGGGCAGGAGATCATGCGCACCTGCGGGGTGGACAGCGAAGCCGGCCGCGCGGCCGCCGTCATGCTCGGCGCCTCGGAGACCAGTCTGTACACCATCGGCATCTATTGCGGGCACCTGCGCCTGAAGCGGACAGGGTATGTCGTCCCGGCGGCGCTGCTCGCGGATCTCGCCGCATTTGTCTGCGCGGCGCGCTGCGTGCGCTGGCTGGGATAATCGGACAAAATTCCCTATTTTTTAATTATATTATGCCGTAAATATGGTACATTTTCAATATAAAAATGTATGATCCTGCTCTCAAAACCAAAGTTTTTGTTATCGTACAAGAAAGGAAAGCGCGAAATGAAAAATCATGTATAAAATACACAATTTTTTTGCCAAAAGAAGGGAAAA
>DXIG01000017.1 GCA_019112985.1 Candidatus Butyricicoccus stercorigallinarum | reverse complement strand
CGACAAAAATAGTGGAAATGATGTTGCAGACGCGGCTTTTCACCACGCTGAGCAGGCCGAAGATCAGGCCAATGATGCAGGCAAAGATCAGACCGCACAGCGCCAGCAGCAGCGTCTGACCCATGGCGGCCAGAAACAGACCGCTGTAGCTTGTGAGAATTTGGATCAAGAGCAGGACTCCCCTTTCTAAAGTATTGGTATGATCCGTCCTGTCCCCGCCCGCAGGCGGGAAAGGATACTTGTGTTATCCCAGATATCTGGCGATGATTTCGTCGTAAACGCCGTTTGCGCGGATGTTGGCAAGCCCCGCGTTGAACATGTCCATCAGCTCCCGATTGTCCTCGTTGAACATGGCGAAGCCGTAGAACGAGCCGTCATTTGCGGTGCTTTCCAGTATTTTCAGCGCCAGATGGCCGTCCTTGATGGAGGACTGCATGATCGGGGTGTCCTCGAAGCAGCCGGCGCACTGGCCGCCCATGACGGCCTGATACATCGTCGGAGAGTCCTCAAAGTAGGTAATTTTGAAGCCGTACTCGTCCTGCAGGCTCTGGGCATAGGCGGCGCCCTGCGTGCCGGTCTTGGCGGCGACCGTCTGCCCTTCCAGATCGTCAAAGCCGGTGATGGTCGAATCCTCCTTGACGGTCAGCGTCTGCGTGGCGGTGTAATAGCCGTCCGAGAACATCCAGCCGCTCTGCTGGCGCTCCTCCGTGATGGACGCGCCGGCGATCATGGCGTCCGCCTGACCGGCCTGGCAGGCCGCAATGGCGGCGTCCCAGCCGAGGCTGCGCAGCTCGTAATAAAAGCCCTGATCCGCGGCAATCGCGTCGACGATGTCCACATCGATGCCGACAAAATTGCCCGACGCATCGGTATACTCGAACGGCTTGAAGACGGTGTCCGTGGCGATGACCCAGACCTTGCCGATGTCGCTGTCGCCGGAACCCGAACTGCCGGAGGGCACGTTCGTGACCGTGCTCGAGCTGCCGCAGCCGGACAGCGAAAGCGCGAGAAGCGCAGCCGTGACGATGGCGAATACTCTTTTCATCGTGCGTTTCTTTCCTCTCTGTCTGAATTTTTTCGCATACAAACGAAAAGGGCAACAACCATCACTGTGGATGTCATCGCCCTTGATCGTTCCTATGCGCAATTATTATACCAATAATTCGCGGGAAAGCAACTCATATTCGGTTATTTTTGAAATAAAAACACCCTTTTAGCGTTTCCGCGCGCCGCACGGGACAGGAGCTTACAGATCGCGCGCGGCGATGCGCAGCAGCTCCATCGCCTTTTCTATGCCCAGCGAGCTGGTGCACAGCGTCAAATCGTAGTTGCGGCTGTCGCCGTAGATCTGACCGGTGTGTTTGGTGCAGTAGCTGTGGCGCGCGCGGTCGGCGGCGTTCATATCCGCCTCCAGCTGCTCCATCGGGGTGTCCGGCATCAGCGTGTGCATCCGGCGCAGGCGCCAGTTGCGGTCCGCATGGATGAAGACGCGCAGGCGGTGGTCAAACGCACGCAGGATGTAGTCCGCATTGCGCCCGACGATGACACAGCTCTGCTTTTCCGCCAGCTGGCGGATGGCCCGCACCTGCGCGTTCCACAGCTCCTCGCTCAGCGGGCGGTCGTAGAAATTGAACAGGCTCTGCGTGAAACCGAACTCGCGCGGCACGCGCTCGTCCCAGCGGCGCACCTGCTCCGGCGTCAGATGGGCGCTGGCTTCCGCCGTATGCAAAATGATATCGCGGTCATAGTACTCGATGCCGAGCTCCTCCGCCAGACGGCGCCCCAGCTCGCCGCCGCCCGCGCCGAATTCACGGCCGATCGTGATAATGCGTTTCATCGTTTGGTACCTCCCGGGTGCATGCCCGGCCCGTAGCGCGCTGCGGGTCACGGCTGTTTGCCCTTATCATAGCATCCCTGCCCCGATATTGCAAATATTGTAAAGATAAGATTGTGCTTCGTTTGCGCCCGTCATGCGCCGAGCGCGTTGCCGGTGTACAGCTGATAATAGCGTCCCTTCTGCTCGATCAGCTGCTCGTGCGTGCCGCGCTCGATGATGCGCCCCTGCTCCATGACCATGATGCAGTCGGAATTCTGTACGGTGGACAGGCGGTGCGCGATGACAAACGAGGTGCGCCCCTTCATCAGCGCGTCCATGCCCTGCTGCACCAGCTGTTCCGTGCGCGTGTCGATGGAGGACGTCGCCTCGTCCAAAATCAGCACCGGCGGGTCGGCGACGGCCGCGCGGGCGATGGCCAGCAGCTGGCGCTGCCCCTGCGAGAGATTGGCGCCGCTGCCCTTCAGGACGGTCTGATAGCCCTCCGGCAAGCGGCGGATAAAGCTGTCCGCGTTGGCCAGCTTGGCCGCGGCGATGCACTCCTTGTCGGAGGCGTTCAGCCGCCCGTAGCGGATATTCTCCATGACCGTGCCGGTGAACAGATGGGTGTCCTGCAAAACCATGCCCAGCGAACGGCGCAGGTCGGGCTTTTTGATCTTGTTGATGTTGATGCCGTCGTAGCGGATCTTGCCGTCCTGGATGTCGTAAAATCGGTTGATGAGGTTGGTGATCGTTGTCTTGCCCGCGCCGGTGGAACCGACAAAGGCGATCTTCTGCCCCGGCGTCGCGTACATTTTGATGTCGTGCAGCACCATCTTGTCCTCGTTGTAGCCGAAATCCACGCCGTCAAACGTCACATCGCCCAGCAGTCTGGTGTACGTCACCGTGCCGTCCGCCTTGTGGGGATGGCGCCAGGCCCAGAGGTTGGTCTTCTGGTGCGTCTCCGTCAGCGTGCCGTCCGGCTGCTCCACGACGTTGACCAGCTCGACATAGCCGTTGTCCGTCTCCGGCACTTCGTCGCGCAGGGCGAACATGCGCGACGCGCCGGCCATCGCCATGACGACGCTGTTGACCTGCATGCTGACCTGCGTGATCGGGCCGGTAAAGCCCTTGTTCAGGTTGAGAAACGCCACCAGCGTACCGATGGTCAGCCCCGCGTAGCCATTGAGCGCCAGCAGGCTGCCCACGACCGCGCACAGGACATAGCTGATGTTGCCGAGGTTCGCGTTGACCGGCATGGAGACGTTGGCGATTTTGTTCGCGTTGTTCGCGCTCTCGCGCAGCTTTCGGTTGAGCGCGCGGAAGTCCTCCAGACTCTGCTGCTCGTGGCAGAACACCTTGACGACCTTCTGCCCCTCCATCATCTCCTCGATGTAGCCGTTGACCGCGCCCAGGTCGCGCTGCTGCTGCGCGAAATACCGCCCGGAAAGCGTGCTCAGTTTGGACGTCGTCACCAGCATGACGGCCACCATGAGCACGGAGACGACGGTCAGCGGCAGGTTGAGCACGATCATGCTGAACAGCGTCGCGATCACCGTGATCGACGAGTTGAGCAGCTGCGGCAGGCTCTGGCCGATGAGCTGGCGCAGGGTGTCGATGTCGTTGGTATACACCGACATGATGTCGCCGTGGGCGTGCGTGTCAAAATACTGGATGGGGAGCGATTCCATGTTGGTGAACAGCTCCGTGCGCAGCCGCTTCATCGTCCCCTGGCTGATGTTTACCATGATCCGGTTGTAGCCGTAGGCGCACACGACGCCCACTGCCAGAATCGAGGCCAGGCGGAGCAGCGCCTGCGCCAGCGGCGCATAGTCGGGCACGGCCATTTCCGTCATCGGGAGGATGTAGTCGTCGATGAGGCTCTGCATGAACAGATTCATGCACAGCGTCGTCAGCGCCGCGCAGACGATGCCCAGCAGAACGAACAGGCAGGCCAGCTTGTACTGCTTTAAGATGTACGAGATCAGCCGCTTCAGGACGTCTCGTTTGTTGTTTTGCGCTGTTTGCTTCACGATATCTGTCTCCTTTCCATCACGCCGGCTGGTCGAAATCGCCGCCGCCCTGCATCTGCGCCTGATAGATCTCGCGATAGATGCGGTTGGTGCGCAGCAGATTCTCGTGGGTGTCGAAGCCGTCCACTCTGCCGTCCTCCAGCACGAGGATGCGGTCGGCGTGTTCGATGCTGGAAATGCGCTGCGAGATAATCAGCTTGGTGGTGTCCGGGATTTCCTCCGCGAAGGCCTTGCGGATTTTCGCGTCGGTCGCCGTGTCCACCGCGCTGGTGGAGTCGTCCAAAATCAGAACCTTTGGCTTTTTCAGCAGGGCGCGCGCGATGCACAGCCGCTGCCGCTGTCCGCCGGACACGTTGCTGCCGCCCTGCTCGATCCAGGTGTCGTATTGCTTGGGCATGCGCTCGATGAATTCGTCCGCGCACGCCTGCGCGCAGACGCGCCGGCATTCCTCCAGCGTGGCGTCCTCCTTGCCCCAGCGCAGGTTGTCGAGAATCGTGCCGGAAAACAGCACGTTCTTTTGCAGGACGACGGACACCTGATTGCGCAGCACCTCCATGTCGTACTCCCGGACGTCGCGTCCGCCCACCAAAACGGCGCCTTCCGTGACGTCGTACAGCCTGCTGATCAGGCTGACAAAGCTGGATTTTCCGCAGCCGGTGCCGCCGATGATGCCGATGGTCTCGCCCGACCGGATGTGCACGTCGATGTCGCGCAGGGCGTCCTCGCCGCTGCCCTTCCGGTAGGAAAAGCTGACGTGGTTGAAATCGATGCTGCCGTCCGCGACCTCCTGCACCGCCTGCTGCGGTTCGGACAGATCGGCCGTTTCGTTCAGCACCTCGGCGATGCGGCGCGCGCTGGCCACGCTCATGGAAATCATGACGAAGATCATCGAGAGCATCATCAGCGACATCATCATGCTGATGACATAGCTGAACAGCGAGGTCAGGTTGCCGGTGGTCAGCGTGCCCGCGACGATGTTGTGCGCGCCGAACCACGACAGCGCGATGATGCAGGCGTACACCGTCAGCATCATGACCGGATTGTTGAACGCGAGGATGGACTCCGCCTTGACAAACAGGCGGTACAGCTGCTCGGCGGCCCGGCTGAACTTCTTGTCCTCGTAGTTTTCGCGCACGAAGGCCTTGACCACCCGGATGGCGGAGATGTTCTCCTGCGTGCTGGCGTTCAGGTCGTCATAGCGGCGGAACACCTCGTCGAACACCGGCATGGCCCGGCAGGCGATGGAAAACAGGACGATGCCCAAAAAGACCAGCGCCGCCAGAAAGATCAGGCTGAGCTGTACGTTGATGACAAAGCACATCGCCATGCTGAACAGCAGCATCAGCGGCGCGCGCACGGCGATGCGCAGCAGCATCTGATATGCGTTTTGCAGATTGGTCACGTCGGTCGTCATGCGGGTAATCAGACCGGCGGTGCTGAATTTGTCGATATTGGAGAACGAAAAGGTCTGGATGTTCTCATACATCGCGTCGCGCAGATTGCAGGCAAAGCCCGTGGAGGCGGACGCGGCGTACCGGCCGGCCTGCACGCCGAAAAACAGGCTCAAAAAGGCCAGCACCAGCATGATCGCGCCGTACAGCACGACGCGGTTCATATCCCCTGCTTCAATTCCCTGATCGATGATGGCGGCGGTGACAAAGGGGATCAGCACCTCCATCACCACCTCCAGCGCTGCGAAAACCGGCGTCAGAATGGAATCCCGTTTGCTTTCGCCGATACAGCGAGATAATGTTTTGATCATATTCCCTGTCCTTTCTTTGTCTATTCAAAAGCCTGCTTTTGAAAGCATGCTTTTTATTTGGGCGAACGTGTTGCCTGCCGGACGGGCAGGCAATGTGTCACAGATGGTCGTATACTTTTTGCAGCAGCCGCTGCAGCTCCTGCTGTTCCTGCGGCTCCAGCGCTGCCAGCAGCCAGGCCTCCCCGGCCTCCATCGACGATTTGGAGCGGCAGCACAGCTGTTTTCCGGCCTCCGACAGGCGGACGTGCTTGATGCGCCGGTCGGCGGCGTCGATATAGCTCTCCACCAGCCCCTTCCGCTCCAGGCGGCTGGCGATGCCCGCGATGGTCGCCTGCGAGGAACCGAAGTGCTGCTCCAGCTCCTTGAGCATCGCGGAGCCGTCGGCCGTGTGGTACAGCACGACCAGCATCTTCATCTGCGAGAGCGTGATGCCGTTCTCCTGCAAATTCTTGTTCGCGTTTGTCTCAAAGACGTCTCCAATGCGCTTGATCAGTTCCCCACAGCGCAGCTTTTCGTTTGGCATACACAGGCCCCCTTTGGTCGATGACAACAGTATAGCAATTCAAATGCACGCTGTCAATTGCGTGCGTTTGAATTCACAATTTCTTCACACAGGCGGTGCGCGTGCGCGCCGGGACAAAAAAACGACCCCGTTCCGCGAACATTCGGAACGGGGCCGCATTGCCTGCATTTACTTTTGCACGGGCGCGGGAGAATCTTAGTACATGCCGCCCATGTCCGGTGCCGCCGGTGCTGCCGGAGGCGTCGGCTCCTTGATGTCGGTGACGATCGACTCGGTGGTCAGGACGGTCGCCGCGACGGAAGCCGCGTTCTGAAGCGCAGAGCGGTTGACCTTCGTCGGGTCGACGATGCCGCTCTCGATCATGTCGCAGTAGCTCTCGGTGTAAGCGTCGAAGCCGTAGCCGACCTTGCCGGACTCACGGATCTTCTCGAGCACAACCGCGCCGTCGATGCCCGCGTTGGCAGCGATCTGCTTGATCGGGGCCTGCAGCGCCTTGGCAACAATGTTGACGCCGGTCTTCTCGTCGCCCTCCGCAGCATCAGCCGCAGCGGCAACCGCAGAAATCGCGTTGACGTAAGCGACGCCGCCGCCTGCAACGATGCCTTCCTCTACTGCCGCGCGGGTCGCGTTGAGTGCGTCCTCGACACGCAGCTTCTTTTCCTTCATCTCGGTCTCGGTTGCCGCGCCGACCTTGATGACGGCAACGCCGCCGGCCAGCTTGGCCAGACGCTCCTGCAGCTTCTCGCGGTCGAAGTCCGAGGTGGTCGTCTCAATCGCGTGGCGGATGTTGGCAACGCGCGCCGCGATGTCTTCCGCCGCGCCGGCGCCGTCAACGATGACCGTGCCTTCCTTGTTGACCTTGACCTGACGCGCACGGCCGAGCATATCCAGCGTCGCGTCCTTCAGCTCCAGGCCGATCTCCTCGGAGATGACCTCGCCGCCGGTCAGAACCGCGATATCCTTCAGCATCTCCTTGCGGCGGTCGCCGAAGCCCGGCGCCTTAACCGCAACGCAGGTGAACGTGCCGCGCAGCTTGTTGAGCAGCAGGGTGGACAGCGCTTCGCCTTCCAGATCCTCGGCGATGATGAGCAGCTTCTTGCCGGTC
>DXIG01000016.1 GCA_019112985.1 Candidatus Butyricicoccus stercorigallinarum | reverse complement strand
TTCTCGGCACGGTCAAGGGCGATATGCACGACATCGGCAAGAACCTGGTTCGCATGATGATGGAGGGCAAGGGTCTGAAGGTCATCGACCTGGGCGTCGACGTACCGGTTGAGAAGTTCCTCGACGCGGCGCGCGAGAACGACGCGAAGGTCATTTGCTGCTCGGCGCTGCTGACCACCACGATGGGCGAGATGCGCAACGTCGTCGAGGCCGTACAGGCTTCCGAGATGAAGGGCAAGGTCAAGGTCATGATCGGCGGCGCTCCGATCACCCAGACGTTCTGCGACCAGATCGGCGCGGACTGCTACACCGCAGACGCGGCGAGCGCGGCGGAAGCGGCTGTTGCTTACTTTGACTGAGCATAAAACAGGCGAAAAACAGAGAAACCTGCTGCAAAACGTGCGTTTTGCAGCAGGTTTTTTGCATATAAAACGATCGATTACAGGTCGTAGCCCAGAGGCCGAACCGCGCGCGGCAGAATGCCGTGGATGTACGAAATCAGGATGCCGTAGTTGGTCATCGGGACGCCGCAGTCCTCCGCATAGGCGAGGCGGTACTTCATTTCGCGCTCGTTGAGCATACAGGCGCCGCAGTGCACGATGAGCTTGTAGGGCGACAGGTCGTCCGGGAACGCGCCGCCGCTCGTGAACTGGAAGTCGAATTTTTTGCCGGTGTATTGTTCGATCCAGCGCGGCAGCTTGATGGTGCCGATGTCGTCGCACTGGCGGTGGTGCGTGCAGCCCTCGGAGATCAGGATCGTGTCGCCGTCCGACAGCGTTTCCAGCGCCTGCACGCCGCGCACCGCCTGATCCAGACGGCCCTTGTAGCGCGCGAACAGAATGGAGAACGACGTCAGCGGGACGTTCTCCGGCGTATCCCGGGAGACGGAAGCGAACGCCTGGCTGTCGGTGATGACCATGCGCGGCGGCTGACCGAGCTTGGCCAGCGTCGCGGCGAGCTCAGTTTCGCGGCAGACGATGGATGTCGCGCCGGCCTCCAGAATGTCGCGGATGGTCTGCTGCTGCGGCAGGATGAGGCGTCCCTTGGGCGCGGCGGAGTCGATCGGCACGACGAGCACGACGAAATCGTTGGGCGCGATCAGATCGGCGACGATGCGCCGCCCGTTGTCGCCCGACGGGACGAGGTGCGCGATCGTTTCCTTGAGCGCGAAGATGCCCGTTCCGTCCGCCGCGCTGACGTAGCGGACGCCCTCCGTGTCCGCCGGAACGGAGGAGAGTAGGTCGCATTTGTTCATAGCGACGACGTGCGGAATCTGCTTTGCAGTCAGGCGCGCGAGCAACTGCTCGTGCTCGCCGGTCTGTCCCTCGACGGCGTCGACGACGACAACGGCGAGGTCGCATTTGTTCATCACCTGCATCGCCTTGCGCACGCGCTGCGCGCCGAGCGCGCCCTCATCGTCCAGTCCCGGCGTGTCGATCATGACGACCGGGCCGAGCGGGAGCAGCTCCATCGCCTTGGACACCGGGTCGGTGGTCGTGCCCGCGATGTCGGACACAATGGCGAGGTCCTGGCCGGTCAAAGCGTTGATTAAGCTGGATTTTCCGGCGTTTCTCTTGCCGAAAATGCCGATATGCACGCGTTCAGCGGAAGGGGTGGCGTTCAGTCCCATAGTGCAATCACCTCGTAGCGTTTGATTTTCTCTATTATACAACGGAATGTACCGAGCGTAAAGAGGGGGTTGCCCGCGCCGCGCGGCCGCCGTTCGCCGGAAAAAGGCGCCGTTTGTGGCATGAAATACCCTGAAAAAAGTATACTACGCGCTCTGCCGTACCGCAAACACATGCCGCCGCCCGCCCTGCGTTCTCCTATTGCGGTATATCCGGCCGCATGGGCGCATAATTTGCCGCGCCGCCGTACACACTGTAGGCGGGTGATACAGTGTGAGACAAACGGAAAAAACGGCAATTTTGGTTTCGCTGGGCTGCTGGGGCTATCCGATGCTGGAATATCTCTGGAGGGGCTGGTCGCATTGGTCGATGGCGCTGGCGGGCGGCGTGTGCTTTGGTCTGGTCGGGCGCATTTCGGATGGGCTGCGCGGCAGAAGCCTCCCGCTGCGCTGCGCGGCGGGCTCGGCGGCGATCACGGGGGTGGAGTTTCTCGTCGGCTGCGTGTGCAATCTCGGCCTGGGCATGCAGGTCTGGGACTATTCCGGCGAGATGTTCAACCTCGCCGGGCAGGTGTGCGCGCGCTACAGCGCGCTGTGGTTCCTGCTCAGCATTCCGCTGATCGGCATCGCGGATCGCTTTGTCGTCAGCGAGCGAAAACCGTCCGGCTTGCGCGCGCTTTCCCCTTGCGCGCGGGAGAAAATCAGCATATAATGACAGGCAGGAACAGCGAAAGGATGAGACAGCATGCTGCTTGCGATCAATGCACAAAATTCCGTCATCGCCCTCGGGTGCTTTGACGAGGGAGGGACGCTGCGCGCCGTGGCGCGCATTGCGGCGGTGACCGCCTGCACGGCGGATCAGTACGCCTGCCAGATCGACGGCGTGCTGCGCCTGCGCGGCTATTCGTCCGCGGAGATTTTCGGCGCGGTGCTCTGCTCGGTCGTGCCGTCGCTCAACGGAGTGCTGCACGACGCCGTGCGGATTCTGTGCGGCTGTGAGGTCGTGAGCGTGTCCTCCGGCGTAAAGACCGGTCTGAGCATTCAGATGGAAAACCCGCGCGCGCTGGGCAGCGACCTCGTGTGCGTGGCGCTGGAGGCGGCGTCGCAGGGGCGTCTGCCCGCCGTCGTCATCGACATGAATACGGCGACGACGTTCACCGCGCTCGACCGCCGCGGCGTGCTCGTCGGCTCGATGATCGCGCCCGGCGTGCGCACCGGGCTGGAGGCGCTGCGCGAAAAGGCGGCGCAGCTGCCGTCCATCAGCCTCACGCTGCCGGAAAAGCGCCTGCTCGGCAAAAACACCGTCGACGCGATGGCGTCCGGCGTGCTCAACGGCGCGGCCAGCATGGTGGACGGCATGATCTGCCGCTGCCGCGAACAGCTGGGCGAGGATCTGACCGTCTATCTGACCGGCACGGACGCGCCGCTGGTCGCGGGGCGCATGCGCGAGCCGGTGCGCCGCGCCGACGACATGGTGCTGCACGGCTTGTACCGCATCTGGCTCAAAAACCGCAAAAACTGAGGAAAATCCGCAGACAGCCGCAGCATTTGGTGCGGTTGTCTCAGACTGGCGAAAAAGCAATGCGTCATGCAGGAAATCAAACGTCTCTTGCGTGGGGGCCATCTTTCGGCAGAGCTTTGCCGCCCGCAGGCGGCGGTCAGAATCGTTTTTTCCGGCGACAGGCGCGTCGGAAAAAACACCGCTCAGCCCGCAAACGTGCGCGCACAGCGCGTGCGCTGCCGCGGGCTGCATCTTCTCAAAAAAACGCTTGCGTTTTTTTGAAGCGTGTCGAGGTTTCTCGACACGCAGAGACAGCCGCATCGTTTGGTGCGGCTGTCTTTTTTGCCCACAGGGGGTTGACAGCGGGGGACTGTGCGTATATACTGTATATATAATATATAAACAGTATATGCAGGAAGGGCGGATGCACATGGCGATTGTACTGTCAAACTCCAGCGGAAAGCCGATGTACGAGCAGATCACCGAGCAGATCAAATCGGAGATTCTGACGGGCGTGCGGCAGGCGGGGGAGCAGATGCCGTCCATCCGCACGCTGGCGAAGGAGCTGCGCGTGAGCGTCATCACCACCAAGCGCGCCTATGAGGAGCTGGAGCGCGACGGCTTTGTGGAGACCGTGCCGGGGCGCGGGACGTATGTCTCGCTGCAAAACGGGCAGGCGCTGCGCGAAGAGCAGCTGCGGCGGGTGGAGCAGAAGCTGCTGGAGGCGGTTGAGATTGCAAAGGGAGCGGGCATTGCGGAGCGCGAGCTGTGCGATTGCCTGCGCGAGCTGTACAGAGGAGGAGACGTATGAAGGCACTGGAATTGCGCGGCGTTTGCAAGACGTATCCCGACTTTGCGCTGCGGGACATCGAGTTTTCGATACAGCTGGGCACCATCACCGGGCTGGTCGGGCGCAACGGCGCGGGCAAGACGACGACGATCAAGAGCATTGTGGGCACGGTTCACCCGGACGCCGGGAGCATCCGGATTTTGGGCCGGGAGCCGGACGCGGACGTAATGCAGGACGTCGGCGTCGTCTACGACGAATGCTGTTTCAGCGGACTGCTGACGGCCGGACACATGGACGCTGTGCTGCGCGATGTGTACCGCGGCTGGTCGTCCGATCTGTTTTTCGGGCTGTGCGAGCGCTATGCGCTACCGGTAAATCAGAAGATCAAGACGTTTTCGCGCGGCATGAAGCAAAAGCTCTCGATCGCGGCGGCGCTGGCGCACAGCCCCAGACTGCTGCTGCTCGACGAGCCGACGGGCGGACTGGATCCGGTCGCGCGCGGGGAAATTTTGGACGATCTGCGCGAGTTCATCGAAGACGGACAGCATGCGGTGCTGCTGTCCACCCACATCACGACCGATCTCGACCGCCTGGCCGACCGCATCGTGATTCTGTCGGGCGGGCGGCTGACGCTGGACGAGAGCAAGGACGTGCTGCTGGACGAATACGGCGTGCTCCGGGGCGCGCCCGACCAGCTGGCGCAGCTCGACCGGGCGGATGTGCTGGGGCTGCGGCGCGGCGCGTATGCGTTTGAGGCGCTGTGCCCCGACCGGGCGGCCGCGGCGGCGCGCTATCCGGCGTTGACGTGCGACCGCGCGGATATCGAGCAGGTGTTCCGGCTGCTGGAAGGAGGAATCGAGCGATGAAGGGTCTCATTCGATACGATTTGCTGCAATTGCGATGCGGTGTAAAGGGCGCGTTTGTCTGCATCTATCTGGGCGTGATCGGTGTGCTCAGCTTTGTGAGCGACGTGGGAAGTGTGTTTTCCTGCCTCTTCGTCTTTCTCAGCGCGATGTTCGGCGTCGCGTCGTTTTCCTACGAGGAGCAGACCGATTGGAACCGCTATACGTCGGCCATGCCGCTGACCGTTCGCCAGATCGTGCTGGCGCGGTACGGTTCGATCGCCGTCTGCATCGCCCTCGGCATGGCCGCGGGCGCGCTGACCGCCGCGCTCGCGTTCGTGTCCGGCACGGCCGATCTGGCGTTTGCGGACTGGCTGCTGCTGTTTGTGAACAGCCTGCTGGGCGCCATTCTGTACATGGAGTGCCTGATTCCGCTGATGTACCGCCTGGGGGCGGAAAAAGGGCGGATTGCGATGCTGCTGGTCTTTGGCGTGCTGTTCGGCGTGCTTTCCGCGCTTGCCAATTTCATGGAGCTGGGAGTGGAAGCGCAGGCGGCACAGGCCGGGCTGTATCTCACGGTGGGCTTCGCGGCCGTCGTGCTCGCGCTGCTGCCCGTGTCGGCCGCTCTTTCCGTCCGCATCCGGGCGAAGCGGGAATTTTGACAGAGAAAAGCGAAAAGAGCGGCGGCGGCCGCTCTTTTCAGATTGTCAAAAAAGCCATGCGTCATGCAGGAAATCAAACGTCTCCTGCGTGGGTGAATATCTTTCGGCAGAGCTTTGCCGCCCGCAGGCGGCAGTCAGAATCGTTTTTTCCGGCGACAGGCGCGTCGGAAAAAACACCGCTCAGCCCGCAAACGTGCGCGCGCAGCGCGTGCGCTGCCGCGGGCTGCAATTTTTAGCCAAAATGCCTGCATTTTGGCGAAGCGTGGCGAAGTTCTTCGACACGCACATTACAGGAGAATTTGCCGCATGTCCTGCGGGAGGGGCGCGGTGAACGCCATCGGCGCGCGCGTGATCGGATGCGGGAAGGCGAGGCGGTAGGAATGCAGCGCCTGCCGCCCGATGACGCGGTAATCGGGGTGATACAAAAAGTCGCCCGGCAGCGGATGCCCGATGTGCTTCATGTGCACGCGGATCTGGTGCGTGCGCCCGGTCTCCAGCCGGACGGCGGCGAGCGAAAACCCGTTTTTTACCGCGAGGCGCGTGTAGTGGGTCACGGCGGGCTCGCCGCGCGCCGCGTCGACGATCCGCTCGATCGTGCTGCCGTGGGCGCGGGCGATGGGCGCGTCGATCACGCCGCATTCCGGCAGCGTGCCCGTGCAGATCGCGCGGTATTCGCGGTGGATCTGGCGGCGGCGCATCTGCTCCGCGAGGATGCAGGCGGACAGCTCGTGCCGGGCGAACAGCACGAGGCCGGAGGTGTCGCGGTCCAGCCGCCCGATGGCGCGCGCGACAAACGGCTCGCCCTGCTGCGCGAAATGCCAGGCGAGCGCGTTGGACGCCGTGTCCTCGTAGTGCCCCTGCGACGGGTGCACCGGCATGCCGGCGGGCTTGTCGATGACGACGATATCCTCGTCCTCATAGACGAGGGCGAGCGGCAGCTCGACCGGCTTCAGGTGCTCGTTGTGCGCGCCGCTGACAATGGCGGCGGACAGGCGCTGGCCGGCACGGAGCGGCACGTTGGTGCGCACCGGCGCGCCGTCGAGCAGCAGGCCGTTTTCGGTGTATTTGGTCTGTATGAGCAGGTGGCGGGAAAACCCCTGCGCGCGCAGGAAGCGTTCGACGGTTCGCCCCTCGTCCCGCGCGGAGATGGTGTAGTCGATTCTTGTCCGTATCATACAAAAAAGTGTAGCACATTTTGTGCGAAATCGCAAATTGCTTGTGCAAATCCGCGCGGTCGCGTATAATAGAAGCGGACAAACTGTTTGGAACAGGAGGAAGCATTGTGAAAGATATGCTGACACGGCTTTGCAGCGCGGACGGCGTGACCGGATTTGAGGGCAACGCCGCCGCTGTCGCAAGGGAGCTTCTGGCGCCGTACTGTGACCGCACGGAGATCGACCGCTGCGGCAATGTGCTCGGCTGGAAGGGCTGCGGCAAACCGGATGCAAAGACGGTTCTGTTAGATGCGCACCTCGATCAGATCGGATTTCTGGTCACGGAGGTGCTGGACGGCGGGTTTCTGCGCTTCACGCAGGTGGGCGGCATCGACCCGCGCATGCTGCTCGGCGCAGAGGTGACGATTCTGACCGAAACGCCGCGCTACGGCGTCATCGCGTGCATGCCGCCGCACCTGCTCAAGCCGGGCGAGGAGGACAACGCGGTGCCCATGCACGAGATGCTGATCGACACCGGTCTGCGCGACGCCAGGCCGGTCATTCCGGTCGGCACGCCGGTGGTGTTCGCCCAGCCGCCCTATGCGCTGGCGGAGGGACAGCTGACCGGCAAGTGTCTGGACGACCGCGCGGGCTTTGTCGCCCTCGTCGACGCGATGCGCCGGCTGGCGCAGGACAATCTGCACGTCAACCTCGTCGTGTGCGGCTCGGTGCACGAGGAGACCGATTCGCTGGGCGCGCGCACGGCGGCCTACCGCGTCCGGCCGGATTACGGCATCGCGGTGGACGTCAGCCACGCGAAGACGCCGGACAGCGGCTCGGATGAGGCGTTCGCGTTCGGCGGCGGCGCACTGGTCGGCATGGGGCCGAACCTGCACCGCGGCCTGACGCAGGCGCTGCTGCGAACCGCGCGCGCGGAGGAAATTCCGCATCAGATTGAGGTCATGGAGGGAGATACGGGCACCAATGCCTGGGACATGCAGATCGTGCGCAGCGGCATTGCGATGGGTCTGCTCTCCATCCCGCTCAAATACATGCACACGCCGATTGAGACGGTCTGCCTTTCGGACATCGAGGCCGTGAGTGCGCTGATCGCGGCGTTTTTGCGCGACTTTACCGGGGAGGTGGCACGGGCATGAGAGAGCTTTTGCAAACGCTGTGCGCGCTGCCCGGCGCGTCCGGCTGTGAGGACGCGGTGCGCGCGTTTCTCCGCGCGCAGGCAGCGCCGGTCGCGGACGAAATACGGGAGGACAGCCTCGGCAATCTGATGGTGTTCCGCAAGGGAAAGACCAGCTGCGGCCGGACGGTCATGCTGGCGGCGCACATGGATGAGGTCGGCGTCATCTGCAAGGGATATACCGAGGACGGCTGCGTCAAATTCGGCTTTGTCGGCGGCGTCGACCCGCGCGTCGTGATCGGGCGGCGCGTGCGGTTCGGCGAGGTGCGCGGCGTCGTGGGCATCAAGGCGGTACACCTGACCACGCGCGCGGAGCGCAAGACCATGCCGAAGACGAAGGACTTATATATCGACATCGGCGCGTCGGACAAAAAGGCGGCGGAAACGCGCGTGCCGCTCGGCACATACGGGGTATTTGACTCCGACTGCGTGTGCTTCGGCGACGGATTGCTCAAGGCGAAGGCGATTGACGACCGCGTCGGCTGTGCGGTGCTGCTCAAGCTGCTGCTGGAGCAGCCCGCTGTGGACACCTGGTTTGTCTTTTCGGTGCAGGAGGAGGTCGGCCTGCGCGGCGCGCAGTGCGCGGCGTTTGAATTGAATCCGGACATCTGCCTGGTGCTTGAGGGCACGACAGCCGCCGATCTGGCGGAGGTGGACAGCGCGAAGCAGGTGTGCGGCCTGCGCCGCGGCGTGGTCATCCCGTTTATGGATCGCGCGACCATCTACGACCCGCAGCTGTTTGAGGCGCTGCGCGCGCTGGCGAACGGGAGCGGCATCGCGTGGCAGACCAAGCACCGCGTCGCGGGCGGAACGGACGCCGGGCGCATCCACCTGACGCGCGCGGGCGTGAAGACGGCGGCACTCGCCGTGCCGGTGCGCTACATTCACTCGCCATGCTGCGTGGCGGCAATGGAAGACATCGACGGTATGCTGGCGCTCAGCCGCCGTTTCCTGGAATATATGGGGGAGGATCACCATGAATTTTGACTTTTACAAGGCGTTCCGCACGCTGTCTGCGGCCTTCGGGCCGTCCGGGCGGGAGCACGATATCGCGCAGGCGATCACCGAGATGATCGCGGATACGGTTCCGCACATCGGCGACTGGGCGCACCACACCGACGCGATGCACAATCTGATCTATCATCGCCCTGGAAGCGGCAAAAAAGTGCTGCTCGCGGCGCATATGGACAGCATCGGCGTTGTCGTGACACACATCGACGACAACGGCTTTGCGCGCTTTGCGCCGGTCGGCGGGCTGATGCCCGGCGACCTGATCGACTGTCGCGTGCGCTTTGCCAACGGCACGCGCGGCGTGATCTCGTTTGAGGAAAAGACGGCGTACAAAGACCTCGGACTGGACAATCTGTTCCTCGACATCGGCGCGAACGGCCGCGCGCAGGCGGAGGCCAGCGTGCAGGTCGGCGACTTTGCCGTGTTTGACGGCGAGCCGTTTGCACAGGGCGACATCCTCTGCGGCCCCTATCTGGACAACCGCATCGGCTGCCTGACGCTGATCGCCGCCATGGCGCAGTTGGAGGACGTTCCCTGCGACCTGTACGTGGCGTTCACGGCGCAGGAGGAGGTCGGCCTGCGCGGCGCGCAGACGGCGGCGTTTGCCATTCAGCCGGATTACGCGATTGCGGTGGACGTCACCGACACGGGCGACCTGCCCGAACGGAAATATCCGATGGCGGTGCGCCTCGGCGCGGGCCCGGCGGTCAAGGTGATGGATCGCTCGGTCATCTGCGACGGCGACGTCAAGCAGGCGCTGTACCGCGCGGCGGCGCGGGCGGACATCCCGGTGCAGCGCGAGATCATGGAGTTCGGCGGCACGGACACCGGTGTGATTCAGCGCACGGCGGGCGGCGTCAAGGCGGGCGCGGTCAGCATTCCGACGCGCTATGTCCATTCCCCGAACGAGATGGCCAGCCTCTCCGATGTCGCGCGCGCGGCCGCGCTGCTGGCGCGTGCGGTCAGCGAAGGATTTGAGGCATAAGCATCACAGAGACGAGAAAGCGAGGTGTTTTGTATGCATGTTCTGGTAGTTGTGGATATGCAGAAGGACTTTATCGACGGCGCGCTGGGCACGAAGGAAGCGCAGGCGATTGTGCCGCGCGTGGTGGAAAAAATCGAAAATTTTGACGGCCGCGTGTTCGCAACGCGCGACACGCACACGGAGCAGTATTTGCAGACAGAGGAGGGCAGGCATCTGCCCGTCGTCCACTGCGTCAAGGGGACGGACGGCTGGCAGCTGCACCCCGCGATTGCGGCGCTGCTCTCGCGCCAGCCGGTCGACAAGCCGACGTTCGGCAGCACGGAGCTGGCGGAGCAGCTGGTTCGCTGCCACGCCGGCCAGGCGATTGAAAGCATCACGCTCGTCGGCCTGTGCACCGACATCTGCGTGATTTCCAACGCGCTGCTGCTCAAGGCCTTCCTGCCGGAGGTACCCATCGCGGTCGACGCCGCGTGCTGCGCGGGCGTCACGCCGGAGAGCCACGAAAATGCGCTGCGCGCGATGGAGATGTGCCAGATTTCCGTCATTCGTCCATAGGCAAATGTGCCAAATCCGGCGGGGCGCAGCGTGCGCGGAATGAACAAAAATTTTCGCGGCGGAAAAAATCCATTTGCGCGTTTTTTTTCAAAAATGGTACAATATCTGTAGAAAAAAGGAGGATATTTGCCATGAAACGAATCAAAGCCGCATGTTTACTGCAAACCGTGCACTTCCTGCTCAAGGAGGATATGCCGCACGACGCCGCCGTCAACGCCGTGAAGGGCGAGGTGGCGCAGTACAAGGCGCACCTGGAGCGCAACCGCACCAAATACCGGATCACGGAGGAGACGACGCAGCCGGACGGCTCGATCGTCCTCAAGGTTCGCAAGCAGTACAACCAGCACAGCACGGGAGATTATCTCGACTGATGGCAAAAAACAAAGGACCTGCCGCAGAATTTTTTCATTCTGCGATAGGTCCTTTTTTGCTGTCGTTAACGCGGTTCCCGGCAGAAATCTCCGGATTTTCCGCCGCTTTTTTGCAGCAGGCACACCGCGTCGATGCACATGCTGCGGTCGACGGCCTTGCACATGTCATACACCGTCAGCGCCGCGACCGAGGCCGCCGTCAGCGCCTCCATCTCGATGCCGGTTTTCCAGGTACAGCGCGCGGTCACGACGATGCGAAGCTGCGTGTCGCCCTGCGGCGCGATGTCCACCGCGACGTTGTCGATGGGGATGGCGTGGCACATCGGGATCAGCTCCGCCGTCCGCTTGGCCGCCAGAATGCCCGCGATGCGCGCGCAGCCGAGCACATCGCCCTTTTTCGCCTGGTCGGACAGGATCATGTGCAGCGTCTCCGGCTGCATGGTCACGACGGCCTGCGCCTGCGCGGTGCGCCGCGTGATCGCCTTCTCTCCGACGTCCACCATATGGGCGTCGCCCTGCTCGTTGATGTGCGTCAGCTTCATGCGCGTTCCTCCCAGTCGTCGATCTCACAGGGGACGCTGCGGAATTTCCGGTCGGTGTAGTCCGCCTCGATGCGGCTGCGCGGCGGGCAGGTCAAAAAGCGCGCGTCGTCCCACGGGCCGTTGACCAGCGCATCCAGATAGTCCATGCTGCCGTCCACCTTGGCAAACGTCCAGCCGAAATCCTCCGCCGCCTGCCGCGCGTAGGCCTCGTGCTCGGGGCAGTCGCCGTATGGGCAGGTGATGTAGCCGCAGTACGAGTAGTTGGTCATCCAGTTGTTGGTGCATTCCATCAGGTAGTCGGCGTTTTCCTCGCCGTATTCCTCCACGTACTGCGCGCGCTGCAAGCGGTAATTTTCTTTGGACGGCGTGAACGCCTGCTCGATCCAGCCGCGGTTGTACCAGTACGCGCCCGGCATGCTGCGGAACAGCTCGCGATAGCGCTCGGCCGAGCCGAGAAACAGCGAGATGCAGTCGTCGCAGCGCGGAACGACGAGCGGCAGCGAGCGGCTGCGCAGGCCGAGTACGCCGTTGGAGCACAGCCCGTAGGCCAGCACGATCGCCTCAAAGTGCAGCGTCTCCCGCAGCGCCTCGTTTTCCCGCTCAATCGCGTCGATGGTCTTTTGCAGCTCGGCGCGCAGCAGCTCCGGCGTGTCGTGCAGTCCCTGCCGCAGCCACCACACGCGCACCTGATGGCCGCTCTCCGCCGCCAGCTTGCAGACCTCCCGGTTCATGACCATGCATCCGATCACCGCTATTCTCATCGTTCTCTCCTCCGTCTGTTTTGCTACCGCAAGTATACCGCCACTTCGCGCGCGCCGCAAGCGTTTTTGCCGCATTGGAGAAGATCGTTTGAAAATCTGTCAATTTTGTCATAAACCGCTTGACAATCGTGCTATACAGACCGCGCCCGGACAGAGTATAATGAAAGAATAGATTCAGGAAGGAAAGGGAGTTTGTTATGAAGCCCGCAATCGGCATCGATACCGGCGGCACATGTACCGACGCCGTTTTATATGATTTTGACACCGGCGCGGTGGTGTGTCACAACAAGGCGCTGACCACCTACGACGATCTGACGCGCGGCATTTTGGAGGCGCTCGACGGGCTGGACCCCGTGCTCTGCCGGCAGGCGAAGGTCGCCGGCCTGTCCACGACGCTCGCGACCAACGCCTGCGTCGAGGGCAAATTCCGCCGCCCGCGCCTGCTCCTGCTCGGCATCGACCGCAAGGGCATCGAGCGCTACGGCGCGGAGTACGGCTTTACCGACCCGGACGACATCCGGTACCTGCCCTGCCGCACCACCATCACCGGGCAGATCGAGCAGCAGCCGGACTGGGAGTACCTGCGCGCGCACGCGAAGGAGTGGTTTTCCGACGTCGAGGGCTGTGCGGTGTGCGAGGTGTACGGCATCCGAAACGGCGGCGTGCTGGAAAAGCAGGCGGCGCAGATTGTGCGCGAGCAGACCGGCCTGCCGACCGTGTGCGCCAGCACGCTGTTCCGCGGCCTGTCCAGCCTGGAGCGCGCGGCCAGCGCCGTGCTCAACGCGGGCCTGCTGCCGCTGACGCAGGACTTTCTCGATTCCGTCCGGCGCGCGTTTGAGGCGCGCGGCATTGCGGCGGAAATCTTCATCGTGCGCTCGGACAGCAGCCTGATGGGGCTGTCCTATTCGGCGGAGCACGCCGTGGAGACGCTGCTCTCCGGCCCCGCCGCATCCGCGCTGGGCGGCGGCGTGCTCTCCGGGCAGGAGGCCGCCGTGATTGTCGACATCGGCGGCACGACGACGGACGTCGCGCTGATCCAGCACGGCGCGCCGCTGCTCTCGGAGGACGGCATCCGCGTCGGACAGTGGAAGACGCTGGTGCGCGGACTGTTTGCGACTTCGTTTGCGCTGGGCGGCGACAGCGCGGTGCGCTGGGACAAAAACGGCGCGCTGACGCTCGGACCCGACCGCGTCATCCCGCTGTGCGTGCTCGCCGTCCGCTGCCCGGACATTGTCCCGGTGCTGCGCGCGCAGGTCGAGCGCGTGCCGTCGCACACGCTGCCGCTGCACGAGTTTCTGACGCTCAACCGCGCGGATTGGCGCATGCTGCCGCTGACGGAGGAGGAGGTTCGCCTGTGCCGGCTGCTGGAGGAAGGGCCGAAGAGCGTGCAGCAGGTGGCGGACGCGCTCGGCGTGGACAAATACTACCTGCGGACGCAGTCGCTTGAGCGCATCGGCGTGATTCTGCGCGCGGGGCTGGCGCCGACGGACATCATGCACGTGCGCGGCGATTACACCACCTATGACCGCAAGGCCGCGTTGCTGGCCGCGCGCTTTGTCGCGCAGTCGCTGGAATTCAGTCTGGAGGAGCTGTGCGAAGAGGTGTACGAGCACATCTCCCGCGAGGTGTTCTACGCGGTGGCGCAGATGCTGCTTGAACACGCTTCCCCGCATTTCCAGAAGCACGGACTGGACGCCGGCGTCCGCGAGCTGCTGCGCATGCAGTGGGAAGCGCGCGATTCAGAAAACGCCGCGCTGCTGCGCTATGCGTTCCACGCCGGCGCGCCGCTCGTCGGCATCGGCGGGCCGGTGCACCTGTTTTTGCCGGAGGCGGCAAAGGCGCTGGGCGCGCCGTGCATCATCCCCGACTGCGCGGCCGTCGCCAACGCGGTCGGCGCGGTCACCGATCAGATGTCCGCCTCCGCCACGGCGGAGATCCGCCCGCACGGCCTGTCCCCGACGGACGAGGAGCAGGGCGATTTTGAGGTGCTCTGCGAAGGAGAGGCGCCCGCGTATTTTTACAGCGAGGAGGAGGCCGTTCTGTGGTGCACCAGCCGCCTGCGGGCGCTGACCGAACAGCGCCTGCGCGAGCAGGGCGCGCCCGGCGTCCTGTCGTTTGAGACCACGACGGACGACATCACATCGGCGGCCGGCGCGGGGCGCATTCGCCTTGCCACGCGCGTCACCGTGACCGCATCCACCAATCTCGGCATGAACCACAAGGAGGAACCGCATGTTTGAATTGACCATTCGCGCAGGCGCGCAGCAGCGCACCGTTCCGGCGCAGGACGGACAGCTGGTGAGCGACCTGCTTCAGCAATACATTCCCTCGTTTGCGCTCCCGTGCGCCGGAAATCACACCTGCGGCAAATGCCGCGTGCACATTGCGGGCGAGGTGGAGCCCGCGGGCGAGAGCGAGGCGCGCCAGCTCGGCGCGCAGGCGCTCGCGAAAGGCATCCGTCTGGCCTGCGCCTGCCGCATCCGGGGCGACGCCGTGGTAACGCTGCACGAAGCGGGCGCCTCCAAAATCGTCGCGTGGTATGAGCTGCCGGACTTCGAGCGGACGGAGCGCGGCTGCGGCTTTGCCGTGGACATCGGCACCACGACGGTCGCCGTCCAGCTGATCGACCGTGCCACCGGCGCTGTGCTGGCCGAACGCCTCGCGGAAAACGCGCAGCGCGGCTATGGCGCGGACGTCATCTCGCGCATCGAAGCGTGCAAGACGGTCGGGCTGGACGTGCTGTCCGACCGCATCGCGGCGCAGATCGAGGCGATGGCGCAGGAGTGCCTGCGCGAGAGCGGCGTGACGCAGGTGGAGGAGTCGGTCGTCACGGGCAATTCCACGATGCTGCATCTGTACGAAGGGCTCGACCCGGCGTCGCTCGCCGTCGTGCCGTTTGACGTGCAGTCCTACTTCGGCTGCAACAGCCGCCGCACGCTGGCGGGCGCGCCGGTCTATCTGCCGCGCTGCGTCGGCGCTTACGTCGGCGCGGACATCATCTGCGCCATTCTGGCGGCCGATCTGACGAACGGCGGCATCCAGCTGTTGACCGACATCGGCACGAACGGCGAAATGGCGCTCGCCGGGAACGGGAAGCTGCTGTGCTGCGCGACGGCGGCGGGACCGGCCTTTGAGGGCGCCGGACTGAGCAGCGGCATGCCCGCCGCGCCGGGCGCCATCCGCGCGGTCGCCGAGACGGACGGCAGCGTCACCTACGAGACCGTCGGCGATCAGCCCGCCTGCGGCATCTGCGGCTCGGGCATTTTAGACGCGCTTTCCGTCATGCTGCACCGGGAGATCATCGACGACTCCGGCTATCTGGAAAACGAGGACGGCGACGAGGACGACGTCTGGGAAATCTCGGACAGCGGCGTCAACATCACGCAGCGCGACGTGCGCCAGATCCAGCTCGCGAAATCCGCCATCTGCGCGGGACTGATCACGCTGCTGGAGCACGAAGGGCTGTCGGCGGCGGAGGTCTCCCGATTTGTCATCGCGGGCGGCTTCGGCAACACCATCAATCAGGATTCCGCCGCTGAGATCGGCCTGTTTCCCGCGGCGCTGCGCAGACGGACCTCGTTCATCGGCAACGGCGCGCTCGGCGGCGCGAGTATGCTGCTGAGCAACCGCGGCCTGCGCGCGCAGACCGAGCAGCTCGCACAGCGCGCGGAGGAGCTGTCGCTGTCCACGAGCGCGGAATTTATGGACTATTACGTCGATTGCATGGCGTTCGCGCAGTTCTGAGCGAATGGAATAAAACAGGCGCACCTGCGTGCGCCGGAAGAGAGAAAAAGAAGCCTGTGGCAGTCGGAACGGAGAAAGGGCGCCGTTTCGACACAGCCACAGGCTCTTTCGTTTCCGTATCCTGTCCGCCCACGGGTGGATGGGGTGCAGAAATTTGCATTTTTGCGCAAAAACCGTCTGTTTCGCGCTCCGGCGGCGCAAATTGGGATTGTCTTTGCTTTTCTTTCGTGCTATCATTTTCAACAGGAGGAGCGTGCGCCGCGGCGCGCGGAGGAAAAACAAAAAACCGCCTTTTCCTGCGGAAAAGACGGTATTCATGGTACGCCCGACTGGAGTCGAACCAGCGGCCTTCAGAGTCGGAGTCTGACGCTCTATCCAACTGAGCTACGGGCGCGTGTCCAACGATTATTATAACAATTCCGCCGCCATTTGTAAAGTCTTTTTTGACGGGGAAACGCTCCGGAATTCAACCATTTCGCACGGGAAAGGAACCGATGAGATATGAATCGACTGATTGACCGGCTTTCCGTCGAGCACCGCCTGCCGCGGGCGGATTTCGTACAGCTGCTTTCGTCCTTCACGCCGGAGACCGCGGACTACGCCGCGGCGCGCGCGAGAGACACCGCACAGGCGGTGTTCGGCAAGCGGATTTACATCCGCGGCCTGATTGAACTGACCAGCTTTTGCCGCAACGACTGCTATTACTGCGGGATTCAGCGCTCCAACCGCCGTGCGCAGCGCTACCGGCTGACGCGGGAAGAGATTCTGCAATGCGCGGCGGAGGGATACGCGCTGGGCTTCCGGACATTTGTTCTACAGGGCGGGGAAGACCCCTACTACACGCAGGCGCGCATGACGGACATCATCGCGTCGCTCCGGCGCAACCATCCCGACTGCGCCATCACGCTGTCGGTCGGGGAACAGCCCAGAGAGACCTATCAGGCGTATTTTGACGCGGGGGCGGATCGCTATCTGCTGCGGCACGAGACGGCGGACGAGGCGCACTACAGCCGCCTGCATCCCGCCGAGCTCTCCGGCGCGCACCGCAAGCAGTGTCTGCGGTGGCTGAAGGAGATCGGCTTTCAGACCGGCTCCGGCTTTATGGTGGGCTCGCCGTTCCAGACGCCGGAAAATCTGGCGGATGATCTGCTGTATCTGGCAGAACTTCAGCCGGAGATGATCGGCATCGGCCCGTTTATCCCGCACCACGAGACGCGGTTCGCGCACATGCCGCACGGCTCCGTCGAGCTGACGCTGTTTCTGCTGTCCCTGCTGCGGCTGATGTTCCCGGACGTCCTGCTGCCCGCGACGACGGCGCTGGGCACGCTCGACCCGATGGGGCGCGAAAAAGGCATTCTGGCCGGCGCGAACGTCGTCATGCCGAACCTGAGCCCGCAGGACGTGCGCAGCAAGTACATGCTGTACGACAACAAGATTGCGACCGGCGCGGAGTCGGCGCAGCACATCGCTGATCTGCGCGCGCGCTTCGCCCGCATCGGCTATGAAATCGAGATCGGGCGCGGCGATTCCCCGCGCCTCAAAACGACGCATTGAACTGGTCGGCGACCATCTGCGCTTCGAGGTACGAATCGCAGGGGCGGTAGCCGAAGTGCTCGCACCAGATCTCGGTCGCTTCCAGATCGGGGAGCAGGTCTTCGTCCACAAAATCCGGGTCCCACTCGCCGGAATCGCACACGCGGGCGTACAGCTCGCACGACTCCTCGTCGTATACGAGAAAGACGCCCCAGCCGGTGGACGGGCACACAAAGGTTTCACTGATGAGTTTCATGATGGTTTCTCCCACAATTGAAGGAATGGAGGGGTATGCTATGCGGATTGTCACAGCCGCACAGATGAAGCAGATCGAACGCAACGCGGACGCCGCCGGGCTGTCGTATCTGCAAATGATGGAAAACGCCGGGACGGCCGCCTATCGGGAGATCCGGGCGCGCCGGCCGGACGCCCGCGCGATGACGGTTGTCGCGGGCAAGGGCAACAACGGCGGCGACGGCTTTGTCATCGCGCGCCTCGCGGCGCAGGACGGCCTCACGGTGCGCGTCGTTCTGGCGGAAGGCGCGCCGGTGACGGAAGACGCGCGCGTCAATTTTGAGCGGCTGCGAGGGGTGGACGTCGCGGTGTGCGCGATAGAGCAGGTGGAGCAGCTGCGCGGCGCGGATGTCGTCGTGGACGCGCTGTACGGCACGGGGTTTCACGGGGCGCTGCGCCCGTCCGGCGCAAAGGCGTGCCGCCTGATGTGGGAAGCGGGCGCGTATCTCGCCGCGCTCGATGTGCCGAGCGGCGTGCATGCGGACACGGGCGACATCGCCGGCGGCGCGGTGCGCGCCGACCTGACGGTGACGTTTGACAGCTGCAAGCCGCTGCACGTGCAGCCGGGTTCCCGGGCGCATTGCGGCGAGATCGTGTGCGCCGATATCGGCATTCCGGAACACTGCCACAACGGCATCGGGGAGTGACCCCGATGCCGTTTTTTCGTCAGGCCTTTGCCTTTTGATAGACCTCGTAAATGGCCGTCCGGTCGAGCGGGACAAAGCGTCCGATTTTGCGCGTGTCCATAAAGCTGCACTTGTAGGCGAGCTCCTGCGCGTCCGCTTCGGTCAGGTCGATGCCCATCTGGTTGATACGCACCGGCATGCCGATGGACTGGAAAAAGTCCTCCATCGCGTCGATGCCGCGGTTGGCGGTCTCCGTGTCGTCCGCGCCCGGCTGCACGCCCATGACGTTGACGGCGAACTGCGCGAAGCGGGCGGGGTTCGCGGGCATGACCGTGCGCGCCCAGCTGGACCAGACCGCGCACAGACCCGCGCCGTGCGCCACGTCATATTTGCCGCTCAGCTCGTGCTCCAGCTGGTGGCACGACCAGTCGCCGCCGTCCGTGCCGCAGCCGGTCAGCCCGTTGTGCGACAGGCTGCTCGCCCACATCAGGCCGGCGCGCGCGTCGTAGTCCTCCGGATTTTTGAGCGCCGCCGTCACATCGCGCATGACCGAGCGGAGCAGCCCCTCTGCGATGGCGTCGGTGAGCCCGAGTGTGTCCACCTGCGTGAAGTAGCGCTCCATCGTGTGCATCATCACGTCGGCGGCGCCGCTCGCCGTCTGGTAGGCGGGCAGCGTATAGGTCAGTGTCGGGTCGAGAATGGCGAACTTACAGCGGCACAGCTCGGTGCTCAGGCCGCGCTTGAGCCAGCCCTCCTCGTTGGTGATGACGGAGGAATTGCTCATCTCGCTGCCCGCCGCGGCGATGGTCAGTACCGCGCCGACCGGGGCGCACGCCTGCGGCACGCGCTTTTTGGCGTAAAAATCCCACACATCGCCGTCATTCGCGATGCCGTAGGCGATGGCCTTGGAGGAGTCGATGACCGAGCCGCCGCCGACGGCGAGGATGAAATCGACACCCTCGCGCCTGCACAGCGCGATGCCCTCGCGCACGAGGCTGAGGCGCGGATTGGGCACGACGCCGCCCAGCGCGACATGCGAGACGCCCGCCTGTTCCAGCGCCTGCGTGACGCGGTCGAGCAGGCCGCTGCGCCTGGCGCTGCCGCCGCCGTAGTGGATCAAAACCTTCTTGCAGTTCTGCGCCGCGACGAGCGCGCCCACACGTTCGACGCTCTGCTTGCCGAACACGACGTGCGTCGGCGCATGGTATTCAAAATCCAGCATATACAGTCCTTCTTTCGTCCAAATTGATCTTATGCGCTTTTATTATAGTGGATTCACTATGGAAACGCAAGGCGTCACAGGCGGAAGCGCGCGCCCTCCAGCGTCAGCAGCCGCGCCTTGACGTCCAGCCCGCCCGCATAGCCGGTCAGGCCGCCGTCCGCGCCGAGCACCCGGTGACAGGGGATGAGGATGCTGATCGGGTTGTGGCCGACCGCACCGCCGACCGCCTGCGCGCTGGCGCGTCTGCCGGTCTGCCGCTCCAGCTGCGCCGCGATCCGGCCGTAGGTCGTCGTTTCGCCGTAGGGGATGCGGCGCAGGATGTCCCAGACGGCCTGGCGGAACGGGCTGCCCGCCGGGGCGAGCGGGAGCGTCATGGCGGGGGCTTCGCCGCGAAAATAGCGCGCGAGCCAGTCGAACGCCTGCGCGAACACGGGCAGCGCGCCGGGCTGCGCGTCGGGCGCGCATGTGCTGCCGAAATATTTTTGGTTTTCCAGCCACAGGCCGGTCAGGTTCTCCCCGTCGGAGGCGAGCGTCAGCAGGCCGACGGGAGACGGACAGGCGGCGAGATGGGTTTGATGGTGCATCGGGCATTCCTCCGGATTCTGTTCTGCCTGTATCATAGCATATCCGGCGGAAAAAGGACAGGCAGAACGTGCATTTTTGCCGGTTCTCTGCTATAATAGCGGTAAACAGCGAGCGAAGCAGGGAGGAGAACCACCATGGCGCAGCAGACCCCACTCAACGTGCAGTGCTTTGTCAAAAAGGAGTTTCAATCGATGTTCGTGGGAGAGAACGACCCCAGGCTGCTCTATGTCAGCAAGATCTCCCCGGACGCGAGCACCCACCCGCGCGTGATGCACGCGCACGACGATCTGATCGAGCTGCTGCTGATTTGCAGCGGCAGCAGCGAATTTCTCATTCACGACAAGAAAAAGCTCATCCGGCCGGGCGACCTGCTGGTGTACAACGCCGGCGTCGTGCACGACGAAATCTCCGGCCCGGGCGTCGAGATCGGCAGCTATTGCGTGGCCATCGGCGGGCTGCACATGCCGGGGCTGCGCGAAAACGCGCTGGTGCCGGACGACGCGGGCTATATCTTTCCGACCGGCGCGCATTTTGAGGCGATGCGCGCGCTCTGCGAGATGATGTTTCACAGTCTCTCGACCGGCGAGCCGCGCGCGGAGGTGTTTTGCCACAGCCTGATGCACGCGCTGCTCGTCAAGGCGCTGGCGGTCATCGGCGGGCGGGAAGCGGACGCCGAGGCGGCGGAGGTCGAGGAGCCGCATGTGCTCGGCCTGCGCATCAAGTCGTACATCGACGAGCACTACACCGAGCCGATCACGCTGCAAAGCATGGGCGAGGCGCTGCATATCAGCCCCTACTATCTGTCGCATGTGTTCAAGCAGATGAGCGGCTATTCCCCGGTGCAGTATCTCCTGCGCCGCCGCATCGGCGAGGCGCAGACGCTGCTCATCACGACCGATCTGCCCATCACGACCATCGCGGGCATGGTCGGCTATGATACCCAGAGCTATTTCAACTTGCAGTTCACCAAAAACGTCGGCATGCCGCCAAAAAAATTCCGTCAGAACTACATCGTCAGCGCGGAGGAAGCGGGCAAGCCGAAGAAGAAAAAACGATGACGGTCAAAAGCCAAAGCGATTGCATCGCGCCGGAAACGGGGGTTCCGCTCCTGTGTTCCGGCGCGTTTTGCCGTTTGGGCGAAAAAAATCCCCTTCCGAACAGCGTTCGGAAGGGGATAGGTGGTTGAAGCAATCAGCCGCCGAGTACCATCGGGACGACCTTCAGGAAGAAGCCGGCCGCGACAGCGGAGCCGATAACACCGGCAACGTTCGGACCCATGGCGTGCATGAGCAGGAAGTTGGAGGGGTTTTCCTTCTGGCCTTCGATCTGAGAGACGCGCGCGGCCATCGGGACGGCGGAAACGCCGGCGGAACCGATCAGCGGGTTGACCTTGCCCTTGGTCGCCCAGCACATGAGGTCGCCGAACAGGACGCCGCCGAGCGTGGAGAACGAGAACGCGATCAGACCCAGGACGACGATCATCAGCGTCTGCGCCGTCAGGAAGGTTTCCGCACTGGCGGTTGCACCGACAGACAGGCCGAGCAGGATGGTGACCGTGTTCATCAGGGCGTTCTGCGCGGTGTCAGACAGACGGTCGGTCACGCCGCAGACGCGGAACAGGTTGCCGAGCATCAGCATGCCGATCAGCGGAGCGGTGTCCGGCAGCAGCAGGATGACGCAGGTGGCAACGGCGATCGGGAAGACGACCTGCTCTGCCTTGGATACCTCGCGCAGCTGCTCCATCTTGATCTTGCGATCCTGCTTGCGGGTGAACGCGCGCATGATCGGGGGCTGGATCAGCGGGATGAGAGCCATGTACGAATAGGCCGCAATGGCGATGGAGGACAGGTACTCCGGCGCCAGTCTGGAGGTAACCATGATGGCGGTCGGGCCGTCCGCGCCGCCGATGATGCCGATGGCGGCGGCGACATTGATCGGGAAACCGCAGATCAGCAGCGCGCCGATGAAAGCGGTGAAGATGCCGAGCTGCGCGGCGGCGCCGAGAATGAGCGAAGACGGACGCGCGATCAGCGGGCCGAAATCGGTCATCGCACCGACGCCGAGGAAGATCAGCGGCGGGAAGATGTCACAGCGGATGCCGTAGTAGAAGTAGTGGAGCAGACCCTCGGTGTCCGAGTTGGAAATCATGTTTGCGCCCGGCAGGTTGGCGAGCAGCATGCCGAAGGCGATGGTGACGAGCAGCAGCGGCTCAAACTTTTTCGCAATGCCGAGATACAGCAGTACGAAGGCAACGAGGATCATAAGGAGACTCTTGAAGCCGTCAACGCCGTTGGCGAACAGTCCGGCATAGCCGGAGTCGCCGAGAATAGCTCCAAGAACGCTGGTGAAAGAAAAACTCATGTCAGGCGGCCTCCGTTAAGAGATGGTGCACAGGACACTGCCAGTGTCGACCGACGCGCCCTTGGACACGCATACGGAGGTCACGGTGCCGTCGCGGCCGGCGAAGATTTCGTTTTCCATCTTCATCGCTTCCAGGATGAACAGGACGTCGTCCGCCTTGACGGACTGACCCTGCTGGCAACGGACATCGAGAATCGTGCCCGGCATCGGGGAAGAGATCGGGTCGCCTGCGCCCGCAGGAGCCGCCGCCGGAGCCGGCGCTGCGGCCGGAGCAGCAGCGGGAGCTGCCGCCGGAGCGGGAGCCGCGGCAACCGGAGCCGGAGCCTCGCCGACATAAGCGGCAACCGCCTGGCCCTTTTCAACTTCAACTTCGTACTGTTTGTTGTTCAGCGTTACAATATATTTCATGTTGTTTGTACCTCCCAATTAAAGCGCCTGAATGCGTCTGAACTGAAGCTCTTCCAGCGGAATGTTGGTCTCATGGCTGACGATGGCCATGATGCAGGCTGCGGTCTTTTCATCGACATCGATGAGCTGCAGCTGGCCGTCCCACGGCTTGGCGGGCGCCGCAGCGGGAGCCGCCGCCGGTGCGGGCGCCGGAGCCGCCGCCTCTGCGGCCGGTGCGGACGCCTTGCCGCGGCCTTCGATCGTCACGACGATGCGGGACACGCTGGTGAGAATGAGAATCAGGAACAGCAGCAGGAGGAATACGATTACAAAGCCGCAGAGAGAGATCAACAGGACTTCGCCTACGCCAATATTCATGGTGAATCCTCCTTAATCCGAAATCTTCCGAATGGAATACGTTACCTTCATGCCCTTGTGCTCTTCGCGGTACTGGAAGAACTTTTCCGCCTGCTGCGGGAAAGCGACATAGGAGAGGACGTCTTCCTCGCAGGTGGCCAGATCGCCCAGCTTCTCGACAGCCGCCGGGATTTCCGGCTCAAGGGTTTCCGCATAGCGGCCTTCCATCGGCTTTTCGTCGCCCATGACCTTCTTGACCAGCTCCGGGTTGACCGGCGCCGGGGAGGTGCCGTACTCGCCGCGGATGTAGGCGCGGATCTCCTTGGTGATGTTCTTGTAGCGCTCGCCCATCAGGACGTTGTTCACCGCCTGCGAACCGACCATCTGGCTCAGCGGGGTGACCAGCGGCGGGTAGCCCATGTCCTTGCGGACGTTCGGTACCTCGGCCAGAACCTCGTTCAGACGGTCGAGCGACTTCATGTCGGTCAGGTTGGCGATCAGGTTGGACAGCATGCCGCCCGGAATCTTGTAGTGCAGGGCGTTGGTGTTGACGTTCATGACGAACGGATTGATCTTGCCCTCGGAGACATAGGCCTTCTTGATCGGCTCAAAGAACTCGTTGACCTTGTGCAGCTCCGCCGTATCCAGACCGGTGTCGTAGCCCATCTGGGTCAGGGTGTGATCCATCGTCTCGGTGCACGGCTGGGACGTGCCGCCGGCAAACGGGGCGATCGCGCAGTCGATGACCTCTGCGCCCGCCTCGATGGCCTTCAGGTAGGTCATGGCGCCCAGGCCGGTGGTGGCGTGGGTGTGCACGACGATCGGCAGCTTGACCTCCGCCTTGAGCGCGGTGACGAGATCAAACGCCTCCTGCGGGCTCATGACGCCGGCCATGTCCTTGATGCACAGCGAGGTGCAGCCCAGCTCTTCAATGCGCTTGCCGAGCTTGGCGTAGTTCTCCAGCGTGTGTACCGGGGACTGGGTGTAGGAAATGGTGCCCTGCGCTTCGCCGCCGGCCTTCTGGCATTCGTCCACAGCGGTCTCGATGTTGCGCATGTCGTTGAGCGCGTCGAAGATGCGGATGATGTCGATGCCGTTCTCCACGCTCTTGCGGACAAACGCGCGGACGGTGTCGTCAGAGTAGTGCTTGTAGCCCAGAATGTTCTGGCCGCGAAGCAGCATCTGCAGCTTGGTGTCCGGCATCAGTTCGCGGATGGTGCGCAGGCGAACCCACGGGTCTTCGTTCAGGTAACGAAGGCAGGAATCGAACGTCGCGCCGCCCCAGCACTCGACGGAATGGTATCCGACCTTGTTCATGGTCTCAAGGATCGGCTTGAATTCCGACATCGGGAGACGGGTCGCGCACAGAGACTGGTTGGCGTCACGCAGGACAGTCTCTGTGATCTTTAACTTTTTTGGCACAGTGTATCAGCTCCTTTGAAAGATAAAAGATAACAAAACAGGTGCTGTTTGACAGAGGAATCCGTCGATATCGGTCAATTCTGG
>DXIG01000015.1 GCA_019112985.1 Candidatus Butyricicoccus stercorigallinarum | reverse complement strand
GCTGTCAGCGAAGCTGACTGAGGGATTGTCCTTTGTGCCTGTGAGATTTTGCTAAGGCTGTACCGGCTGTATTTCAATCCCTCCGTCACGGCGGAGCCGTGACACCTCCCTTTACACAAGGGAGGCTTTGGCGCTGTGTCTGTAAAACAGCGCCTTGTAAGGGAGGCTTTGGTGCTGTACCTGTAAAACGGCGAGCTGTAAGGGAGGCTTTGGTGCCGCGCCTGCAAATTGATGCCTTTCCCGCCGGACAAAGCCAAAGCCCGGACTTGTCTTGTCCGGGCTTGTGGGTTCGCGCGGGAGCGCGGGGACATTTCTTTTGCCAAGCTTTTCTTTCTGTAAAGAAAAGCGGAGCCAAGCTTTTCTTTTCGCAAAGAAAAGCGGCGTCAGAGCGTGGCGATTTTATCGCACGCCGCCGACAGATCGGGCAGCTGCGCGTCTTCCAGCGCGCCCGCGTCGCAGGCCGCGGCCAGCGCCGGGTCGATGGGCAGCTTGGCCAGCACGTCCAGCTTGTGCTCCCGTGCGATCTCCTCCACATGGCTCTCGCCGAAGACGGAGAGCTTCTTGCCGCAGTCCGGGCACTGCACATAGCTGTAATTCTCAATGATACCGACAATCGGAATGTCCATCATTTCCGCCATCTTGACCGCCTTGGTGACGACCTGCGCGACCAGCTCCTGCGGAGAGGTCATGACAACAATGCCGTCGACCGGCAGCGACTGGAACACCGTCAGCGGCACGTCACCCGTTCCGGGCGGCATGTCGACGAACATATAATCGACATCCTTCCAGATGATATCCGTCCAGAACTGCTGCACCGCGCCGGCGATGATCGGCCCGCGCCAGATCACCGGATCACTCGCATTTTCCAGCAGCAGATTGATCGAACAGACGTCAATGCCCAGCTTGGTCGCCATCGGATAGACACCCTCATCCGTCGCGCCCAGCGTGCCGTGCAGGCCGAAGCCCTTCGGAATGGACGGACCCGTGATGTCCGCGTCCAGAATGGCGCAGTGCGCGCCGCGGCGCTGCATGGCAATCGCCAGCATGGACGTGCACAGGCTCTTGCCGACGCCGCCCTTGCCGCTGACCACGCCGATCACCTTGCGGATGCTGGACAGCGGGTGCGGGGCCTTGCGCAGCGACTCCGGCTCGCCGCAGTTGCTGCTGCAGCTCCCGCAATCGTGATTACATCCCATAATAGTCAACTCCTTTTTGTCTCAGCCGCCGCGCGGCGGCGGCCGGAACGTGCATGAATAGAATGTGCCGTAATATTATACCACATTCGTCCGCATTTGCAAGACGGGGCGCGCCGCTTTGTTCCCGGCGGGTCAGTATAACTCCTGCTCAAGCTGCGCAAACAGCTCAGAATCGAAAAATTCCTGGATGGAAATGTCCAATCCGTCGCAGATTTTTTTGATCGTGGAAACGGTCGTGCTGCGGTTCCGCCCGCTGACAATATTGTTCAGCGTGGACTGCGTGACGCCGCTGAGCACCGCGAGCCGGTTGACCGTGATATTCCGTTCTGCGCACAGCTCCAACAGGCGCCGCCTGACCGCCTCTCCGATTGTCACCGCTCTCACCTCCGTGATTCCGGGTTGGAATGCCTTCAGAATAACCATTTTGAGTTGAAAATATTACCTCTTTTGAGTTAAAATAAAGGCAATCCTGATTTCTGAGGTGAATCGCTTTGGCACGACAAATCTGTACCTTCTTCGGACACCGCGACGCGCCGGACGCGCTGTCCGGCGCGCTGTCCGCGGCGATTGCGGCGCAGCTGCGGCAAAACCGGCAGACGGATTTTTACATCGGCAGCGACGGGAATTTCGACCGTCTGGCGCGCCTGACCCTGCGCCCGCTTTTGCACCAGTATCCCGACGCGCACCTGTACCGCATCCTCGCCTATCTCCCGCCGTCCCGCGCGGCGGCGGACGGCGACGCGCTGCTCTATCCGGAAGGCCTGGAGCGCGTGCCGCGCCGGTTCGCCATTGCGCACCGCAACCGCTGGATGGCGCAGCAGGCGGACTGCGTCATCGGCTATGTCTGCCGCCCGTTCGGCGGCGCGTACACCGCCTTCCGCTATGCCGCGCGGCTGCGCCGGGACTGCGTGAACCTCGCGGAGCCGGGCGCGCCCCTCTTGCCAAACCGGGCGGAGTTGGAGTATGCTAAAGGGCAGCAAACCAACTGACGGAAAGGAGCCTTTCCCTTGAACGATTCCCACGGGCGCACCCGCCCCACCGGCGAGCTGCTGCGCCGCTTTGTCCCGTATTTCCGGCCCTATCTGCCGGTGCTGCTGTTCGACCTGTTCTGCGCCTCGCTCACGACCATCTGTGAGCTCGCGCTGCCCGTCCTCGTGCGCCATGTCACCAATCTGGCGCAGTCCGACCTGTCCGCGCTGACCGTCCCGCTCGTCGCGCGCATCGGCGCGCTGTATCTGCTGCTGCGCGTCATCGACACCGCCGGTTCCTATTTCATGGCCAACGTCGGCCACGTCATGGGCGCGCGCATGGAGACCGACATGCGCCGCGAGCTGTTCGCGCACCTGCAAACGCTGTCCTTCCGCTACTACGCCAACACCAAGGTCGGCCAGCTGATGGCGCGCATCACCTCCGACCTGTTCGACGTCACAGAGTTCGCGCACCACTGCCCGGAGGAATTTTTCATCGCGGGCGTCAAAATCTCCGTGTCGTTCGTCATCCTGCTGTCGGTCAACATCCCGCTGACGCTGCTCACGTTCGCCGTCCTGCCGCTCATGCTGCTGTGCTGCTATCGCTTCAACCGCCGCATGCGCGAGACGTTCAAGCAGGCGCGCTGGCAGGTGGGCGAGATCAACGCGCAGGTGGAGGACTCGCTGCTCGGCATCCGCGTCGTCAAGTCGTTCGCACAGGAGCAGACCGAGCAGCGCAAATTCGACGAAGGCAACCGCCGCTGGCTCGCGCTCAAAAAGCGCAATTACTTCTGGATGGGCGGCTTTCAGGCGACCACGCGCGGCTTTGACGGCCTGATGAATCTGGTCGTGCTCGTCTGCGGCAGCCTGTTCCTGCTGCGCGGCGCGATCGTCCCCGGCGACTTCGTCGCCTATCTGCTCTACGTCCAGACCTTGCTCACCTCCATCCGCCGCATCGTGGAATTTGCCGAGCAGTTCCAGCGCGGCATGACCGGCATCGACCGCTTTTTAGAGGTCATGGACGAAACGCCGGACATCACCGACGCGCCCGACGCCATCCCCTGCGAAACCGTGCGCGGGGAGATCGAATTTGACGACGTGTCGTTCTCCTATGAGGACGACGCGGGCGAGGTGCTCGGCCACATCAACCTGCATGTGCGCGCCGGGCAGAACATCGCCATCGTCGGCCCGTCGGGCGGCGGAAAAACTACTCTCTGTAATTTAATCCCGCGATTTTACGATGTGACAAGCGGCTGCGTCCGCTTAGACGGCACGGACGTGCGCAAGCTCCAGCTGCATTCGCTGCGCGCGCACATCGGCGTGGTGCAGCAGGACAACTATCTGTTTTCCGGCACGGTGCTGCACAACATCGAATACGGCCGCCCGGGCGCCTCGCGCGCGGACATCGTGCGCGCCGCCCAGCTCGCGGGCGCACACGAGTTCATCTCCGCCCTGCCCGACGGTTATGACACGTTCATCGGCGAGC
>DXIG01000014.1 GCA_019112985.1 Candidatus Butyricicoccus stercorigallinarum | reverse complement strand
GCTGTCAGCGAAGCTGACTGAGGGATTGTCCTTTGTGCCTGTGAGATTTTGCTAAGGCTGTACCGGCTGTATTTCAATCCCTCCGTCACGGCGGAGCCGTGACACCTCCCTTTACACAAGGGAGGCTTTGGTGCTGTGTCTGTAAAACAGCGCCTTGTAAGGGAGGCTTTGGTGCCGTACCTGCAATACCATGCCTTTCGCAGAAAACCAAGCCAAAGCCCGGACTTGTATTGTCCGGGCTTATGGGGTCGCGCGGGAGCGCGGGGACATTTCTTTTGCCAAGCTTTTCTTTCTGTAAAGAAAAGCGGAGCGGGAGCGCGGGCATCGTTTCTTTTGTTCGCTTTTCTTTTCGCAAAGAAAAGCGGAGCGGGTTATTCCCCGGTGGTCAGCGCGTCCAGGATGCTGGTCAGATCGTCCTGCGGGACGCCGCAGGCATAGGCGCCGCCGTCGACGCTGACGAGGTACTCGCGCGAGCCGCCTTTGGTAAAGGCGAGCGTGCGCACGGTGCCGTCCTCCCTGGTCAGCGTGAGCGTGACCTCCGCCTGCGCGGTCTGCGGGTCGTCGACCAGCCGGTTGTAATTGACCGTCGTGACGGCGAGGAACAGCTGCTCGAGCGCGTCGTCCGTCATGTCGTCGCCGTCCAGCGTCGCGGTGTGGTCGTCCGTGTCGCTCTCCTCATTTTCGTCCGCTGCGATGTGCGTGACATCGACGGTGTGCGTCTCGCCGTCCTGCGCGACGGTGATCGTGTCGATCTCGGACAGCGCGCACGGCAGCAGATTGGTCGAGCGCCAGTCGTTCCAATCCTCCGAGAGGAACGCAAAATCGGAGGCGGTGCACAGGAAGACGGTCTTTCCGCCCTCCTTCATGACGTAAATGCCGCCGTCGTCCGTCTCGTCGCCGAGCAGAATGGCGGCGTCCAGACTGCTGGCGGAAATTTCAATGCGGATGGGGTCGTCCAGCCCGTATTCGCTGAGATCGGTCGGATTGTCCGCCGCAATCGACTGCGCCGTCAGGCCGGATTGCAGGCCGGACAGCAGGCCGGTGCTCAGCGTGCTGTCGTCCGCATCGCAGGCGAGCGGCGCGGTGAACACATAAGTCGAGTAGGCCTCCGCCGCGTCCTCATCCATGCCGGAGGTGTCGCGGGCGGCGAGGGAGACGGTCGTGCCGTCGTCCATGTGTTCGATGGTCAGAGCTTTGAGCTCGTCGGACAGGCTGTAATAGCCGCCGAGCACGGTCAGATTGCGGTAGGCGGACTGCGCCTGCGTCAGCGTCTCCGCCGTGTAGCTGTCGAGCAGATAGACGTCGTCGCCGCCGTCCACCGCGCAATAGACCCCCAGCGTGCCGTTCAGGCCGAGCGTCAGCGTGGTGGACGCGCCGCCGGTGTCCGTGATCACCAGCGTGTCCGTCTCATCGTCCGCGGACAGACCGTATTTGTCCAGCTCGGTGCAGCCGGTCTCCACCGGCCGGGCAGAGAGGGCGCAGGCGGTGTCCATCAGCTCCTGCATGAGCGAAGCGCTGTAGTCGTCCTCCGCCTCGCCGGACATCGTGTAGGCGGTGCCGCTGTCGTCCGAGGTGGTGGTCATGGTAAAGCTGCTGCCGTCGCGCAGCGTGACCTGCACGCTGGCAAGATCCGCGGTGTCGAGCGAGACCAGCGCCTCACTCGGCTCGCTGGACGTCTCCTCTTCCTCGGGGAGCAGCAGCAGGGCGGCGTAAGCGCCGCCGAGCACGGCGACCGCGAGCGCGCCGCACAGCAGTCTTCGGGTGTTTTTCGTCATAGCTTCCTCCGTCGGAAAAAGACCGCGATGCCCGCGCCGAACAGGGCGAGCGGGAACAGGGCGAGCAGCAGGAACAGCGTGAACTGCGTCGTCGAGCTGACGATCAGCGGCTCCGCGCTCAGGCTCTTGGCCGCGATGCTGACCACCTCCAGATCGGGCTGTATTTCGCTGAGCACATTGCTCAAAAACGGGCGGTTGAGCAGGCTGGAGGCGCTCATCAGGTCGTCCGACATCATCAGCGCGGCGGAGCAGACAAAGACCTGTCCGCCGTCCTCGTTGGCGGTGTAGGTGGAAAGCGTCGCCAGTGCAAACGGCCCTTCGGCGTCGCCGTCCTCCTTTGCGTAGCTGTCGTAGGCGGTCTCGTCGGTGAGCACCTTGCTGTAGGAGCTGTCGCGGCTCTCCATCAGCGTCTCAATCGTGCGGTCGCTGACCGTGTCGGCCAGCTCTGCGGTGATCGACTTGGCGTTGGGCGTCACGAGCACCATGTCCGTCTTGCCGTCCAGCCCGCTGTTGGCGTCCGCATCGGTCAGCTGGGCGAGAATGTCCGGCTCCTCGTCGATGTTGTAGTCCGCGTCGAGCACCATGTCCGCCTGCACGTCCGCGCCCCATTCGCGCAGATAGGCGTACAGCACCGGCAGCGAGGTGGGCGACGCCGTGCCGTCAAAGACCATCAGATCGCCGCCGGCCTTGACAAAGGCGTCGATCAAATCCGCCTCGTCCTCACTCAGATCGGCCTGCGGCAGGCTGAGGACGAGCAGCGCGGCGTCTTCCGGAATTTCCTGCTCCTCGGTCAGGTTGAGCAGGTTCACGGTGAAGCCCGCGTCGGTCAGCAGCGAGGTGAAGGAGGTGGAGATGCTCTCGTTGTGCCCCTGAATCAGATAGGCGGCGGGCGTCTCGTCGCTCATCACGGCGGCGATGGCGGAGGTCAGCGCCTGCTCGCCCTGAAAGCCGGTGACGGTGGCGTAGCCGCTGTAGGAGGAGCTGGATTCGGTGGTGTAGAAATCCGAATCGTTGAGCACGCGCGTGTTGTCGCCGCAGGAGAGGATCATGCTGCCCGCCTGAATGGTGGCGGCCAGATCGCTGTAGCGGCTGACGACGTTCGGGTTGGTGTACGGGTTGACGTACTCCACGTTGAGCGCGCCGCCCGCCAGATTGACGTATTTGTTGAGCAGCGTGTACACCATGCCGTAATAGGTGTCGCTGCGGTAGTCGTCTTCTTCGGCGAGAATGGTGATGTCCACCGTCTCGTCCATGTCCGCCAGCATGGCTTTGGTGTCGTCGGTGATCTCATACAGCCGGTTGGCGGTCAGATCGAGCGTCAGATCGAAGCGGTCGGTCAGGCCGGTGCACACCAAGTTGAGCAGGATGACCGCCGCGAGCGCAAACGCCAGCCCGGCGGCGGAAACGGACACGCGGCGCAGCCGCCGGCGCCGGTGCGCCTTCTGTTCGGGCGAGAGCGGCGCGCGTTTCTGTCCGGATGCTTCCGGCGCGCGCCCGCGCCGCAGGTTCCATCGTTTTTTCATCGGGTCACACCTCCTCACAGTCTGCGCCGCTCGAGCACGCGGGCGGTCAGATACAGAAACAGCCCGGTGAGCGAGAGGAAGTAGATCAGATTTCCAAACGAGAACTGACCGGACATAAAGGAATCATAGCGGGTAAAGATGGAAAGCCAGCTGAGCAGCCCGCCGAGCAGACTGCTGCTGTCCATCGAATAGCTGAGCATATCCGCGATATACAGGCCGAGAAACAGCGCGAACGACAGCACAGCGGCGATCAGCTGGCTCTCGGTCAGGCTGGAGAGGAACATGCCCATGGCGGCGAACACCGCGGCGGCGCACAGCACGGCGGCATAGCAGCCGAGCAGGGTCGCCCAGGCGGGCGTGCCGAACAGCGCGACGATCACGACCCACGGCAGCGTGCAGGCGAGCGCCGTGAGCAGCACGCCGGCGGCGGCGCAAAACTTGCCGAGGACGATGGCCCAGACGCTGACCGGCGCGGTCAGCAGCAGGCGGTCGGTGCCCTGCCGGTATTCCTCGCTGAACAGCCGCATCGTCAGGATGGGCATGAGGAACAGGAACACGATGAGCATGTTGGAAAAGACGCTGCCCATGTCGCTCGAGGCGGACAGCACGCAGATGGCGAAAAAGTACAGGTTCATGATGGCGAGAAACGCGCCGGCGTAGACATAGCCGAGCGGCGAGCGGAAAAAGCCCTGTAGCTCGCGCTTGCAGATGGCTCTCATCGTCTGTCACCCCGCTTTCTGCCGAACAGGCCGCATTTTCTGCGCGGCCGGTCGTCCGGCTCCTGCGCGGGCGCGGCGTCCGGCGCGTCCTGCTCCGCGCCGGTCAGGCGGAGGAAGATGTCCTCCAGGCTCAGCTCGACCTGCTGCATGGACAGGATGGCGAAGCGGTGCTGACTGAGCGCGTCGAAGACGGCGCGGCGGATGTCGGCGTCCGGCTCCGCCGTGATGCGGTAGACGCACTTCAGCCCGTCCTCCGCTGTGACGACCGCCTCCGAGACGCCGGGCACGGCGCGCAGACAGCCGAGCACGGCGGCGGGCTCGCCCTCGATGGTCATGTTCAGCCGCTCCGCGCCCGCGACGCGCTCGCTCAGCTCGGCTGGCGTGCCGTCCGCGACGATTTTGCCGCGGTCGATGACGAGGATGCGGTCGCACACCTCCTGCACCTCCGGCAGGATGTGGCTCGACAGAATGACCGTGTGCTTCTGGCCGAGGCTGCGGATGACCTCGCGCACCTCGATGATCTGGCGCGGGTCGAGGCCGACGGTCGGCTCGTCGAGGATGAGCACCTTGGGGTCGCCGATGAGCGCCTGCGCCAGCCCGACGCGCTGGCGGTAGCCCTTGGACAGATTGCGGATCAGCCGCCCGCGCACGTCGGTCAGCCCCGCCATGGCGCAGATGCCGGACAGGTGCTGCCCGCGCGGCAGCGCGCACTTTTTCAGGCGGTAGACGAAGTCGAGGTATTCGTCCACCGTCATGTCGGGATAGAGCGGCGGCAGCTCGGGCAGATAGCCGATGATCCTGCGCGCGCGGTCGGCGTCCGTCTCGATGTCCGTGCCGTCCACCGTCACGGTGCCGGCTGTCGCGCGCAGGCAGCCGGTAATCATGTTCATGGTCGTGGTCTTTCCCGCGCCGTTGGGGCCGAGGAATCCGATGATTTCGCCCTCCGCGACGGAGAACGAGAGATCGGAGACCGCGGTGATGTCGCCGTAGCGGCGCGTCAGTCCGTTCACCTGTATCATAAAAGGCCTCCTGATTGAGATGATAGAAAAAGCGGGGAAACGGCGGGTACAGGCGCCGCGCTCCCCGGAGAACGCCCTCATTTTATCATCCCTATGTGATTGTTTTGTGAACAATGTCCGGTGTTTGTTGTGTCCGGCGCGAAAAGCATAGTATAATACGGACAGAACGGCGCAGAAAGGGGGCGCTTGCCATGCAGGAATTTGGCGCGCCGGGCAGAGAGCACAGCAGCTTTGAGGACGGCAGCCTGCCGGTGCTGCTGTATATCCGCCCGTTTGAGATGGAGGCGGAGGGGATGCACTCCCACCCCGGCTATGCCGAGCTGGTGCTGGTGCGCGGCGGCAGCGGCACGGTCAACGTGGACGGGCAGCGCGAGCGCCTGCGCGCCGGCGATTTCGTGCTGTGCGGGGCGGGCGAGCCGCACAGCTTCCGCGCGGAGGGCGGCGCGCCGATGACCGGCGTCTCCTGCGGCTTTACGCGGCTGCTGGTGCGCGGCATGGAGGAAAACCGCTTTGTCGGCCATCAGGACCCGCCCGTGGTGCACGCCGGCGCGGACAGCGAGGCGCTCGACACGCTGCTGCGCGTGCTGGAGCAGGCCGCGTTCAACCAGAACACGGCGAGCGAGGAGGTGTGCTGTTATCTGTCCGCCGCCGTCGTGACCGTCGCGCTGCGCATCCACCGCGCCGCCACCGAGCGGGTGGAGCAGACGCACTACGAGCTGGGCGTGCGCACGCGCATGTACCTCGACCGGCACTATCTGGAGCCGCTGACGCTCGACCAGCTCGCGCTGGCCATGGGCGTGAGCAAATACCACCTCTCCCGCGTGTTCACCGGCAGCGTGGGCTGCTCCCCCATGCAGTACGTCATCCGCCGCCGCATGGCGCGCGCGCAGACGCTGCTCGCCTCGACCGACCAGACCGTGCGGCACATCGCGTCGCAGTGCGGCTACGACAACTACAACTATTTTACCGCCCTGTTCCACAAAACCATCGGCATGACCCCGCGGGAGTACCGGAAATCCGTGCAGGGGCGCACAGGGCACAGAAGTTGATGGGCAGATTTGTATAACATGACGGATAAATTTGAGAAATATGGGATTGTGTATTGCAAAGTGCCTGAGAAATCCGTATAATCATACTATTAAGAGCTGTCGGACGCCCGCGCCCGGCAGGGAATGAAATGACAATGAAAAGATATGGAGGCTAAACCAATGGAACTGTTACGAATTGGCGTTGTCGGCTGCGGCGCAATCGGCCGCGAGCACATTGAACGCATTACCCATAAGCTGTCCGGCGGTAAGGTCGTCGCGGTATCCGACGTGTTTGTCGAGGGCGCGCACAAGGTCGGCGATCCCCTCGGCGCCACGGTGTACAACAACAGCGCGGATCTGGTCAACGATCCGGATGTCGATGCCGTCATCTGCACCACCCCCGGCTTCGCCCACAAGGAAACCGTCATGCAGGCCATCGAGATCGGAAAGCCGGTCTTTTGCGAAAAGCCGCTGACCACCTCGGCGCAGGATTCGCTCGACATCGTCAACGCGGAGGTCGCGGGCGGCAAGCACCTGGTTCAGGTCGGCTTTATGCGCC
>DXIG01000013.1 GCA_019112985.1 Candidatus Butyricicoccus stercorigallinarum | reverse complement strand
TATGTTCTGTATGTGGTTATGTTCACGAGGGCGACGCCGCTCCGGCGGAATGTCCGATCTGCCATGCTCCGGCGGAAAAGTTCACCGAGCAGGCCGGCGAGAGAACCTGGGCGGCTGAGCACGTTGTCGGCGTTGCGCAGGGCGTAAGCGAAGACATCCTGGCGGATCTGCGCGCGAACTTCGAGGGCGAGTGCTCCGAGGTCGGCATGTATCTGGCGATGGCGCGCGTTGCGCACCGCGAGGGCTATCCGGAAATCGGCCTGTACTGGGAGAAGGCCGCTTACGAGGAAGCTGAGCATGCGGCGAAGTTCGCTGAGCTGCTGGGCGAAGTCGTCACCGACTCCACCAAGAAGAACCTTGAGATGCGCGTTGACGCTGAGAACGGCGCGACCGCCGGCAAGTTCGACCTGGCCAAGCGCGCCAAGGCTGCCAACCTCGACGCAATCCATGACACCGTTCATGAGATGGCGCGCGACGAGGCCCGCCACGGCAAGGCGTTCGAGGGTCTGCTCAAGCGCTACTTCGGCTGAGTTTCAATTTTCTGACTTCCCGCGGGGACAGGCTGAGACCTGTCCCCCTTTTTTTGCGCAAAAAGACCTCCGGCCGCGGCCGGAGGTCTTTTGCTCACTTGTATTCACTTGAGGGAAATTGCGGTCGGCGTGGTCACCGAGCTCTTCTCCGAGCCGATGCCGAGCTGGCCGTACACATTGCAGCCCACGCTGCGCAGCACGCCGTCCGCCGAGCGGTACATGCTCATAAAGCCGCCCGCCGCGATGGCCTCGACGTTTTTCGCCAGCTCGCGCGGCGTCTCCTGGCAGTAGATCAGCTCCTCGCCGATGGCGTACTGGAACTCGCCGCGCTTGGTGCCCATCTGGCCGTAGTTGTTGACGCCCCAGGTGTACAGCGTACCGTCCGTCTTGAGCGCAAGGCTGTGCGCGCTGCCGGCGGCGATTTCCTTGACGTCCTCCATGATTTTCAGCGGGCGCGTCTGGATCATGTTCTCGGTGTCGTCCACCTCGCGCGTGCTGACCGAGCCGACGATCGCCTTGCCCCAGCAGTACAGGTCGCCCGCCTCCGTCAGCGCGAGCGCCTGATAGCGCGCGCCGCAGGCGACGTCGGTCACGCCGTCCATGACCTTCGCCGGCACCGACTGATACGGCTGGTCGTTGTCGTTGACGCTGTCCGTCTCCGCCAGGCCGAGCTGACCCTCGACGTTGTGTCCCCACGCATACAGCGTGCCGTCCGAGGTAATCGCCATGGAATAATCCAGTCCGGCGGAAATGTCCACGACGTCGTCCATCAGCTTGACCGCCGTGGACTGGCAGGCGTAGCCGCTTTCATCCGTCTGGTCGCAGTCGCTCTCCGCGATGCCGAGCGCGCCGTCCTTGTTCCTGCCCCAGACGTACAGCGCGCCGTCCTCCTTGATGGCGAGCGCGTGATAGCTGCCCGCAGCGATGGCCTCGACGTCCTCCATGATCTTCTCCGGCTCCATGCGGCTGATGTTCATGCCGTCGCCCATCTGATAGCTCTCATTGTTGCCCCAGGCGTACAGATCGCCGTTTTTGCACAGCGCGAACGACAGCTCGTCGCCCGCCGCGACCTGCACGACGCGCCCCGGCACCTCGATGCGCACCGGCTCGGACTTGTCGTCGCACGTCACGTCGCCCAGCTCGCCCATGAGATTGTGTCCCCACGCATAGACGTCGCCCGCCGCGTCGATGACCAGCACATGGTCTTCGCCGCACGCCATCTGCTCGGACGTCATGCGGCTGGTCGAGCCGCTCCGGCTCATGCCGAGGAACATCGCGACCGCGACGACCGCGACGACCACGACGGCGCCGCACAGCACGGCGATCGTCCTGTTTCTTTCTCTTCCTGTTGCCATTTCTTCTCCTCACTTTTTCAGCGCGCCGCCTGCCGGCGCGCTGCGGTATTCGTTTTATTATACCATCGATTGCGCGCCACTGCAAAAGCTTCGGCCGCATTCACAAAAAAATCACAAAAAACGGCGGCCGCCCGTGCAGACAGCCGCCGCCCCCTATGCGCTCACAGGCCGTGCTCGATCAGCTCGATCTGCTCGCCGCTCGGCCCCGTGAAAAACCAGTTGCGCAGGCCGCCGAACAGCTCCGGCAGCACGACCGGCTCCGGCGTCAGAAACGTGTCGATGCCCTGCGCCTTCAGCTCCGCCGCCACGGCGGGCAGGTCGCGCACCTCAATCGCGATGTGCGGCAGAACGCCGCCCTGCGCGGCCACCGGCGTGCCGTCGCCCGGCTGGATGGCCTCCAGCCAGAAGCCGCCCATGTCGATCATCGCCAGCCGGTTGACGCCCGCCGGCTTCTGCACCGCTCCGCGCTCGGCGCATTTGCCGCCCAGCAGCTCGTAAAACGCGATGGTCTGTTCCAGATCCTCCGTCAGCACGGCGATGTGCGCCAGTCCCTGATGCTTCATATGTTCGTTCCTCCCTGTCGATGCGCTCATGCGCGCAGAATTTCCGGCGGCAGCGCGATGTCCGCGCGGCGCACCGCATCCCATGTAAAGTCGTCCGCCAGCTCGCGCAGCGCGACCGGCCGCGCGGTGGGGCGCAGCCCGGCCGCCGCCGCCAGCATGCCGACCACCGGCTCCGGGCGGCCAAAGCGGGCGCGCAGCGCGCCCAGATCGAGGTCGCCGTCGCGCTTGGACAGCCGCCTGCCGTCCGGCGCGGTCAGCAGCGGAATGTGATAAAACGCCGGCGCGGGCAGCCCCAGCGTCTCGTACAGATACAGCTGGCGCGGCGTGGATTCCAGCAGGTCGCTCCCGCGCACGACCTCCGTGACCCCCATCTCCGCGTCGTCCACGACGACGGCGAGCTGGTAGCCGTACACGCCGTCCGACCGCCGGATGATGAAGTCCCCGCAGTCGCGCGCAAGATTTTCCGCATACGCGCCCTGACAGCCGTCGACAAACGAAACCGTCCGGTCGGGCACGCACACGCGCGCGGCGGGCGGGCGCTTTTTGCGCTTCTGCGCGATCTGCTCCGGCGTCAGCCCGCGGCAGGTGCCCGCGTAGACATAGGTGCCGTCCGAACGGTGCGGCGCCTGCGCCGCGTGCAGCTCCGCCCGGCTGCAAAAGCACGGGTACACCAGCCCCCGCCGCGTCAGCTCGGCAAAATAGCGGTCATAGACCGGCGCGCGCGTGCTCTGGTACCACTGCGCGCCGCCGTCGCTGCCGCCGTCGTCCCAGTCGAGCCCGAACCAGCGCAGGTCGTCCTCGATCTGATCCGCCAGCGCGCGCGGGCAGCGCATGGCGTCGAGATCCTCGATGCGCAGCAGATAGCGCCCGCCGCGCGCGCGCACGGACAGCCACGACAGCATGGCGCACAGCACGTTGCCCAGGTGCATGCGCCCGCTCGGCGTCGGCGCAAACCGGCCAACCGTCATCGCGCCGCTCCCTTACGCCTTCGCCTGCGGCGCGGCCGGGCGGTCGTGGCAGTTCGCCATGCACTTGGCACAGTCGTGCAGGCAGTTGAGCGGGTCGTTCTCGTCCTCCTCCGGGACGACGATCTTGGACGGGTCGCCGATCGGCTCGTTGGTCAGATAGGCCGCGATGTTCTCCACGGCGTCGCCCTCGCAGCCGGGCACCATCTCCACGCCCAGCATGCGCAGCGTGCTTTGCAGCGCCGTGCCGATCTCGCCCGCGATGAGCACGTCGATGTTCTGCATCGCCAGCTTGAACAGGACGCTGGTGATCTCGTCGTCGCCGATCTGCACCAGCTCCTTGGCCGTCGGCAGGCCGTTTTCCTCCGTCACAATCAGAATTTCCGTGCTCTCCGCAATCGTATGTGCAATGTTTCCGTCGCGCGTCACCGCCGCAATTTTCATAATGGCTCTCCTTCCGCAAAATGTATGGCGCATTTTGCTCACATTTTGACCTTATTATACCGCAATTATCCGCCATGATCAATCAAGAATCCTGCGAAAAGAGAGAGAAGCGCAAGCCGCCGGCGCGGCGGCGTCAGACCTTGCCGGACGGCGCCCCGTCCGCGCGCATCAGCGCGCGCGCAAACTGCCGGGCGCGCCGCTCCTTTTCGCCGTCCATGAAAACGGCGCGGTAGCCCGGATCGTGCTCCGCCAGCGCGCCGGCAAAGCGCAAACCGGAATGGCGGCAATAGCGCCGGACGCCCTCCTCCCAGAGATCGGCGCCCTTGTGGGGCGGATAGCCGCAGGTCGTGAGCAGCGCGACCTGCTTGCCCGCCCACAGCGACGGGCCTTTTGTCTCGCCGTAGTATTTGTTCATGCCGTACACCAGCCGGTCGAGCACCGCCTTCATGGGCGGCGTGCAGTACCACGAATAGATGGGCGTCGCCAGCACCAGCCAGTCGCTCGCCCGCACACAGTCGAAAATCTCCTGCATGTCGTCGCGGATCGCGCAGCCGAACACCGACCAGTCGCGCTGGCAGACGCGGCAGGCGCGGCACGGCTGCAAGTTCTTGTCGTACAGCCAGATCGTGCGGCAGGCATAGCCCTGCCGCAGCCATTCCTCCAAAAAGGGGCGCACCAGCTGAATGGTGTTCCCGTCCCTGCGCGGACTTCCGAGCAGGATGCACACGTGCTTCATCGCAGTCCCTCCCCGGTGCAAAAAACGCGCCCCCGTCTCCGCGGAGACAGGGGCGCGCGGTATGTCGGATAGAATTAAGATACGTCGATCAGTCGGACAGCAGATCGGCGAGGATCTTTTCGCTGTTCTTGGTCGTGTCGATCGAGCGGATGGCCGCGCGCAGCGGCAGAACGGACGCCGGGGAGACGCTCAGCTCGTCGATGCCAAGGGCGAGGAAGGTCTCGGTCAGGCTGACGTCCGCGCCCAGCTCGCCGCAGATGCCGATCCAGATGCCCGCCTTGTGTGCGTTGTCCGCCGCCATTTTGAGCATGCGGAGCACGGCCGGATGGTGGGAATCGAAGAACTTGTCGAGGTTGTTGCCCTGACGGTCTACCGCCAGCGTGTACTGGGTCAGGTCGTTGGTGCCGACGGAGAAGAAGTCGACTTCCTTCGCCAGGCGGTCGGACATCATGACGGCGGACGGGGTCTCGATCATGATACCCAGCTCGACGTTTTCATTGAACGGAATTTCCTCCGCGCGCAGCTCGTTCTTGACGCCGTCGCAGATGCGCTTGATCTCCTGTACCTCCCAGACAGAGGTGATCATCGGGAACATAATCGCGATCTTGCCGTAGGCGGATGCGCGGTACAGCGCGCGCAGCTGGGTCTTGAAGACCTGCGGGCGCGTCAGGCAGATGCGGATGGCGCGCAGACCCATGGCCGGGTTCTCTTCCTTCTCGAGCTGGAAGTAGTCCGCCTGCTTGTCCGCGCCGATATCCAGCGTGCGGATGATGACGCGCTTGCCGCCCATGCGCTCCGCAACCGTCTTATAGGCCTGGAACTGCTGCTCCTCGGTCGGATAGTCGTCATTTCTCAGGTAGAGGAACTCGGAGCGGAACAGGCCGATGCCGCCGCCGTCGTTCGCGAGCACCGGATCGACGTCGTCCGGCGAGCCGATGTTGCAGTATACCATGACTCTGCGGCCGTCGAGCGTGATGTTCTCTCTGCCCTTGAGCTGATCGAGCAGCGCCTTGAGCGCGCGCTCCTCCGCCTGCTTCTTGAGCAGGCGCTGGCTGGTGGTCTCGTCCGGGTCAATCGCGACCTCGCCGGTCGAGCCGTCGATGATGGCGCTCTTGCCCTCCAGACCCTCGCTCAGCGCGTCGCCGACGCCGATGATGGCCGGAATGCCCATCGTGCGCGCGAGAATCGCGGTGTGGCTGTTGCCCGAGCCGCCGGAGGTGACGAAGCCCAGAATCTTGGACTTGTCCAGCTGCACGGTCTCAGACGGCGCGAGGTCGTCGGAGGCCAGAATGACCGGCACATCGGAGTCGATGCCGCCCGCGACGGCGCCGCTCAGAATGCCGATGACGCGGGTGGAGATGTCCTTGACGTCCGCCGCGCGCGCCTGCATGTAGGCGTCGTCCATCGCCGCGAACATGGCGGCGAACTGCTCTGCGATCTGCGAGACCGCGTACTCGGCGTTGAGGCTCTCGCCCTCGATCATGTCGGTGATGCCTTCGATGTAGTCGAGGTCTTCCAGCATCATCTGATGCGCCTCGAACAGCGCGGCGCCCTCTTCGCCGACCTCCGCCAGCGCCTTGTCGTACAGCGCGGCGAGCTGCTTCATCGCGGTCTGACGCGCGTCCTCAAAGCGCGCCTTCTCCGCCTCGGTGTCAGAAACGGCGGTCTTTACGACCTCTCCGCCGCCCCGGCGGTAGAAGTAAATCGGGCCGTCAGCGACGCCCTTGGACACGCCTTTTCCGTAAATGGTGTACATAGATGTTTTCCTCCCTTGCTCTATCTCATTAACTGGCGCGCGCCGCTTCCTGCCAGACGGCCGCGCGCTCCGGTGCCTGCGCTTACAGATTCGCCGCGAAGAACGCCTTCATCGCCTCGATGGCCTGCGCCTCGTCCTCGCCCTCCGCTTTGACGGTGATCGCCTCGCCGCACTTGACGCCGAGTCCCATCACGCTCATCATGCGGCGGACATCCGCGGACTTGCCGTCCTTTTCGATCTCGATCTTGCTGGAAAACTTCTTCGCTTCCTTGGCCAGCACGCCCGCCGGACGGGCGTGGATACCGATCTCATCCTGAATGGTGTAGACAAACGACTGCATACTCTTTTCTCCTTTTATCGATGGATTTCGGCCGCGCCCTTGCGGCGCAGCCGCGCTGTATAAAATAAAAATACCAAATAACCACAACCGGGTTGCGCAGCAATCCCTGTGTTATTTGGTTTTGCCTGATCGAACAGTAACAAGCCACTCTATTCTCTTGTATTTTATCTATTCCATATAGATTTTATCCGTTTTTTACATTGCTGTCAAGAAATTCCCGGTTTTTCCTGTGTATTTCTACTAATGTACACAAAATCTTTGCACACCCTTTATGCAGGTTGCACATTTCTTTTCCCGCCCGCGGCCACATCCTTCCATATATATACAAACCGCCACGCTAATCATAGGTATTTATAAATATACTCCGACGAAAACATAAAATTTTATCTCAAGTTTTTATGGAACACTCACAAGAAATCCCCGTTTAATTCGGTTAGAATTGCCAATTCTCTGCATTTGTGCTATACTACAGATAATCGCATCCCGGTTCACCGCGGCGCACCGCCGCTCGCTTTTCCTGTATGACGAAGAAAGAAGGTTATCAAAAAATGAACATCACCCTGACTCCCATGGGTCCCGCCTCCGTCCCGATGGACGAGGTCAAGCGGGTCAAAGCGCTCGGCTTCCTGCATCAGAAGGGCACCGATCTGTTCAACTGCCGCGTCATCACGCGCAACGGCAAGGTGACGACCGAGCAGCTGGCGCGCATCACCGAGGCCGCCAAAAAGTTCGGCAGCGGCGCGGTCGCCATGACCACCCGTCTGACGCTGGAAATCCAGGGCGTACCGTATGAGAACGTCGACGCCCTCCGGGCGTTCCTCGCCGAGGGCGGCCTGGAGACGGGCGGCACCGGCGCGAAGGTGCGCCCCGTCGTCTGCTGCAAGGGCACGACCTGCCAGTACGGCCTGCTCGATTCCTACGGCATCGCGGACGAGATTCACGAGCGCTTCTTCAAGGGCTACGGCGACGTGGCGCTGCCGCACAAGTTCAAGATCGCGGTCGGCGGCTGCCCGAACAACTGCGTCAAGCCCAACCTGAACGACATCGGCATCGTCGGCCAGCGCGTGCCCGGCTTCGATGCGGACAAGTGCCGCGGCTGCGGCAAATGTCAGGTGGAGAAGGCCTGTCCGGTCAACGCGGCGCACGTGGTCGACGGCAAGCTGTCCGTCGATCCGGAGATCTGCACGCGCTGCGGCCGCTGCGTCGGCAAATGTCCGTTCCACGCGCGCGACAACTCCGTTTACGGCTACCGCGTCTACATCGGCGGCCGCTGGGGCAAGAAGAGCGCCCACGGCATCCCGCTGAAAAAGACGTTCACCTCCAAGGAAGAGGTGCTGAACGTCGTCGAGAAGGCCATCCTGCTGTTCCGCGAGCAGGGCATCAAGGGCGAGCGCTTCTCGGACACCATCAGCCGCATCGGCTTTGAGCAGGTGCAGGCGCAGCTGCTGAGCGACGATCTGCTCGCGCGCAAGGCGGAAATTCTCGCAGACTGACAAAAAATCCATAAAAAACCGTGCAGTTGAGGGCTTTCTCTCCTGCACGGTTTTTTCTGTCGGAAAGCAATTTGTGGCGCAGGAAATCACAATCTTCCTGCGTGCGCTGCCGGCTCCTGGCAGCGTTTTGCCGCCGCAGGCGGCAATTGCTCGCCAAACTGCCTGCATTTTGGCGAAATTTGTCAGTCGATCAGCCCGTATTCCACCTTGGCCGTCAGGATGTGCGCGACGCTCTCGTCGATGCGCGCCTCGGTGAGCGTGCCGTCCGCCACCGCCTGCGATAACGCCTGATAGGCGTCCGCGATGCTGGGCGGGCAGAGCAGCATGTCCACACCCGCCTGCACGGCGCGCACGGCGGCCTCGCCGTTGCTGTAGCTGGCGGTGATCGCGCCCATGTCCAGCCCGTCCGTGATGACGATACCGTCATAGCCCAGTTCCCCGCGCAGCAGGTCGGTGATGACGGCGGACGACAGCGAGCACGGGACGCTGTCCAGCGCGGTGGCCGTCATGTGCGAGACGAGCACAAACGCCGCGTCCTGCTCGATGCCCGCCGCAAACGGCAGCAGGTCGCAGCCGCGCAGCTCATCCAGCGTCCGGTCGGTCGTGGACGTGCCCTCGTGCGAGTCGGCCTGCGTGCTGCCGTGCCCCGGGAAGTGCTTGAGCGCCGCCATGACGCCGTTTTCCTGCAAGCCGTTGACCTCGTTTTCCACCATGGTGGAGACCACGTCCGGGTCGCTGCCGAACGAGCGCGCGCCGATCTCCGTGTTGTTTTCGTTGCTGAGCACATCGGCGACCGGCGCGAAATCGACGTTGAAGCCGAAGCGGCTGAGGTCGGCGGCGAGCGTCTCGCCGATGTCATACGCCTCCTGCGCGCTGCCGCGCGCGCCGTATTCCGCCATGTCGTCGAATTTGGTCGTGCCGAGCACGTCGGACAGGCGCGCCACCGTGCCGCCCTCCTCGTCGACGCCGAAGAACAGCGGGATGCCCGCGCCGGCCTGCTGCGCGTACTGCTGCGTGTTGGTCAGCAGCTCGGTCGTCCGGTCTGTGCCCTGGAAATTCTGTGAGAAATAGATGATGCCGCCCACCGGCATGGCCTCCATCGCCTGGCGCGTCGCGTCGCCCGCCCGCACGACCTGGCCGACGCCCGTCAGCGTCTCCGGGCGCACGAACATCATCTGATACAGCTTCTGCTCGAGCGTCATGCCGTCCAGCAGCTCGCGCGCGCGCTGCTGCGCGGCGGTCAGCTCCTCCGGCTGTTGCCCGCTCCCCGCGTCGGTCTGGGCGGACGGGGCGTCCGGCTCCCGCAGCAGCACGGACGGCGTGCCTGCCGGCGCCTGCGACGGATTGAAGTGGATGTAGCCCACCGCGGCGGCGCAGGCGATCACGCAGAGCGCCACCGGGAGGAGCAGCAGATATCGTTTTTTCATGCGCATACTCTCCTTCTGTCTCAGCTTCCCAATGTGTCTTCAGTATACCGTATCGACCGGCGGATTTCCACCAGATTTCACAAATTTCCGCCAATTTTCGTTCGATTTCTCTGCTTTACACGCCGGAAACGCCCGTGCTATAATGATGGCGAAAGGCAGAAACGAAGAAAGAAACAGTGAGAAATGACCGGAAAGGTGACAAAAAACATTATGATCGAATCTCCCATCAGACTGCTCGGTCTGGATCTGGACGGCACGCTGCTCGGCGAAGACAGCCGCGTGCATGACCGCGAGCGCCAGACGCTCCAGCGCGCCCGCGCGGCGGGTGTCGCCGTGGCGCTGTGCACCGGCCGCTCGATCGTCGACACGCTCGCGCACGCGGAGGCGGCCGGCGGCGTGGATTGGATTATCACGGAAAACGGCGCGCGCATCACCTCCGCCGACGGGCGGGAAATCTACCGCCACGAGATGACGCCGCAGCACATCGACCGGCTGCTGACGCTCTGCGAGGCGCATGGCGTGGAGCCGAGCTTTTACGGCGAGCGCACCATCTGGTTCGGCGACAAATGCCAGGGGCATTTTGACCAGATTTCCCGCATCATCGGCAGGCTCCCGCTCAACCTGCCGCACTACCGCCACATCGAAGACCCGGCGCAGTGGCGCGCGCTGGCGCGCGAGACCATCTTCAAGGCGATCGTCTACGGCGACGCGCGCGAGCTGAACGCCTGGCTGGCGGACATGCGGGCGAGCGGCCTGTTCGAGAGCGAGCCGTCCGTGTTCTGCGGCCTGATGAACGTCGAAATCAACGCAAAGGGCACGGACAAGGGCGCCGCGCTGCTGCATCTGGCCGGACACCTCGGCCTGACCGCCGGGCAGGTCATGGCCTGCGGCGACAGCGACAACGACCGCGCCATGCTGGAGGCCGCCGGGCTGGGCGTCGCCATGGCCAACGCGCCGGAGCACATCCGCGCGCTGGCGGACGTCACGACCGAGAGCAACGCCAGACACGGCGTCAGCCGCGCCATCGAGCGCTATATCCTGTCGGCGCGCAGCGCCTGAGCTTTTTTGAGAACATACAGCGCTTTTTCGACAGCATAAGGCGCGGGGATTTTTCTCCCCGCGCCTTTTTCGCGTCTTTTTTTACTTTTTCAGCACATGATAGCGGATGTAATCGAACGTCCGCGCCTCGCCCCGCTCCGCGAGCATGGTGAGCATGCGCTCGAGCAGCGCGCGCGTCTCCGGGTGCATGAGGTAGTGCGACTTGGACTTTTCATAGTAGGCCAACGGCGCGCCGTCCGTGTATTTATCGCCGAGATAGGTCTTGCTGGCGGCGACGCGGTCGCAGAACATCTCCGCGACATATTCCACCGGCATCTTCATGCCCGCCAGCGGGCTTTCCTCGCCCAGCGAATAGTCGATCCAGTATTCGAGGTGGTGCTTGTTGCGCCCCTTGTGGTGCAGCCAGGCGCTGCTGTAGCCGCGATCCAGCCGCTCAGCGTTGTTCGGGCTCTGAAAGCCCTGAAAATAGCGCGCGCCCACGAGAAATTCCACCGGATGGTACTTGGACAGGTCGTGCATCAAGCCCTGCCGGTACAGCCCCAGCCGGAAGCAGTGCCGGCGCACCAGACTGCGGTGGTGGTTGACCGTGTTCAGATGGCGCAGCCACTTGGGCTGGTTTTCCGGCTCACTCAGCGCCGGGATGTGCAGTTCAATCGCCCGCATTCGCTCTCTCCTCCTCTGCCAGCGCGCGGCAGCGCCGCTGCATGTCCTCGTCGTCGACCAGCGCCAGCGTCAGCGGCAGGCGCAGCGCGCCCAGCGTCAGCGCGTCGGAAATCGGGTGCGTCTGCGCGCCCGCCTTGCCGAACGAGCAGCGGCACAGCGTCCAGTGCGCGCCGGTCAGCCCGAACTGCCGCGCGACCGCCTGCGCGGTCTGGCGCAGCGTCGCCTGCGGCGCCTGCACGGCCATTTCCTCCAGATAGTCGGTCTTGAGCACCGGCGCATTGTCCTCCAGCCAGATGAGCACCCCGCGCCCGCGCAGTTCTTCTTCAAACATATGGCTCCTCCCGTCCGCAGCCCCGGCATGCCCGCGCCGCCGGCGGCATATGCTGTTGCAGCGGCCGCCGCATCCCGCCAAACGCGCAGGGCGCGCCGCGCGGCCGCCGCGCTGCTTTCACAATATACCGGTGTGGCCGAAATGTCAAGAGAGGTTGCAGGTTTCTGGTTTTTGTTGGGCATTTTCCGCCTTGCTCTGGCGATATCCTACAACGCCGCCGGGGCCGCCCGCGCGAAATTGGCCATCATTGCTCTTCCTATTTGCCCGGCCGCATGGTATAATATTTCGGAACAGGAGCGGGCAAAACTGCGCCCGCGAACGCCGCTGCACACGGCGAAACCTTCGCGCCGGAGCCTGTCTCCCGCGCCCGGACAAAAGCGCCAGAGCTGCCGTGCAGGGTATGCTGACGAGGTGGAAGTGATCGAAAATTCGGCGGATGCTTCCCGCCCGGCGGGCACGCGGGCGAGGGCGTTTCTACAAACCCTGCGGGAAACCGCAGGCACAGAAGGAAACGCAACCGTGCCAAAAAATTTTTATTCCTCGGAGGTACTACAACTATGTGTGGAATCGTAGGCTATGCAGGCTACCAGGACGCGGCGCCCTTCCTGCTGGAGGGTCTTCAGAAGCTGGAATACCGCGGCTATGACTCTGCCGGAATCGCTGTCTTTTCCGACAAGATCCGCACCATGAAATCGCAGGGCCGTCTGGCCACGCTGCGCGAAAAGGTGGACGCGGCGGGCGGTATTCCCGGCTCGCTCGGCATCGGCCACACGCGCTGGGCGACGCACGGCGCACCCAACGACATCAACTCGCACCCGCACACCAGCATGAGCGGGCGCATCACCGTCGTACACAACGGCATCATCGAAAACTACATCCCGCTCAAGGAGGAGCTGGAGTCGCAGGGCGTCGTCTTCCGCTCGGAGACGGACACCGAGGTCGTCGCGCAGCTGTTCGACAAGCTGTATGACGGCGACCTGGTCGGCACGCTCATCCGCGTCATCCGCCGCATCCGCGGCTCGTACGCGCTCGGCATCCTGTGCACCGACTACCCGGACACGCTGCTCGCCGTCCGCAAGGACAGCCCGATGGTCATCGGCCTCGGCGAGCGCGAAAACTACATCGCGTCAGACATCCCCGCGGTGCTCGACCACACCCGCAGCTACTACCTGCTCAACGAGAACGAAATCGCCCTCATCAAGGCGGACTCCGTCGAGCTGCTCGACATGGAGCGCAACCCGATCACGCGCGACGTCTACACCGTCGATTACGACATCTCCGCGGCGGAAAAAGGCGGCTATGACTACTTCATGATGAAGGAAATCAAGGAGCAGCCGAACGCCCTGCGCACCTGCATCGGCTCGCGCATCCACGACGGCGGCATCCGTCTGGACAAGATCCGCCTGAGCGAGGAGCAGATCAAGAACATCGGCCGCATCCACATCGTCGCCTGCGGCTCTGCCTGGCACGCGGGCATCGTCGGCAAATACGTCATCGAGGAGCTGACGCGCATCCCGGTCGAGGTCGATCTGGCGTCCGAGTTCCGCTACCGCCGCCCGATCCTCAGCCGCAACGACCTGTGCATCACGATCAGCCAGTCGGGCGAGACCGCCGACACGCTGGCGGCGCTGCGCGAGGCCAAGGCCAACGACGTGCACGTGCTGTCCATCGTCAACGCGGTCGGCAGCTCCATCGCCCGCGAGAGCGACGACGTGCTGTACACGATGGCCGGCCCGGAGATCGCCGTCGCCACCACCAAGGGCTACAGCACCCAGCTGGCCGTGCTCTACCTGATCGCGCTCAAGTTCGGCCAGGTTCGCGGCACCATCGAGCCGAAGACCGCCGCCCGCCTGATCGCGGCGCTGGAGGCGCTGCCCGCCCAGCTGGAGCACATGTTCGCGGACGAGGAGGCGCTCAAGGCGCTCGCCAAGCGGCACGCCGACAAGGAGCACGTGTTCGTCATCGGGCGCGGCATCGACTACGGCGCGTCGCTCGAAAGCTCGCTCAAGCTGAAGGAAATCTCCTATGTCCACTCCGAGGCGTATGCGGCGGGCGAGCTCAAGCACGGCACCATCTCCCTCATCGAGGAGGGCACGCTGGTCGTCGCCGTGGCGACGCAGGATCAGCTGTACGAAAAGCTGGTGAGCAACGTCAAGGAGGTCAAGGCGCGCGGCGCCTATGTCGTCGCCATCGTCAAGGAGGGCTGCACCGACGTCGAGGGCGTCGCGGATCAGGTCTTCTATATCCCGGACACCGACGATATCTTCACCTCCACGCTGACCGTCGTCCCGATGCAGCTGTTCGCCTACTACACGGCGATCGAGCGCGGCTGCGACGTCGACAAGCCGAGAAATCTCGCCAAGTCGGTCACCGTCGAATAATAAAACCAAACCGCACAGCGGCCTGCCTCTCATCGGGGCGGGCCGCTTTTTTTGCGCGCAAAAAAACCGCCGCGAGCCAAAGCCCACGGCGGGACGGCGCAGGTCGCGCGCCGGTCTCAGAACGCAAAATAGTTGTTGTCGAACGAATCGAAAATCGCGCGGAAGCCCTTGACGTTGCCGGCGATGTCGCCGCCGAACACCGCGGAGCCCGCGACGATGACGTTCGCGCCCGCCGCGACGATGTCCGGCGTGTTGGTCAGCTTGGCGCCGCCGTCGATCTCCAGCTCACAGCGGTAGCCGTTCTCGTCGATCGCCTTGCGGATTGCGCGGATCTTGTCGGTGCAGGCGTCGATGTAGCCCTGTCCGCCAAAGCCCGGCTCCACCGTCATGATGAGCACCATGTCCAGCTCGGGCAGCAGCGGCAGCAGCACGTCTGCGGGCGTGCCCGGCTTGACCGAGACACAGGCGCGGACGCCGGCCGCCTTGATCTTGCGCACCTGCGCCAGCGTGTCACCGTTGGACTCATAGTGCACGGTGATGATATCCGAACCGGCCTTGATGAAATCGTCGAGGTACTGATCCGGATTGGCGATCATCAGATGGACGTCGAGCACCGCGCCGGTCGCCTTGCGCAGCGCCTTGACAACCGGCGCGCCGATGGTCAGGTTGGGCACAAAGTGGCCGTCCATGCAGTCGACATGGACATACTCCGCGCCGGCCTCGACCGCCACCGCGATGTCGCGCTGCAAATTGGCAAAATCTGCGGACAAAATAGAAGGAGACAACTTAATCATACGAAACGCATTCCTTTCCCTTTTCTGCGGGCGCACACCGTCGCCCTGGCTTTCATATGCTGGAGGCAGGCGGAAACGCGCCGGCCAGCCCGCGGGACAGCGCCATGCTGCCGGCCGGCCCACGCCTTTCGCATACGGGAGCGGCCTCTGCCTGCGGAGACCGTTCCCCTTCTGCGCTGCTCCATTGGTAGTTTCATTATACATCAAACGGCGGCGTGTGCCAATTGTTTCCCAAAAAGTTACCCAATTGTTTTACACGGAACCGGGGCGCGTCACGCCTGCCCGGCGCGCAGGCTGTGGCGCAGGCGGCTCAGCGTGACCGGCTTCATGCCCAGAAACGAGGCGATGTACCGGTCGGGCAGGCGTCCGGCCAGGCCGGGATATTGCTTCAAAAACCACTGATAGCGCTCAAGCGCCGGCATCTGCTGCTTGGCCAGCTTGAGCTGCCAGTGCCGCTCTGTCCAGCCGATCAGCAGCCGGTTTTGCAGCTGCATGACTTCCGGATACCCATACAGCTGCTCGATGACGGCCGTGACCGGCAGCTGAAAGAGCGCGCTGTCCTCCAGCACCTCAGCGAAATAATACGCCGGCACATCGGAGGGCGGAACGTCGTCCGGCGACAGGAGCCGGTCGGACAGATTCTCCGGTATGATGGGGTCGCCGGGCAAAAACGCGATGCAGTCGGTGATCGCCTGCCCGTCCGCGTCCAAAATCATGCCGCACACGAGTCCGGATTCCAAAAAGTACAGTTCGTCGCGGCGCTCCCCGGCGCGAAACAGCAGCTCGCCCTTTTTGACGGCCTCCCGCCTGGAGAGCGCCGCCACCGCGCGAATCAGCTGCGCGTCCGTCAGGCCGAGAACCTCCCGGCAAAATTGTTCCATTGCGACCTCCCTTCGCCGTCCGCCGCACGTCCGGCGTGTTCCCGTCTGTGCTGTGCAAGAGCAAAGCAATACATCGTTCCGCTTTGCCCATTTCACATATTATATCCCATTTTACGCGCTTTGTCACCAAAAAAGTCCCGATTGCCCGCCTTTTTTGGCGGGCGCACAAAGGGCGCGCCGCAAACCCCCTGCGGCGCGCCCTCACCCCATTGTGCCCGGCGGACGGCGCTTTTCCCCCTGCCGTCCGCCGTCTTTCATCCCCGCTGCGTCTGTTCCGGGCCGCGCAGATTGCGGCGCAGACGGCTCAGCGTGACCGGCGTCATGCCCAAAAAGGAAGCAATGTATTTGTTGGGAATGCGGTCGATCAGGCCGGGATATTGCTTTAAGAACCACTGATACCGCTCGAGCGCCGGCATCTGCTGCTTGGCCAGCTTGAGCTGCCAGTGCCGCTCTGTCCAGTAGATCAGCAGACGGTTTTGCAGCTGCACGGCTTCCGGCGTGTTCGCCAGCACCTCGCGGGCGGCCGCCACCGGCAGCCGGAAAAGCGCGCTGTCCTCTATCACTTCGGCGGAGTAGTACGCCGACATGTCCATGTGCAGCGCGCCGCCCTGCGGCAGAAAATCGGACGGCATGATGAGCTCCCCGGGCAAAAACGCGATGCAGTCGGTGAGCAGCTGTCCGTCCGCGCTCAAAATCATGCCGCACACGATGCCGGATTTTAGAAAATAGATGCAGTCGTGGCGCTCTCCGGCGCGAAACAGCAGTTCACCCTTTTTGACAACCTCCCGCCGCGAGATCGACGCCAGCGTTTGAATCAGCTGCGCGTCCTTCAGACCGAGAACCTGCCGGAAAAATTGCTCCATCGCAATGCCCCTCCTCTTGCATGCCGTATTTGCTTCCTTGTTTATTGTAATCCCGCGCGCGCCCGCTGTCATTAACACAGGTTAATTTCCGGCGCTGTTTTCCAGATTTTTTCTCTCCGGCGGGCGCACAAAGGGCGCGCCGCAAACCCCCTGCGGCGCGTCCTCGCCCCTTTGTGCCCGGCGGGCGGCGTTTCCCCCCTGCCGTCCGCCGTCTTTCGTCCCCGTTGTGTCTGTCACGGGCTGCGCAGGTTGCGGCGCAGCCGGCTCAGCGTGACCGGCGTCATCCCTAAAAAAGACGCGATGTGCTTGTTGGGAATGCGCTCGATCAGGCCGGGATATTGCTTCAAAAACCACTGATACCGCTCGACCGCCGACATCTGATACAGCGCCAGCTTGATCTCCCGGTGCTTTTTCATCTCGCTCAGCAGGATGCGGTTGTGCATCTGCGTGATCTCCGGCGTGTCGCGCGCGGCCTGGATGGCGACCGCGACCGGCAGCCGGAGAAACGTGCTGTCCTCCAGCGCCTCGATCGTATAACACGACGCCCTGTCCAGCTCCAGCCGGTTGAACGACGTCATGACGACCTCACCGGTGGAAAACACAAATCCGTCGGTCAGCTCCTGCCCGTCGGCATTCAGCATGATGTTCCGAATGACGCCGGATTGCAGAAAATAAATGTCGTTGCAGATCTCTCCGGTGCGAAACAGCAGCGCCCCCTTCTGGAAGAACACCCACTGCGAGGCGGCCGCCAGCCGGCGAATCAGCTGCGCGTCCCGCAAGCCGAGAATCTGTCGATAGAATCGCTCCATGGTCCCCCCTTATGTCGCTGGTTCTACTTTCTTTGTTGTATTTTATCCCATTTCGCCAGCTCTGTCATTATCACAGGTTAATTTACCCGCAATTTTTTTACATTTTTTGTCGGAATACCGGGCAGAATTTTTCCTCTGTCCGTCAATACAGACGATGTTCCCATTTGCGCACCGCCGCGCAAAGGGGTTGACAGTACGCGCCGCGGGTGGTACACTTACTATATCGGCAGACGATATAACGGAAGTCGAAGTAAAACGAGAGCGAGGTGCGGCACATGGAGTCTCTGGCGCTGACGGAGGCGGTGTTTTACATCCTGCTGTCGCTCGACCGCCCGATGCACGGCTACGGCATCATGCAGAACGCCGGGCGGCTGAGCGGCGGGCGCGTGCGGCTGGCGGCGGGCACGCTATACGGCGCGCTGCACACCCTACAGCAGAAGGGCTGGATCGAAGGCCTGCCGGGCGGCGGCAGAAAGAAGCAATATCGGCTGACGGCGGCGGGGCGCGCGGCAGTGCTGGCGGAGCTGGCGCGCCTGCGCGAGCTGCTGACCAACGGCGAGGCGGTCACAAAGGAGTGGAGCATATGAGAAAAATCGTTCATCGAACCTTTTTCGCCTGGGAACACGAGAAGGAGGAGGACTGGCTCAACAGCATGGCGGCGCAGGGCTGGAATCTCGTCGACACCACGCCGTTTCGCTATGTATTCGAGCAGAGCGCGCCGGGGCAGTACCAGTACCGGCTGGAGCTGCTGGCGCGCGGCAGCGCGCAGGCGACCGAGCGCTATCTCCGCTTTCTGGAGGAGACCGGCGCGGAGCACATCGCGACCTATTTCAACGGCTGGGCATATTTTCGCAAAAAGACCGCGGACGGGCCGTTCGCGCTGTTTTCCGACATCGATTCACTGCTCCGCCATTTTGCGCGCATCCGGTCGCTGCTGCTTGGCGCCACGGTGGCGGTGCTGGCCGCCCTTGTGGTGCAGATCGTCTGCCTGCTCTCTGCGGGCGCTGTGACGTGGAGCGCCGTGGCGGGCATGGCGCTGGTGCTGGCGGCCGCCGTGTTTTGCGGCTCCGGGCTGCTGCGCATCCAGCGGCACATGCAGCGCTTGCGGCGCGAGCGCGAAATTCACGAATGACAAAGGCGGGCGCGTCTGCGCCCGCCTTTTTGCGGTTTCTCTTGCTCATGCGCCGTCCGCTTCGACCGGATGGCTCTGGTTGTACGCCGCGATTTCCGCTTCCAGCTCCGCCGCGTCCCAGGTCTCCTTCAGATGTTCGTCGTTGGCGTTGCTCTGGTTGACATAAAATTCCCCCTCGTCCGAGGTCTGCCATTCGTACACGCCGCGCCACAGGCCGGTGACGTAATAATACGTTCCGTCGTCCGCGTCGCCCGGATCGCGCAGATACAGCAGCAGCTGCTTGCCCGCGGTCAGCTCGGGCGCGTCCTGCGCCGTGCTGTCCATGCCGTCGACCGGCTCGCCCTGCACGCGCACGGTCACGGTATCTCCAGCCGCGCCGCGCAGCACCTGATCGATGGCAACGGTGTAATCGGTACAATATCTGGGGTCGCCGCCGGTGTCCGGCGTGACCTCGAACGGCTCGGACTGCGCGGTCACCTCGCCCCGCACAATCAGCGCGGAGCTCTCCAGCATGTCCTCGTGCGTCATTTCCGGGTACATCGCGCCGCCGCCCTGCAACGTGCTCTCCTCCGCCGAGCCCGCAGGCTGCTGGATGCTTCCCGTGCCGGTCTGGCTGCCGCTGCATCCGGCGAGCAGCAGCGCGGCGCAGACGGCCAGCGCCCCTATGAGATTCTTTTTCATCCGAACGCCTCCTCCTTTTCCCGGCCGCTGAAGACAGCCGCCGGTTTTTTTCGCAGGTAAACTCTTTCGTTTTTCCGTCAGGCTCTCACAGAACAGCAACCCGTTCTATTTGTTACAGTATACCACTCTCCCGAAGATTTGTCAATATTTTCCGCCTGCATTGCGTGTAAATTCCTCGTTTTCAGGCAAAAAAGCGCGGGCGCGCCAAACGGCGCGCCCGCGCACAGACCGAAATCTGCTGTCGTTATTTGAAATAGTTGACGCCGTTTTCAAACAGCGGCTGATACTTCTCGCCAAAGATGTTGCGGCCGACATAGCGCGTGTAGCGCTCGGTGTGACCCATCTTGCCGAGCACGCGGCCGTCCGGCGACGTGATGCCCTCGATGGCGCACATCGAGCCGTTCGGGTTGAACGCGATGTCCATCGACGGCTCGCCGTCGAAGTCGACGTACTGGAACGCGACCTGACCGTTTGCGATCAGGCGGTCGATCTCCGCCTGCGGCGCGACGAAGCGGCCCTCGCCGTGCGAAATCGCGATGGAGTGGATGTCGCCCACCTCGCAGGAGGACAGCCACGGCGACTTGACCGAAGCCACGCGCGTCTGCACATAGCGCGACTGGTGGCGGCCGATCAGGTTGTAGGTCAGCGTCGGGCAGGTCTCGTCCAGATCGCGGATCTCGCCATACGGCACCAGACCCAGCTTGATGAGCGCCTGGAAGCCGTTGCAGATGCCGAGCATCAGGCCGTCGCGGCGGCCCAGCAGGTCGTGCACCGCGTCGCGGATCGCCGGGGCGCGCAGGAAGGAGGCGATGAACTTGCCCGAGCCGTCCGGCTCGTCGCCGCCGGAGAAGCCGCCCGGCACGATCATCATCTGCGCCGCGCGGATCGCCGCCTCCAGCTTTTCGGCGGAGTCCATCAGCGCATCCTGCGACAGGTTGCGCACGACGACGATGTTCGCCTCGCCGCCCGCGCTCTCGACGGCCTTGGCCGTGTCATATTCGCAGTTGGTGCCCGGGAAGACCGGAATGACGGCGACCGGGCGCGCGCTCTTGACGGCGGGCGCCTGCGCAAAGCGCTCGGTGAACGACGGCTTGACCAGCCGGTCGTCCGAGGCGGCGGCGCGCGTCGGGAAGACGCTCTCCAGCGTGCCCTCCAGCGCCTGCTTGACGTCGGCCAGCGGGATGATCTCGCCAAAAACGTCGAGCTCCGGCCGGTCGGTGGTCATGCCGACCATCCACAGCGGCATGTTGTCCAGCTCCTCGGTGGCCTCGATCAGGATGCCGCCGTAATTCTTGAGGAACAGCGCGTCCGGCGTGAACGACGGGCCGAAGGTGAAGCCGATGTCGTTGCCGATCGCCATTTTCATGATGCCCTCCGCGATGCCGCCGGAGGCCAGCGACCAGGACGCCGCGACCTTGCCCGCGGCAATCAGGCGCTGCACGACCTCCCAGGTCGCGCGGATGGCGGTGTAGTCGGGCGAGCCGTCCATGTTGTACGTCGCGTCGAGGAAATAGACCGGGTGTCCCGCCGCCTTGAATTCGGGCGAGATCAGGCGGTCGGCCTCCTGCGTCGCGATGGCGAACGAGACGAGCGTCGGCGGCACGTGCATGTCGTCATACGTGCCGGACATGGAGTCCTTGCCGCCGATGGCCGCGCGTCCCAGCGACTCCTGCGCGTCGTAGGCGCCGAGCAGCGCCGCCAGCGGCGTGCCGAATTTCTCCGCGTCGCGGTTGAGGTGTTCAAAGTATTCCTGGAACGTCAGGTAGGCGGTGCGGTAATCGCAGCCCGCCGCGACCAGCCGTGCCATCGATTCGATGACCGCGCACGACGCACCGAGGAACGGGTTCTGCTCCATAAAGTACGGGTCGAAGCCGAAGCCCATGACGGACGCCGTGGAGCACTGGCCGGCGGCCGGCAGCGTCGCCGCCATGACCTGCGTCGGCGTCAGCTGGTTCTTGCCGCCATACGGCATGAACACCGAGCTCGCGCCGATCGAGCCGTCAAAGCGCTCGGTCAGGCCGCGCTCCAGGCAGATGTTGAGCTCGGACGCCAGATGGAGCATCTTCTCGCGCAGCGTCGCGCCCTCCGCCGGGCAGGCGATGCTCGGCACGGGCAGCTGGGAAATATGCGCGTCCGCGTGCTTGGCCGCGCCGTTGGTGTTGAGGAAGTCGCGCGAGACGTCGACAATCGTCTTGCCGTTCCACGTCATGCGCAGGCGGTTGGTGTCGGTGACGGCCGCCACAACCGTCGCCTCGATGTTCTCCTCGTTGGCCATGCGGATGAACGACTCGACGTTTTCCGCCGCGACGACGACCGCCATGCGCTCCTGCGATTCGGAGATCGCCAGCTCGGTGCCGTCCAGACCGTCGTATTTCTTGGGCACGGCGTTCAGGTCGATGTCCAGACCGTCCGCCAGCTCGCCGATGGCGACGGACACGCCGCCCGCGCCGAAGTCGTTGCAGCGGCGGATCATGCGCGTGACCTCCGGATTGCGGAACAGGCGCTGGATCTTGCGCTCCTCCGGCGGGTTGCCCTTCTGCACCTCCGCGCCGCAGGTCTCGAGCGACTCGGTGGTGTGGCTCTTGGACGAACCGGTTGCGCCGCCGCAGCCGTCGCGGCCGGTGCGACCGCCGAGCAGGATGACGATGTCGCCCGGATCGGGCACCTCGCGCACGACGTTGTCCACCGGCGCCGCGCCGACCACCGCGCCGATCTCCATGCGCTTGGCGACATAGCCCGGGTGGTAGATTTCATGCACCAGACCGGTGGCAAGGCCGATCTGGTTGCCGTAGGAGGAATAGCCCGCCGCGGCCGTGGTGCACAGCTTGCGCTGCGGCAGCTTGTGCTCGAGCGTCTCGCGCAGCGGCACGGTCGGGTCGCCCGCGCCGGTCACGCGCATCGCCTGATAGACATAGCTTCTGCCGGACAGCGGGTCGCGGATGGCGCCGCCGAGGCAGGTCGCCGCGCCGCCGAACGGCTCGATTTCGGTCGGGTGGTTGTGCGTCTCGTTTTTGAACATGAGCAGCCACGGCTCCCGCTTGCCGTCCACCTTCGCCTGAATGCGGATGGAGCAGGCGTTGATCTCCTCGCTCTCGTCGAGGTTGGCGAGATTGCCGCGCTTTTTGAGCACCTTGCCGGCGGCGGTGCCGACGTCCATCAGCGTGATCGGGCGCGCGGCGGCCTTTTCTTCGCCGTATACCTCGCGGCGGCCCGCCAGATAGCGGTCAAAGGCGTCCTTGACCATCTGGTCGTCGATCACGGCGTTGTCGATTTCGG
>DXIG01000145.1 GCA_019112985.1 Candidatus Butyricicoccus stercorigallinarum | reverse complement strand
GCCGCCTTGCGCCGGAGCAGCAGATCGAGCTGTGCCGCCGGTATTCCGAGGAGATCGAATACGACCCGGACAACGTCGAGCAGCTGGCGGCCTACGACCTGTGACCGGACATCAAAAAAACACAGAGCCGCAGCGGGTTGTTTCGCTTGCAGCTCTGTGTTTTGTTTTCTGTTATTCTTTTCCGTCCCAGCAGTAGGTGCAGAGCTTCTCCTTCGGAATGCCCACAGCCTCCAGCATGTCGTCCAGACGGTTGTAGCGCAGCGTCGTAAAGTCCAGCTCCTTGCGAATCTCCTCCACCATGGTGTCGTACTTGGGAGATTCCGGGTCGGTGTACTGCTGGAGCACGTCGTCCGGGATATCCTCCGTGCCCTCCAGCCGCGCGATCACGCGCCGGGTGATCAGATCCATCTCCGACGAGGAGCGCGAGAAGTTCAGGTACTTGCAGCCGTACACCAGCGGCGGGCAGGCGGAGCGGATGTGCACTTCCTTCGCGCCGCTCTGATACAGGAATTCGGTGGTCTCGCGCATCTGCGTGCCGCGCACGATGGAGTCGTCGACGAGCATCAGCCGCTTGCCGCGAATCAGGTCGTGCACCGGGATCAGCTTCATCTTCGCGATCAGGTTGCGCTTGCTCTGGATGGTCGGCATGAACGAGCGCGGCCAGGTCGGCGTGTACTTGATGAAGGGGCGCGAATACGGAATGCCCGACGCATTGGAGTAGCCCACCGCGTGCGCAATGCCGGAATCGGGCACGCCCGCGACAGTGTCCGGGCGGACGTGGTCGCGCTTTGCCATCTTCTGCCCGCAGCGGTAGCGCATCTGCTCCACGCTCACACCCTCATACGAGCTGGACGGATAGCCGTAATACACCCAGAGGAACGTGCAGATTTTCATCTCTTTTCCGGGCGCCAGCAGCGTCTTCACCCCGTCCGGCGTCACGACGTCGATCTCTCCGGGTCCGAGCTCCTTGTAGTCCTGATAGCCGAGGTTGAGATAGGAGAACTTTTCAAACGCGATGCAGTATGCGTCCTCCTTGCGGCCGATGGCGATCGGCGTTCTGCCGTATTTGTCGCGCGCCGCGTAAATGCCCTTCGCGGTCAGAATCATCAGCGTCAGCGAGCCGTCGATCGTCTCAAGCGCATAGTGGATGCCCTCGATCAGATTTTCCTTCTGGTTGATCAGCGCCGCGACCAGCTCGGTCGGGTTGACGTCGCCGCCGCTCATCTCCAGAAAATGCGAATTGCCGTTGCTGAAAATGCTGCGGACGATCTCATCGGTGTTGTTGATCTTGCTGACCGTCGTGATGGCGTAGGTGCCGTGGTGCGAGCGCACGATCAACGGCTGCGGCTCGTAGTCGGAGATGCAGCCGATGCCCAGGTGTCCCTTCATCTGCTGCACATCTTTGTCAAATTTGGTGCGGAACGGTGCGTTTTCTATGTTGTGAATCGCGCGGTCAAAGCCCTTTTCGCCAAAAACCGCCATGCCGCCGCGCCGTGTGCCGAGATGAGAGTGGTAGTCTGTCCCGAAAAACAGATCAAAGACACAGTCTTCCTTTGCGGCAACGCCAAAAAAACCTCCCATGCGTTTCCTCCTTGTGCATAAAAACATCCGTGTCAAACACGAAAAAAACATCTTCCCTGCCAGTATACCACAGTTGCTGCTGTTTGTGGCGAAAAAAACCATTTTTTACAACAGGAACGGGAACCCGGCGCGCGGCCGGATTCCCGCTTTTCGTATCAATACCGCCGGTGTGCGTCAGAATTTCCCCTTGCTTCCGGAAAATCCGCCGGAATCCACGGTGGTTCCGCCCGCGCCGCCGTGCGGCGGGTCGTCGTGAATTTTCGTGCGCACCTCCGTCGTGTGCGTGTACATGTCGGTGTGCAGCGTGAGCGCTGCGGCGTTCGCGGTGAGATACGCGCGCGCCGTCCGCGCCGTGCGCACCGTGCGCATGCGCATACACAGCGCCAGGCAGACCGCGCCCGCGATCAGGCACGGCACAAGCACCACCACAGCAAGCCGCGCGATTGTCGACCGGCGCGCGGCGTCCGGGTCGCTGTGCACATCCAGCGGCGTGCCGTCCTGCGACAGCTCCAGCAGCTGCGCGCAGGTGTCCAGATAGTCGGCGCACCCGCCGTACCAGTCGTCATCGGCAAAATCGTCGAGAAAGGCCTGCTCCAGCACCTGCCTTCCGTAGTCGGTGACTGAAGCGTTGGCGAAATCGCCGTGCGCGATGAGGGCGTAATCGCGCTCCGCCATGCTGAGCATCAGCAGCACGCCGTCCCTGTCCTCCCCCGCGCCGAGGTCGTTCTCCGTAAAATACGCCTTCGCGCAGTCGAGGATGTCCGCATAGCCGCTCTCGGTGAAATCGTCGCAGATCACCAGATACACGCCGCACGCATACTGCGCCGCAAGCGCACCGGCCTGCGCGTCCAGCGCGCGCGCATCCGCCTCGTCCAGCAGTCCCGCCAGATCGGTCACATAGCCGTGCTCCGCCGCGCGCGCCGCCGGAAAACAGGCAAACAGCAGGCACAGCGCAAACAGGAGCGCGGCGGCTCGTTTTTTCATCGTGACGCCCTCCTCATCCAAATCCAAACAGCGCCGCGGCCAGCACCGCCGCCAGCGGCAGTGCGATGCCCGCGAACCACGCGCACAGCCTGCGCCAGCTGATGGGCAGATCGCCGACCAGCTTGCCGGTCTGTCCGTTCATGGCGAACAGGAAGGACTGCCCCTTCCAGCGCGTGCTCAGCAGCCAGACGGGAAACAGCGCATAGCGCACCTGTCCCCGGTGCATCTCCACCTGCGCATACTCCGGCACGCACAGGTCATAGCCGTGCACGGTCTCCTGCAACGCCTCAATCGCGCTGTTCCGGATGCGCTCCTCCACGCGCCCGGCGCAGTCCGCGACGCTCCTGTCGTATTTGTCCGCCAGATAGCCGGGCAGGTAGCCCATCGCGAACGGCTCCAGCGCCGCGTAGTCGAACGGCTCGATGGAATCCATGTAGTCGTCCGGCATTTTGCTGGACGCATCGACCGGGACGCGCTGGAACGGAATGGTTCCCGCGCGGTGCACCTCAAAGTGCTGGGTCGTCGTGATCTCGTATTTTCCGTCCGAGCGGAGGAAGGTGCGGGTCGCATGAAAGCGGGCGTCTGCCTCCGCCGTGCCGTCAAACAGCCAGAACGGGACGTACACCCCCTTGATCTCCTCCATGTGGTTCTCGGCGGTGAACGCCTTTGGCAGCAGCGGCTTGCCCTTGTAGTACGCCTTCAGCGCCTGCACGGCGGCCGCTTTGTCGACGCGGAACGGGAGGATGTAGTCCGGCCGGAGCACGCCCTCGAGCCGGTCGGTCAGCACCATCGGATTGCCGCAATAGGGACAGCTGGTCGCCGCCGTCGTCTCGTCGCACAGCAGCTCTGCGCCGCAGGACGGGCAGAGATACGCCCGCAGGCCGTCCGCCTGCCAGTCGCCCGCCATGCCCGACGTGTCCCACGCGCCCGCACCGGCGTGCGCCGCACTGCCGTTCTTCTCGGCCTCCCGCCGCTCTAACTCCGCGACGTCGAAGGAGGAGCCGCAGTACTCGCACGCCAGCCGGCCGGTCGCCGCGTCGAAATGCAGCGGACCGGTGCAGGCCGGGCACTGATAGTTTTTCGTCTGTGCCGGCATGGAACCACCTCGCTTTCCGCTACAGACGCTTACCTGATGTCGCCATCGTCAAACGGGTCGCCGCATTCCGGACAGAATTTCGGCGGGTGCGCCGGGTCCTCCGGCTCCCAGCCGCATTTGTCGCAGCGGTACTGCGGCAGTCCGGCCGGCTTTCGCGCGCCGCACTCGGAGCAGAATTTCCCCTTGTTCGCCGCGCCGCAGGACGGGCAGACCCATCCGGCGGCCGGTCTGGGCGCGCCGCATTCGGTGCAGAATTTGCCGGTGTTGCCCGCGTGTCCGCAGGCGCACGTCCATCCGCTTGACGCGGGCTGCTGCGCGGCGGTCTGCTGCCCCATCTGGAACAGCTGCTGGGCGTTCACGCCGCCCGCGCCCTGCGCCATGTTCATGCCCATAAACGCCATGGCGGAACCGGCGCCCTCGTTGGCCGCCGCGCCCTGCATGGCCGCCGCCTGCGCGCCCACCAGATGCGCCGCCGCCATCGTCGGATTACGGAACGCCGCGTTGCGCTGCAATTCCTTGATCATCTGCTCGTCTTCCTCCGACGCCTTGACGCTGGACACGCCGAACGAGACGATCTCCACACCGCGCAGCTCCAGCCACTTTTCCGACAGGATGTCGTTCAGCGCCGCCGCGATTTCCGCCGTGTGGCCGGGCAGCGCGGAATAGCGCACGCCCATCGCGCTGATACGCGCAAACGCGGGCTGCAATGCCGTCAGCAGCTCGGATTTGAGCTGGCCGTCCAGGTCGCCGCGCCGGTAGACGTCCTCCACATTGCCGCACACGTTGGTGTAAAACAGCACCGGATTGCTCACGCGGTAGCTGTATTCGCCAAAGCAGCGGATGGAGATGTCCAGATCGAGGCCGACGTTGGCGTCGACCACGCGAAACGGCACCGGGGACGGCGTCCCGTATTTGTTGCCGATCAGCTCCTTGGTGTTGAAGTAATAGATGCGCTGGTCCATCGGCGCTTCGCCGCCGAAGGTAAAGCGCTTGCCGATGTTTTTCAGCACGGCGGGAATGTTCCGGCTCAGGTCGCCGCAAAATACGGAGGGCTCTGTCTCCGCATCGTAGGTGTATTCCCCCGGCTCGGCGCAGATGTCCACGACCTTGCCCTGCTCGACGATGAGCATGCACTGCCCGTCGGCGACCGCGATCACCGAGCCGCTGGTGATGATGTTTTCAAAGCCCCGCCGATTGGAGGAGCGTTTGGAGGTGCGCCGCTGCCCCTTGGCCGCAATGACGTCCGCCTCCAGCGCGTCACAGTAAAAATAGTCCTTCCACTGGTCGGCCAGCACGCCGCCCGCAGAACCCAAAGCCGCTCGAATCAATCCCATCTCGCGTCTCTCCTTTCCTCATCCGCCGTCACAGCATCGTTCTGACCTCTATTATAGCAGAGCGGCGCGGCAAAATCCACCGCGCGCGAAAAACGCGCGCAGGGAAAGCTCAGGCAATCCGCTGCGCGCGCAGTTGATCTCTCAGATTCGTTTGGACAGGGTCTCGCTCCACTGATCGCGGAACGCCGCAAAGCGCCCTTCGTCCAGCGCATTGCGGATTTCCACCATGAGATTGTTGTAAAACCACAGGTTGTGCATGACGGCGAGCCGCTGGCCGAGCATCTCACCCGCCTTGAGCAGATGGCGGACATAGGCTCTGCTGTAATTGCGGCACACCGGACAGCCGCAGCGCTCGTCGATCGGCCGGTCGTCCAGCTGATACTTCGCGTTGTTCAGGTTGCGGATGCCGTCCCAGGTGAACAGATGGCCGTGGCGCGCGTTGCGCGTCGGCATGACGCAGTCGAAAAAGTCCACGCCGCGCCAGACCGCTTCAATGATGTTGGACGGCGTGCCCACACCCATCAGATAGCGCGGCTTGTCCTGCGGCGCGTGCGGCAGCACAACGTCGAGGATGTGGTACATGGTCTCCGTGGATTCGCCCACCGCCAATCCGCCGATCGCGTAGCCGGGCAGGTCGAGCTGCGCGATGTCCTTCATGTGCTGCACGCGCAGGTCGTCATAGGTGCCGCCCTGGTTGATGCCGAACAGCATCTGCTGCGGGTTGACGGTGTCCGGCAGGCGGTTCAGCCGGTCGAGCTCCGCCTTGCAGCGGTACAGCCAGCGCGTCGTGCGCTCGCAGGAGCGCTTGACATAGTCATACGGCGAAGGGTTCTCACAGCATTCGTCAAACGCCATGGCGATGTCCGAGCCGAGGTTGGACTGGATCTGCATGCTCTCTTCCGGCCCCATGAAGATCTTCCGCCCGTCGACGTGCGAGGAAAAATAGACGCCCTCCTCCTTGATGCGGCGCAGCGAGGACAGCGAGAACACCTGAAAGCCGCCGCTGTCCGTCAGAATCGGCCCGTCCCAGTTCATAAACCGGTGCAGGCCGCCCATCGCGCGCACGATCTGGTCGCCCGGCCGCACATGCAGGTGATAGGTGTTGGAAAGCTCGATCTGGCAGCCCAGCTCCTTCAGGTCGTGCGCGGAGACCGCGCCCTTGATCGCGCCCTGCGTGCCGACGTTCTGAAAGACGGGCGTCTGCACCGTGCCGTGGGCGCAGGTGAATTCGCCGCGGCGCGCCCTGCCTTCCGTGCGCAGTACCTTAAACATGTGTGTCCTCCTTCTTCTCGGTATAGATCAGCATGCTGTCTCCAAAGCTGAAAAACCGGTATTCCTGCTCGACGGCGACCTGATAGGCGTGCATGATGCGCTCGCGCCCGGCGAACGCGGAAATCAGCATCATCAGCGTGCTCTCGGGCAGATGGAAATTGGTCACAAGGCAGTCGACCGCCTTGAAGCGATAACCCGGATAGATGAAAATATTGGTCCAGCCGGAGCAGGCGCGCACCGTGCCGTCCTCCGCCGCAATCGTCTCCAGCGTGCGCGTCGCCGTCGTGCCGACCGCGAAGATGCGCCCGCCCTGTCTGCGGGTGTTGTTGATGATGGCCGCGTTGTCCTCGTCCAGCATGTAAAACTCCGCGTGCATGACGTGGTCGCGCACGTCGTCCACCTTGACCGGCCGGAACGTGCCCAGGCCGACGTGCAGCGTCACATAGGCGAGGTTGACGCCCATCGCCGTGAGCTTGTCCAGCAGTTCGGGCGTGAAGTGCAGCCCCGCCGTCGGCGCGGCGGCCGAACCGGGCGTCTTGCTGTAAACCGTCTGATAGCGCTCGGGGTCGTCCAGCTTTTCCTTGATGTACGGCGGCAACGGCATCATGCCCAGCTGATCGAGAATCTCCAAAAAGATGCCCTCGTAATGAAAGCGGATCAGGCGGTTTCCGCCGTCCGGCAGGACGCTTTCCACCGTCGCGGTCAGCCGGCCGTCGCCGAAGCTGAGCTCCGCGCCCTCACGGCACTTCTTGCCCGGACGGGTCAGGCATTCCCACACGCCGTCGCCCCGGTCGGTCAGCAGTACCAGCTCGACCGGGTATCCGGTGTCCGCGCGCGCGCCGAGCAGGCGCGCCGGGATCACGCGCGAATTGTTGAGCACCAGCGTGTCGCCCGGGCGCAGAAAGTCCGGCAGATCGTAAAAATGCCGGTGCTGAATCCCGCCGGTGTCCTTGTTCAGCGCGAGCAGACGCGACGCGTCGCGGTGGTCGAGCGGCGTCTGCGCGATCAGGCGCTCCGG
>DXIG01000144.1 GCA_019112985.1 Candidatus Butyricicoccus stercorigallinarum | reverse complement strand
CAGCCTTTGAGGATGCCTCCATTGCTGGCTAACTTCATTCATGCCAGGGGCTGTAAACCAATTTGCGCAAAACTCTTGACACTACCTTCTTTTTGTGGCCGGTTTATTTTGATTGACGGGAAGGGGCAAGTCTGCTATACTGATTTCAGTCAAAAAGAATACAGAGAAATTGGCTTGTTACTATTTGATTAGGCAATACCAAACGTCAGTGCTGTGCCGGTAAGGATGGGTGCAGGTCTGGGTTTGGTATTTTTTTGTCTGTTTTTGAGGGGGGACAGTGTGGTTGTCCATAAAATATTAAATAATAATATTGTCAGTTCTCTTGACGAACACAACCGCGAGATGCTGATCGTCGGGCGCGGCATCGGCTGGCAGGCGAAGCCGGGACAGGCCGTCGACCGCAGGAAGATCGAAAAGATCTTTCGTATGGACACCGATGCATCGGCGGAAAAGCTCAAGCAGCTGTTCTTAGAGGTCGATGTGGAAGTGATCGAGCTGTCCACGCAGATCATCGATTATGCACGCGACCAGCTGAAAAAGAAGCTCAACAAAAATGTCTATATCACATTGACAGACCACATCAGCTTCGCCATCGAGCGGCTGAAAAATGGGATTGTGCTGAAAAATGCCCTGCAATGGGAGATCAGCAAGCTGTATCCGGCGGAGTATGCGATTGGTCTGTATGCGCTGGAGAAAATTCAGGCGCGCGTGGGCGTGCAGTTTCCAGAAGATGAGGCCGGCTCCATCGCGCTGCATCTCGTCAACGCGGAGTACGACTGCAACATGATGTACACGCAGTCGATGACCGAGATCATCCAGTCGTCGCTCAACGTGGTGCGCTATATGTTCCACATGGAGTTCGACCAGCAGTCGCTCGATTACCAGCGCTTTACGACGCATCTGACCTTTTTCGCACAGCGCATTCTGGACGATAAGCTGATGAACGGCGAGCCGGATGAGATCTATGACATTATGAAGCTCAAGTATCCCAAGCAGTTTTCCTGTGCGGAGAAGATCAAAGAGCTGATTGAGTGCGAGTATCACTGCTCGCTGAGTGCGGAGGAGGTCAGCTTCCTCGCCGTGCATATCGTCCGTGTGACGGGCAAATTATAATCAGAAAATCGAAGAACTGGGCTTGTTACTGTACGGCAGGCAATACCCGAATGTGTAGCAAACGAGATGCAGGCTTCCTGCGTCTGTTTGGATATGCGTTCGGGTTTTTTCTTTTCGGCGGACCGACAGAATGTTTTCTGTCTGAAGCAGATAGATGTCCCGCAGGGCGTCAGACATGCGGGGCGAAACCCATTTTATGTATTGTGTAAGGAGGAGAAAAATGGCTTCCAAGGTAAGAGATTACGGAAAGCTGGCGCGCGATATCAAGGATGCTGTAGGAGAATCCAATATCGTCAGCGCAGCGCACTGCGCAACCAGACTGCGTCTTGTGCTCAAGCAGTCCCCCTCGGCTGAAGTCACCAAGCAGATTTCGTCCATGCCGGCGGTCATTCAGGTAGTGGAAAAGGGCGGTCAGTATCAGATCGTCATCGGCACGCACGCGAAGGACGTGTACACAGAGCTGGCCAACATGCTCAATCTGGACGAGAGCGAGCAGCCGCAGGTCAAGCAGAGCCTGGCGAACCGCGTCATCGCGACGATGTCCGCCGTATTCGCGCCGTTTGTCTACGTGCTGGCGGCAGCCGGTCTGGTACAGGGCGCACTGATTATCATCACACAGTTTGCCCCCGCGTTTGCGGAAACCGGCACATATGAAGTGCTCAGCTTCATTTCGTGGACCCCGTTCACCTTCCTGCCGGTGTTCATCGCCGTCACCGCGTCCAAGCATTTCAAATGCAACACCTATATCGCCATGTGGTGCTGCCTGGCGCTGGTCAACAGCGACTGGGGCGCGATTGCCGCACGCATCGCAGCGGGCGAAGAGGTCAAGTTCCTCATCTTCAACATGGCGCAGACGACGTACACCTCGACCGTCCTGCCGCCGCTGTTCCTCGTGCTCGTGCTGTCCTATCTGGAGCGCGCGCTGGAAAAGGTGCTCCCCGACGTCATCAAGGCGCTGGCGATGCCGTTTATCTGCGCGGTCATCATGGTTCCGGCGACCATTCTGGTCATCGGTCCGATCTCCGATGGACTTGCGAACGCCATTGCGCTGGGCTATAATACCCTTGTCAACACGGTTCCGGTACTGGCGGCGGCTGTTGTCGGCGGTATCTGGCAGGTATTTGTCATCTTCGGCGTACACTGGGGCGTCACGCCGATGGTTCTGGCGAACTTCGAGAATCAGGGCTTCGACACCTTCCAGGCGTTCCAGACCTGCGCGGTTGTCGCACAGGCGGCGGCCTGCCTGGGCGTATTCATCAAGACCAAGAAGAAGGACATCAAAAACGTCGCGTTTTCTGCGGGTCTGACCGGTATCTTCGGCATCACCGAGCCGGCGATCTACGGCGTCAACCTGCGCCTCAAGAAGCCGTTTATCGCGGGCTGCATCGGCGGCGCGATCGGCGCGATTTCCCTCACGTTCTTTGACTCTGTTTACTATGTCTATGCGGGCCTGCCCGGCATGCTCACCGTCGTCAACGCGATCGGCGAAAACAGCCGCTCGTTTACCGGTATGCTGATCGGCGCGGCAATTACCATCGTCGTCACCGTCATCCTGATCCAGATCATCGGCTGCGACGAGAAGGAGCCGGAGACCGTTCCGGCTGCCGAAGAAGCACCGGCCGCCGTCCCGGAGGTCGAGGCTGCCGCTTCTTCCGCGGACGCGGACATCTACTGCCCGCTGAACGGCGAGATCAAGGCGCTCAGCGAGGTCAACGACCCGACGTTCTCCGCCGGTATCCTCGGCAAGGGCGTTGCCATTGTTCCGTCTGAGGGCAAGCTGTACGCGCCGTTTGACGGCGAGGTCTCCATGGTATTCGACACCCGCCACGCCATCGGCCTGGTCAGCGGCGACGTGGAGATGCTCATTCACATCGGTCTGGAAACCGTCTCGCTGGGCGGCAAGTATTTCACCGCCAAGGTACAGACGGGCGACCGGATCAAAAAGGGCGATGTGCTGATCGAATTCGATCTGGACGCCATTGCCAAGGATGGCTTTGACACCATCACCCCGGTTATCGTCAGCAACGCGGACGACTTTGCGGAAATCGCGCCGGACACCACGTCCGGCCCGGCCGTGGTCGGCAAGCACCTGATGACCGTAAAACAGTAAGAGTTCCCTAACCATAGGAATATTTCCCTCAATCCGTGCAGCGGGCGGCGAGTATCTGCCGTCCGCCGCGCACGGGAATCACTGACGAAGGATGGAGGAAACAAGTATGAGTTTGCCGAAGGATTTTCTGTGGGGCGGCGCAGTAGCCGCACACCAGCTGGAAGGCGGCTGGAACTGCGGCGGCAAGGGCCCGAATGTCTGTGACGTGCTGACCGCCGGTGCACACGGTGTGCCGCGCCGCATCACGGACACTGTGCTGGAAGGCGAGCGTTATCCGAACCACGACGCGATCGATTTCTATCACACCTACAAGGAAGACATCGCGCTGTTTGCGGAGATGGGCTTCAAGTGCTTCCGCACCAGCATCGCCTGGACGCGCATCTTCCCGAAGGGCGACGAGACCGAGCCGAACGAAGCCGGTTTGCAGTTCTATGACGACATGTTCGACGAGCTGCTGAAGTACGGCATCGAGCCGGTCATCACGCTCAGCCACTTTGAAATGCCGCTGCATCTGGCGAAGGAATACGGCGGCTGGATGAACCGCAAGGTCATCGATTTCTTTGTCCGCTTCGCCGAGGTGTGCTTCAAGCGCTACAAGAACAAGGTCAAATACTGGATGACGTTCAACGAGATCAACAATCAGATGAACTACAAGAACGATCTCTTTGGCTGGAGCAATTCCGGCGTCATCTTCTCGCAGTATGAGAAGCCGGAGCAGGCGATGTATCAGTCGGCGCACAACGAGCTGGTAGCTTCTGCGCTGGCGGTCAAGCTGGGCCATGAGATCAATCCGGACTTCCAGATCGGCTGCATGGTCTCGATGGTTCCGATCTATCCGTATTCCTGCCGCCCGGCGGATATGGTGCTGTCCGTGCAGGAGATGCACATGCGCTATTTCTTCACGGACATTCACTGCCGCGGACACTATCCAAACTATGCCAAGAAGCTGCTGGAGCGCAAGGGCTATGTCATCGAGATGGGCGAGGACGACGAGAAGATTCTGGCGGAGGGCACGGTGGATTACGTCGGCTTCTCCTACTATATGACCAACGTCGTCGATTCGCAGGCAAACGTCGATGTCTCCAAGAGCGTGAATGCGAGCAGCCCGCACACGGTGGACAACCCGTATGCGACCGCCACCGACTGGGGCTGGACGATCGACCCGGAAGGCCTGCGCTATGCGCTCGACGTGCTGTATGAGCGCTACGAGAAGCCGCTGTTCATCGTAGAGAACGGCTTCGGCGCGATCGACGAGCTCAAGCCGGACGGCACCTGCGAGGATCCGGCGCGCATCGCCTACCTGAGAGCGCACATCGAGGAGATGAAGAAGGCCGTGGAAGAGGACGGCGTCGAGCTGATGGGCTACACCCCGTGGGGCTGCATCGACCTGGTCTCCTTCACCACCGGCGAGCTGCGCAAGCGTTACGGCTTCATCTACGTTGACAAGAACGACGACGGCACGGGCAGCGGCAAGCGCTTCAAGAAGCAGTCGTTCGACTGGTACAAGAAGGTCATCGCCACCAACGGCGAGGATCTGGGATAATCGCCATTCATCCAATCTTCTTTTTTGATAACTCAAACGGTAATGCGCACCGCTCCGGCGGTGCGCATTGTCGTTGTAATTCCCCCTCCCCTTGACAGATCGCGGACGGTACAGTATAATAGTCGCGAAAATCTTGGGTGGACTTTTCCGGATCTGATCATCTTTTTGCCACGCAGCTATCATGGATGGCTGCGTGGCTTTTTTTGTTTGGCCGGGTTTTGCGCAAACGTCCGCCTGCGAAAGGAATGGTCATACCAATGAATGAGACATTTATGAAAGAACGGCCTGTGCTGCCGCTGCTCCTCTCTCTGTCGCTTCCCATGGTATTTTCCATGCTGGTCAACTCCCTGTACAACATTGTAGACAGCTTTTTTGTCGCACAGATCAGCGAGGACGCGATGACAGCCCTGTCCCTTGTCTATCCCATCCAGAACTTCATCAACGCGGTGGGCATCGGCTTCGGCATCGGCATCAATGCGGTGATTGCGTTTCATCTGGGCGCGGGCGACCATCACAGAGCGAATCAGGCCGCCTCACAGGGCTTCGTGCTCGCCATCCTGCACAGCGTCGTGCTGACGGCGGGCGGCATTGCGGTGATGCCGCTCTTTCTGCGGCTGTTTACCTCGTCGGAATCGGTCATCGCGCTGGGCTTGCAGTATTCGCGCATTGCGTTTTCGTTCACCGTGATGATCGTGATCGGCCTCGTCTATGAGAAGGTGTTTCAGGCGGTTGGCAAGATGAATGTGACCATGCTCGCGCTGCTGTGCGGATGCGTCGCCAACATCGTGCTGGACCCCGTGCTGATCTTTGGCCTCGGCCCGTTCCCGCAGATGGGCATTCAGGGCGCGGCGCTGGCGACGGGAATCGGACAGACGCTGTCGCTCGCCGTCTATCTGGTCATCTACCGCGCGCGGCCGCTCTCCGTCCGCATTTCCAGGCAGGACTTCGCCCTGGACAGACAGATGGTGCGCAAGCTGTACGCCATCGGCATACCGGCGACGCTCAATCTCGCGCTGCCCTCCTTGCTGGTCTCCTCGCTCAACGCGATTCTGGCCGCCTATTCCGAGGTGTACATTCTGGTGCTGGGCATCTATTACAAATTGCAGACCTTCCTCTATCTCCCCGCCAACGGTCTGGTGCAGGGCATGCGCCCGCTGATCGGCTACAACTACGGCGCCAGAGAATATCAGCGCGTGAACCGGATCTACAGCCTCGTGCTGTGCATGAGCGGCATGATTATGGCGCTGGGCACGGTGATCTGTCTGCTGGTGCCCGAGCAGCTGATGTCGCTGTTCACGCATGCGCCGGAGACCATTCAGGCCGGCGCGACGGCGCTGCGCATTCTGAGCGCGGGTTTCCTCGTCTCCTCCGTTTCTGTCACCTCGTCCGGCGCGCTGGAGGGTCTGGGCAAGGGCTTTCCGTCCCTGCTCGTCTCCCTCTGCCGCTATCTCGTCGTCATCATCCCCGCGGCCTTCCTGCTCAGCCGCGTTCTGGGCGCCGCCGGCGTGTGGCACGCCTTCTGGGTCGCGGAATGCGTCACGGCGGTCATCGCCTTCGCCGTCTATCGCAGGGTCACACGGCAGCCGGAGGATGCGTCCCGCGAATGAGGCGCGCCGCGGAAAAAAGCGCAGCCGCGCAATCTTCGGTCTCTGCCTGTCCGGTGCGCGCCGCCGGGCGGGCGGAGAGGATTTATGGAATCTGCATAAATCTTTATATACAAATTTGTTGAGTATGGATATTGTAAGGAGACCGGGCTCGTACTATAATAGGACCATCGAAAGAAAGAAACCAAGCCGCAGCTCCCCTTCCTGTGTACTGCCGAAAACGCGGGAAGGGGAACACAAAACATGTTTGCGAGACCGGTCTCTTTCGGCCGAATTTGGCCGAATTTGATGTGTTCGCAGGGGCGCACCGGTTGGAAGGAAGAGATTTGAATCACAGATTTTTTTGTGCAGTTGCGAGACCGGTCTCTTTCGCGAAAACAAAATCAAACAGCAAAGGAGAATCACAATGGAACTGAGAATTGGATTGGTAGGCACGGGTGGCATCGGCCGCACGCACATCGAGCGCATCAACAACAAATTGCAGGGCGGCAAGGTCGTCGCCTGCGCGGATCCGGCGGGTGCGTTCGGTCTCTCCGTCGCACAGAAGTATGGCATCAGGGGATATGAGAACCCGCTCGACATGATCCGCGATCCGGAGATCGACGCCATCATGTGCACCACGGCGGACCCCTATCACGAGACGTACGTCCTCGCGTCCATCGAAGCGGGCAAATACGTGTTCTGCGAAAAGCCGCTCGCGCCCAAGGCGGACGCCTGCAAGCGCATCGTGGAGGCGGAAATAAAGGCCGGCAAAAAGCTGGTGCAGGTCGGCTTTATGCGCCGCTACGACGAGGGCTACAAGCAGCTCAAGGCGGCGCTCGACAGCAAGCAGTACGGCGAAGCGCTGCTGCTGCACTGTGCGCACCGCAATCCGTCCGTGCCGGACGACTGGGATAACTCCATGGCGGTGGAAAACTCCATGGTGCATGAGATCGACGTGCTGCGCTGGCTGCTCGGCGAGGACTATGCGACCGCCGAGGTGCGCTACGGCAAGTCCACGAACAACGGCCCCAAGGATCTGCACGACCCGCAGATCATGATTCTGACCACGAAATCCGGCGTCCGCATCGACGTCGAGTCGTTCGTCAACAACCACAACGATTACGACATCAAGTGCGAGATCGTCTGCGACGGCGCCGTACTCAACATGCCCAAGCCCAATTACATCTCGGTCAACGCCAACGCGACGACGGGACAGGCGATGTACACCGACTGCTTCCAGCGCTTCGCCGACGCCTACAACGAGGAGATTCAGGCGTGGATCACCGCGTCCAGGGAGAGCCGCGTGGACGGTCCGACCGCATGGGACGGCTATGCCTGCCAGGTCGCAGCGGCCGCCGCGTCCAAGGCGCGCGAGACGCAGACCATTGTCGACGTCGTCTACGACCCGATGCCGGATTTTTACAAGTAAGGCGCAGACATACCCTGTCTTTCTTTTATTTCTCTTGGCGGGGGCGGCGCGCTCCGCCGCCCCTCCCTCTCACGGAAGGAGTTATCATATGAAACTTGCAATTTGTACCGATGTATTTGCCGATCTGTCGTACACCGACATGCTGGATCACGTCAAGAGCCTGGGCATCGACGCGGTCGAAATGACCGCGGGCGGCTGGGGCGCGCGCAAGCACTGCAACACCGCCGAGCTGCTCGCCGACGAGGGCAAGCGCGCGGCGTTCCTGAACGAGCTGTCCGTGCGCGGCATGCGCATCTCCGCGCTCAACACCTCCTGCAATCCGCTCTGGCCGAGCGCGACCGGCGAGGAATATAAAAAATCCATGTACGATTGCGCGACGCTCGCCGGTCTGCTGGGCGTCAAAAAGCTGGTCGCCATGGCGGGTCTGCCCGCAGGCAACGAGACGGACACCACGCCGAACTGGATCACCTCCACGGTCTCCTGGCCGGATTTCATGGCGCCCGCGTATGACTACCAGTGGAAGGTGACGATCGCGTTCTGGAACGAGTTTATCGCGCACTGCAAGGCCTGCGGCATCGAGCAGATCGCCATCGAAGAATTTCCGGGCACGATGGTGTGGTCGGCGTCGACGCTGCTTAAGCTGCGCGAGGCGACCGATCCGATGCTGGGCATCAATTTAGACCCCTCCCACATGATGGTGCTGGGCGCCGACCCGATCGAAGCGGCGCGTGCGCTCAAGGGCTGCATTTTCCATGTGCACGGCAAGGACGCGCGCATCGAACGCGGCCTCTCCAGCGTAGACGGCCTGCCCGAGCCGCGCCCGGTGACCGAATCCGCCGACCGCGTCTGGAACTATGTCGCCGTCGGCTGCGGCAAGGGTTTGCAGTGGTGGAAGGAATTTTTCTCCGTGGTGCACATGATGGGCTACGACGGCGATGTCTCGCTCGAGATGGAAGACCTGACCATGAGCGTGGAGGCGGGCGTACACACCTCGATCGACGCCCTGCGCCAGACCATCAGCCAGTAAGCCGCATGCCCGTGAACTTCACAGACAGAAAGAGGGAAATCACATGAATTTGAATGGGTACAACAAACTGATTCAGAAAGACCGCGTCACCGGTTTTGAGAAATTTGCCTTCGGCATGGGCGAAATCTCGACCAACATCGTCTTCACCATCTCCACCAGCCTGCTGACCATGTTTTACACCGACGTCGCCCACGTCTCGGCGGCCATCATCGGCATGATTATCGCCATTTCGCAGGTGTTCAACGGCGTTTCGGACATCGCGGCGGGCTTTATCGTCGACCGCACCCGCTCCAAATACGGCCGCGCCCGCGTCTGGATGCTGCGCATGTCGGTTCCGTATGCCATCGCAGCCGTGCTTTTGATGACCGTACCGCAGCACGTCGGACAATTCGCGCAGGCAATCTATGTGTTCATCACCTATAACCTGATGCTGACCGTGGTTTACACGATGTTCCAGCTCCCGTTCGCGACCACGATGACGTACATGACCCGCGACCAGACCGAACGCGCCAAGATTAACATCGTCCGCATGTCCATGAGCCCGATCGGCAACATCCTGGTCACCTATTTCTTCACCCGCATTCTCAGTGCCATGCCCGGCGGCCTGGAGTCGCAGCAAAACTGGATTGTGCTGACCGCGATTTACGCCTCGCTCGCCGCAGCGGCCATGCTGTTCTGCTTCGCCTGCGTGCGTGAGCGCGTGCAGGTCAAGGACGAATACGGCGAGGAGAAGGTCCCGCTGCGCAAGGCGATCCCCGCGCTGTTCCAGAACAAGTACTTCATCATGCTGTTCCTGTTCTTCGTCTCGTTCGCCATGTATCAGACCTTCTCCGGCACGATGGCCTCCTATTACTGCCGCCAGATCATCCGCGACGCCAACATCATCGGCAACGTCAACGCGGCCTGCTACGGCATCACCATCTTCGCGACGCTGGCACTCGGCAAGGTCATGCACCTGACCACCAAGCGCAACTGGTGCATCATCGGCGCAGCCTTCATCATCGCGGGTTCGCTGATCGTGAAGCTCGCACCCATGAGCGTGGCGGTCGTCACCGTCGGCGGTCTCCTGCGCGGCATCGGCATGACGCCGATCCTCGGCCTGATCTTCACGATGATTGCGGACGCCATCGAATACGGCCAGTGGAAGACCGGCCTGCGCACTGCGGGCGCCATCCAGTCCGCCGTCACTTCGGGACAGAAGTTCGGCCAGGGCATCGGCTCGGCGCTCATCGGCTTCATCATGTCCGCCTCCGGCTACACCGGCGACGTCGTCGAGCTGGGTTCGGCGGCGGCGAACACCATCTCCAATCTGTATATCTACGGCATCGCGGTGCTGGGCGTCGTCATGATCGCCATGCTGCTGTTCTACAAGCTGGACAAGGAGTATCCGCAGATCATGAAGGAGCTGCTTGCCCGCGAGGCGCAGAACGCATGAGGCGCGTTCCGCCGGCCGGCACAAACCTGCTATTTTCATACTCTCTCTAAAATACCCTAAAAGAGCTGCCTCCCATGTCCGTTTGGAGATGGGAGGCAGCGTTTTGTCCGTTTTTCTGTTTCGTTATCGATCCATCCCGCAGGCCGTGGCGGATTCGATCAGGCAGCGGTCGCGTTTGACCGCGTCGTAAAACCGGAATCCGCCCGCAAAGTTATAGCAGTCAAAGCCGTGCCCCGCGAGAATGCGGCTGGCGATGTAGCTGCGCAATCCGCTCTGGCAGATGACATAGACCGGCTTGTCCGGCGCGAGCTCATCCAGACGCTCGCGCAGCTCGTCCACAGGGATGTTCCGGAACCCGTCGATGTGGCCGGAGGCAAATTCCAGCGGCGTCCGGGTGTCCAGCAGCGTGACACTGCCGTCGCGCGGCAGCTGATCCGCATCCTCCAGGAACCACTGCTTCAGGATGCCCTTTTGCACATTGTCGATGAGGAAGCCGGCCATTGTGACCGGGTCTTTCGCGGAGGAATAGGGCGGCGCATAGGCCAGATCGAGATCCTTGAGCTGCGACGCCCTGAGTCCGGCGCGGATCGCCGTGGCCAGCACGTCGATGCGCTTGTCGACGCCGTCGTAGCCGATGATCTGTGCGCCCAGCAGCCGGTCGGTCTGCTTTTCAAAGACGACCTTCATGGTCATCAGCTTGCCGCCGGGGTAGTAACCGGCGTGGTGCAGCGGCGACAGGATGACTTTGTCTGGCTCCAGACCGGCTTTTCTGGCGTTGGTCTCGTTGAGTCCCGTGGCCGCCGCAGTCAGGTCAAAGACCTGAATGACCGAGCTGCCCTGCGAGCCGGTGTAGCGGCTGTCTCCGCCGCAGATGTTGTCGGCGGCGATGCGCCCCTGCCGGTTCGCCGGTCCGGCCAGCGCGACCAGCGCATCCTGTCCGCTGACGAAGTGCCTGACCTGCACGGCGTCTCCGACGGCGTAGATGTCGGGAATGGAGGTCTCCATCCGGTCGTTGACCACAATGCTGTCCTTCATGCCCAATTGCAGCCCCGCCGTCTTGGCGAGCGCGGTGTCCGGCGCGACGCCGATGGCGAGAACAACCATGTCCGCGTGCAGCGGCGCGCTGTCCTTCAGCAGGACGTTGACGCCGCCGTCGGTCTCCTCAAAGCCCTCGACGGTGTGACCCAGCGCGAGCCGGATGCCGTGCCTGCGCATCTCGCTGTGGATGAACGCGGCCATCTCCGCGTCGAACGGATTCATCAGCTGCTTGGGGCGCTGGACGATGGTGATCTCCATGCCCAATTTTTGGAGATTCTCCGCCACCTCCAGGCTGATGAAGCCGCCGCCCGCCAGCACGGCGGATTTCGGGTGGTGCCGGTTGATAAAGTCCTTGATGCGGAAGGTGTCCTCCACCGTGCGCAGCGTGAACAATCTGTCCAGCCCGACGCCGGGCAGGCGCGGCTGGGTGGGCTTTGCGCCGGGGGAGAGCAGCAGCTTGTCATAGTCCTCCTCAAAGGTCTCGCCGCTGGCCCGGTTGAGCACGGAGACGGTTTTCCGCTCCGGGTGGATGGCGGTGACCTCATGCCGCAGCCGGACGTCGATGCGGAAGCGGGTGAAAAAGCCCTCCGGCGTCTGAAGGGTCAGCTCATTGGGGTCGGTGATGACATCACCGATGTAATACGGCAGGCCGCAGTTGGCGTAGGAAATATATCCCGACCGCTCAAACACGACAATTTCCGCCCGTTCGTCCAGCCGGCGGATTCTGGCCGCCGCCGTGGCGCCGCCCGCCACGCCGCCTACAATGACAACTTTCATAGGTCGAACCACCTTTCTCATCCGGGTTTCAACATCTCTCTCATCTGCGCGCCATGGCAGCAGATTCCTTTTCTCTATTGTTCCCGTTTTTCCCCGGCTTGTCAATAGCGCGCGGGGAAAATTCGAGCGGGGCGAGGCGGGCATTTGGGGCGCGCCCGCGCTCCGCCTACCCGCACAGAAAACCCGCAAAATTCCCCTGCATGTTTCCATTTTCCGGTTGCATTTCGCCGGAAAAAACGGTATAATAAACGTGCAAGGAGTTATGGAGCAAAGCGCATGAAAAGACGGTTGTCTTTTTATGTGCTTTTTTATTTGAAGAGAAAGAGGCGATCAACATGAAAAAACCGTTACTGTTTGCACATCGCGGCTTTTCCGGCGATTATCCGGAAAACAGCCCGCTGGCCTTCCGGATGACAGTGGAAAAAACCGAGGCGGACGGCATCGAGAGCGACGTCCACATCACAAAGGACGGCGAGCTGATTATCATTCACGACGCGACGCTGGAGCGCACCTCCAACGGCACGGGCTTCGTCAAGGACTACACCTACGAGGAGCTGATGCAGCTGGATATCGGCGCGTGGAAGTCCCCGGAATTTGCGGGACAGCGCATGTGGACGTTCGACCAGCTGCTGGACTTCTGCGACGAGACCAGGCTGCTGCTCAACATGGAGCTGAAAAACTACGAGGTATTTTACGAAGGGCTGGAGCAGCGCGTCATCGACGCGATTTGCGCGCACAAGATGCAGGACCGCGTATTTGTCTCCTCCTTCAACCACATTTCCATGCAGGAGTTCAAAAACCTGTGCCCCGAGATTGAGACCGGCCTGCTGTATGACAAGCCGTATCTGGACATGGAGCACTACATCGCGCGCTCCAACGCGGACAACATGCACCCGCGCTACATGCTGCTGCAATATCAGCCGGAGCTGATGCAGCTGTATCACGGCCGCGGCATGAAGGTGAACACCTGGACGGTCAACGACGAGGAAAACATGCGCGATATGATCGCGCGCGGCGTGGACTGCATCATCTCCAACCATCCGGACGTGCTGTGCCGCGTCGCGGGCGAGATGTGCGACTGAGGAAAAAAACGGAAGAAAAGGGAGAAAGGCGCCGTGCAGCGAGGCTGCACGGCGCCTTGTTTGTAAGAAAAGAAGACAGAGAGAATCCGGGTTACAGCTCCTGCGCGAGGATGACGCCCTCGGTGGACGACACCCGTTCGATCACGCGCTCGATGGGCGCGCGCTTGTTCAGCCGGAGCGTGAAGATGGCGCACGCATTGTGCTTCTTGCTCCCGCGCGAGCGGGTGATTTCCATGTTCAGGATGTTCAGGTCCAGCTCGCGGTACAGCTTCAGCACATTTTCCAGACAATCCTTGTTGGTGTATTCCATGTACAGATTGACCTCCGGCACATGGTCGAGCACGTGGTACTCGATTCTGGAAAAGACCACTTCGGCGATCAGGATCATGAGCGTGGCGAGAATGCCGCCCTCATAGAAGCCGCCGCCGAGGGCGAGGCCGATGATTGCGGACGCCCACAGGCCGGCCGCCGTCGTCAGTCCCTTGACGCGCTGCTGGCGGGTGACGATGATCGTGCCTGCGCCGATGAAGCCGATGCCCGCGACGACCTGCGCGCCCAGACGCGCCATGTCCGTGTAGTAGTGCATCACCAAATACAGGTATTGGCTGGTCAGGGTCGTCATGGCCGCGCCCAGACAGATCAGGATGTGCGTGCGGAAGCCGGCGGGGCGGCGCTTGTAGGCGCGTTCCAGACCGACCAGACCGCCGCAGATCAGCGCGAGAATCAATCGGAGTGTGACAGATGCCAGCGTAACTGTCCGGACTCCATCAAAAACAGCTAACATAGTGTATACGCTCCCTTATATTTCTTTGATGGTGTAGACGCAATGGATATCCGAAAGAGCCGACATAATCTGCGTATGTGTCTTTCTCTGATTCAGGTGGATGGAAAAGACGGCGCTGGGGTTGCGGGAACGCTTTTCGCGCCCGCGCTCGATATCGACGTCCAGAATCTGCACACCCTGCGTTTTCAGCTGCCCGATGATGGGGCCGATGTTGTCCAGCGACTCAAATTCGACATAGATATTCATGATTTTGGCGTTTTCCTGAATGAGCGTGTCGATCGCCGGGAAGAAGCGGATGCACAGGAACATGAGGATGAAGGCGAGCAGGATGCATTCGTAAAAGCCCGCGCCGATGGCGAGCCCCATGCAGGCGGACGCCCACAGCCCGGCGGCCGTGGTCAGTCCCTTGACCTGCTGGCGTCCGGTGACGATGATGGTGCCCGCGCCGAGGAAGCCGATGCCGTTGATGACCTGTGCGCCAAAGCGGGAGATATCGGTGTGCAGACCGATGGACTCCGCGACGTCCGACCATTCGGTCGCGAGCATCGTGGATTCATACTGGCTGAGCAGCATGGTCAGCGCCGCGCCGAGACAGACCAGCATATAGGTGCGGCAGCCGGCGGGGCGGCGCTTGCGCCCGCGCTCCAGACCGATCATGCCGCCGCTGAGCATGGCCAGCAGCAGGCGCAGCACGACGGACAGCATATTCAACTGGCGCAGGTAATCCAATTCTGCAATCATGGAAAATCCCTCCTTTCACGCACGAGATACGGGATGGCGGTCACATCGTTTTGGCCGCGACAATGTTGACGTCCGTGCCCAGGATGTTGGCCGCCAGAACCTGGCCGACGCTGACCGGGGACTGCGCGGTGATGCCGTCGAGCAGCGCCATGCAGTCGAACATTTTTTCCTTGGGGAGCGGGCGGTCGGTTTTCACGGGCAGGCGCGGCAGCAGCGCGCCCTCGATGCGGACGGTCGAGGTGACCACGCGGACGGGGTGCAGCAGCTCGTTTTTGCCGTATTCCGCGCCGCGCGGGCAGGCGTTGCCCGTGACGGCGTATCCGTTTTGCTCGTCAACCGACAGATGACAGCCCTTCGGGCAGGTGATACAGATGATGTTGGTCATTTTGCGCCCTCCTCAATCGAAACGGTGACAGCCCCCTGCGCTTTTTCCAGCAGGACACGGGGCAGCTTGATATTTTCCATCTCGCCGGGCGCCATGCGTTCGCGGCGGAAGGATGCGATCTGCGCGCCGGCTTCGTCTGTGACGACGATGCGGCTCTCTCCGCAGACGGCGCGCACGCGGAAGAAGACGTCGACCGCGTTGAACGGCGCGTCCATGTGGACGTGCTGCGGGACGGTATAGCCGACCAGATTGCCGTTATGGATGTCGAGCACCTGCGCGGCATCCAGCTTTTTGCCGGCGGCATAGGCGGCGGCGGACTTGCCGGCGCGCGCGGCCTCTGCGGTGACAAAGTCGACCAGATCGTGCACGTGCAGCACGTTGCCGCAGGCGAACACGCCGGGCAGCGAGGTCTCCATGTTCTCATAGACCACCGGGCCGTTGGTGCGCGCGTCGATCTGGATGCCCGCGCTGCGCGACAGCTCGTTCTCCGGAATCAGGCCGACGGACAGCAGCACGGTGTCGCAGTCGAAGGTCATCTCCGTGCCCGGGATGGGGCGGCGGTCCGGTCCGACCTCGGCGACGACGACGCGCTCGACGCGGTCCTTGCCCTGGATGTCGGTGATGGTGTGCGACAGATACAGCGGGATATCGAAATCGTTGAGGCACTGTACAATATTACGGGTCAGGCCGCCGGAATATGGCATGACTTCGACGCAGGCGAGCACCTTCGCGCCCTCCAGCGTCATGCGGCGCGCCATAATCAGGCCGATGTCGCCCGAGCCGAGGATGACGACGCGGCGGCCGACCATGTAGCCCTCCATGTTGAGGTAGCGCTGTGCCGTGCCGGCGGTGAACACGCCGGCCGGGCGCGTGCCGGGGATGGCGATGGCGCCGCGCGTGCGCTCGCGGCAGCCCATGGCGAGCACAACCGCGTCCGCTTCGAGAATTTCATAGCCGCCGGCGGAGGAGACGATGTGCACGTTTTTCTCCTCCGTGATCTCGAGCACCATGGCGTCCAGACGGACGTCCACGCCGGTGGTGCGCAGCATCTCGATAAACCGTCCGGCGTATTCCGGACCGGTGAGTTCTTCCTTAAAGTAGTGCAGGCCGAAGCCGTTGTGGATGCACTGGTTCAGAATGCCGCCGAGCTCGCGGTCGCGTTCAACAATACAGATGGAACGGCAGCCGTCTTCCCAGGCGGCGTTTGCCGCGGAAAGGCCTGCGGGGCCGCCGCCGATGATAACCAGATCGTATTTCATGCCTTTGCGCCTCCTTTGGTTTCGCCGATCAACAGCGTGGTTCCGTCGCCGTCCTGCAGGATGTCCAGCGGGCTCTGTCCCAGCTCGCGCGTCAGGATATCGAGCACGCGCGGACCGCAGAAGCCGCCCTGGCAGCGGCCCATGCCTGCGCCCGCGCGGCGCTTGACGCCGTCGATGGAGCAGGGCGGGATGGGGGAGTGGATGGCGGCGACAATTTCGCCCTCCGTGATGGTCTCACAGCGGCAGATGACGCGCCCGTAACGCGGGTTCCTGGCGATCAGCTCCGCCTTTTCCGCCTGGGACAGCTCCTTGAAGCGCACCTGCGTCCGCGCGCCGTCCCATTCGGCCTTTTTGTGGAGCGCAACGCCCATGTCGGCCAGACGGTCGCGGGCGTATTCCGCGATGGCGGGGGCAGCGGACAGGCCGGGCGACTTGATGCCCGCGACGTGCAGCAGGCGCGCGCAGGCCTTGGCCGGGCGGATGATGAAGTCCGGATCGGAGGTGATGGCGCGCACACCGGCGAAGTTGCGGATCGACTGCCGCAGGTCAATGCCGTTGACGCTCTTGCGGCTGGCGGCCGCGACTGCGTCCAGACCGGCGAGCGTGGTCTCGCGGCTGTAGGGGGATTCCGCCGGGTCGGCGCTCGGGCCGACGATCAGGTTGCCGTGCACCGTCGGCGCGACCAGAACGCCCTTGCCGGCGGCGGTGGGGCACTGGAAAATGACGTGCTTGACCAGATCGCCGCTCGACTTGTCGAGCAGGTAATACTCGCCGCGGGAGGGCTTGGCTTCCCATTCGCTCTCGCCGGTCAGCGCGCAGATCTCATGACCCCAGCCGCCCGCGCAGTTGACGGCGTAGCGCGTCTCGTAGTCGCCCGACGTCGTGTGCAGCAGGAGGCCGTCGCCGCGCGTCTCCAGTCCGGTGACCTGGCTGCGCAGCTTGACCGTCACGCCGTTGCGGACGGCGACCTCGGCCTGCGCGATGCACAGCCCCCAGGGGTCGATGATGGCGGCGGAAGGCGCGTACAGCGCCGCGCAGGCCTCCTGCGACAGGTTGGGATCCATGGCGCGCGCCTCGTCGCCGGTCAGGATGCGCATGTCCGGCACGCCGTTTTTCACGCCGTTGTCGTACAGCTTGTCCAGATGGCGGCGGCTCTCCTCGTCGAACGCGAGGACGAACGAGCCGATGCGCTTGTATTTGACGTCAAGGCTGCGGCACAGGTCTTCCATCATGGCGGAGCCGCGCACGTTCAGCTCGGCGATCAGCGTGCCCGGCTCCGGGTCGTAGCCCGCGTGTACGATCGCGCTGTTGGCCTTGGTCGTGCCCATCGCGATATCGTTTTCCCTCTCCAGCACCAACACCTTCAGGTCGTATTGCGACAGCGTGTAGGCGAGGGATGCACCGACAACGCCGCAGCCGATAATCGTTACATCATACATGTTAAAAATCCTCCCTTTCTTTTTTGTGCGAGATGATAAATAAAAAAAAGCCAAAGCAAATAACCGCAGCGCGGTGGTTTACTTTGACTCTAAAATCTCCAAAATGCTATTCGTTTGTAGGATTGTATTCACTATATCACAGAAATCGGGGGAATGCAAGAGAAATTTTTGTGGAATTTTCAGTCCCGGCGGCCCGGCCGGCGGAAGAGGAACGCGGTTGAACGGAATCCCGTGCGGATAGCAAGAGTCAAAGGCGTTTGTATGTTCCAACAGGTTTCAGACGAACCACAGCGGCATGCTGGTGGTCGAGACGGCGGTGGCGCCGGCGGACAGCGCGGACAGGATGTCCTGCTTGTCTGCGATCAGGCCGCTGGCGATGATCGGCTGGCGCACCTTGCCGGACAGGCGTTCGATGACCCGCGGCATGGTGCCGGGGAGAATGTCGATGGCGTCCGCATACGAGGACTGCCGCCGGATGTTTTCAAACGCGATGGAGTCGAGCAGGAAAAAGCGCTGGATGGTGATCAGCCCCAGCTTGCGCGCGCGGTTGATGAGGTTGATGCGCGTCGAGATGATGCCGTCCGCCCGCGTGTTCTGCGCGATGAAGTCCACCGAGATGTCCTTGCCGGTCAGCCCTTCGATCAGGTCGACGTGTACGAAGACCAGCTTGCCGTCCCGCCTGGCCTGGTCGACCAGCCCGGAGATGTTCAAAATGGTGCCGTACAGGAAAAAGATCGCGGCGCAGTCGGAGGCGAGCGCCTG
>DXIG01000143.1 GCA_019112985.1 Candidatus Butyricicoccus stercorigallinarum | reverse complement strand
AAAAACCTCCTGTCACAATCCCGCTTCGGGATGTGAGGGAGGTTTTTGCTTTCTTCGTTGTATTTTGCGGAAATTATCGAAAAAATATCTCAATATATTGCAAATTTCGCGCACACGTGTTATACTGAAATATAAACAGAATGAAAAGGAGGATGAGGATGACAACGGTTTGGAACCAGACGGCGCGCTATCTGGCGCTTTGTCTGCGCGGGGAGGGACAGGACGATGCGCTGCATCCGCTGGCGCAGGCCGCCGGGATCTCGGTGGGGAGCCGGCTGTATCGCCGGCATGAAATCTATACGGCGCTCGGCCAGGAGACGCGCAGCGACGTCGAACCGCTGGAACAGGCGGATGCCGACTGCGCCTGTGCGCTGTTGACGCAGGCGGCGGAGGACTGCCGGACGGCGGCCGATCGGATGAAGTATGCGCAAGCGCTGACGCCGTATGCCGTCGGCGCGGACAGAGCCGCGCACTGCATCTCCCTGCGGGATTGCTGGCGGATGCTGACGGCGATTGCCCGTGCGTCAAAGGGAAACATCGAGGAAAAAAGCATGCTGCTGTGTGCGCTGGACTTTTCCGGCATTCAGAGCTATATCTATACCATCAGCGCTTCGCAGCGCGTCAATACGAATACCATGGACATTCTGCGCAGCCGCTCCACCTCGCTTGGGATTCTGATGGAGGAAATCGTCGCGGAGTTCATGCAGTCGATCGGACTGGACGAGGGGAACATCATCTATTCCGGCGGCGGCGACGCCTATCTCCTTTTGCACAACGACGAGGAGACCGTGCAGGCGCTGCGGCAGGCGGCGGCGCATGTCAACGAATGGCTGATTGCGCAGACGGGCACGGCGCTGTATCTCTCCTACGGCGCGGCGGCGTGCGCGCCGGGCGATTTTTCCGACCCGGAAGCCTATCGCGCGCTGTTCCGCACGCTGACGGAGCGCATTGCCCGCACGAAGCTGAACCGCTATACGCCCGCGCAGATTCAGACGCTCAACCGCAGGCATGGGGCGTACCGGGAATGTGCGATCTGTCACCGTCCGGCGGAGGACGGCAAGGCGCTGTGCGCCTCCTGCGCCGAGCTGATCGCGTTTTCCGACGTGCTGACCGGCAGCCGGCAGACGGTTTCCGTCCGCAGCGCGCCGCCGGCGTCCGGGGCGTATCTGACCATCCCGTCCATTCGGGGCGGCAGCCGCTATGTCGTGCCGGATCCGGCCGGCGAAAAGACCTGCGGCGGCCTGTATGCCGCGAAGCAAAAGACGCTGGACGCGCTCGCCTATGCATCGGTCGGCATCGAGCGCATCGGCGTGCTGCGCGCGGATGTGGACAACCTTGGACAGACGTTTATCAGCGGCTTTGCGGCGCTGACGGAACAGGGGAGCGTCAACCTGCTGCTGTTGACCGCCATTCTCTCGCGCGCGCTGACGGAGTATTTTTCGGTGCGGCTGGAACAGCTGCTCAAAAAAACCGATCGCAATTCCATGACGCTCCCGGGCAGCGGACGGGGAGACGCGCACAGCCGGATTGTCACGACGATCTACGCCGGCGGCGACGATGTCTTTCTGATCGGCGCGTGGGATGAGCTGCTGTGCGCCGCCTGCGATATGGCGCGGGATTTTTATGAATATACCGGCGGAAAGCTGTCTGTCTCCGCCGGTATCGGCATGTATCAGGCGAACTACCCGGTCTTTGGCTTTGCCCACGAGACGGGAGACATGGAGAGCGCCGCCAAGGAGATCGCGGACGGAACGAAAAACGCGCTGGCGCTGTTTGAGGAATCGACAGTCGTGCACTGGCAGGATTTCTCTGAGCAGATTGTCCGCAAGATGGAGGTCCTCGACGCGTATTTCCGCTTTACGCTGGACGACAACAACCAGGGCGGCGGCACGAGCTTTTTGTTCAACCTGAAAACGCTGATCGACGAAATGCTCGATCAGCCGGACAAAAAGATCGACCTTGCCCGCTTTGCCTATCTGCTGGCGCGCATGGAGCCGAAGAAGAAAAACGATAACCCGGAGCAGGAAAAAGAAATAACGGATGCATATCGGAAATTCCGCGACAATCTGTACAACTGGATGGTGGACAAAGACCAGACGGGACAGCGCAAGCATTTGCAGACGGCGGTCAATCTGTACCTGTATCTGAAGAGAAAGAAGAGAGGCGGGGGAAAACATGGGAAGAACTAACGACTTTCGCGGCAACAGGTCGGGCGGCCCGCGCGATTCCAGATCATACGCCGGCAGGAATGCGCCGGGCGGCTCGCGCGATTCTGGACGGTCTGACGACCGGCGGGCGCCGGACGTCACGATGATGAATGTCGATTTGAATCAGCTGAACGCGCACAATTATGTGGAGCTTGCGGACGAGGCCATGAAGTCGATGCTGGACTATGAGCGCGCGGAAAAATCAAAATCCAGACTGACCACGACAAAAATCCGCAGCCTGCTGACGCTCATCAACCGGGCGGAGGATCTCGCGCGGCTGGAGAGCGGCACAGAGCTGAGCGAAGCGCGCATTCAGGATCTGCTGCATGCGCAGGTGCGCTTTGCCTATGAATCCGGGCGCGAGGAAAGCGTCAAACGCTTTTTGGAGCAGACTCAGCTGCTTTCCTTCCTCAAGTGCGTCATTCAAAGCGGGGAAAAGGCGAAGTTCGAGCTGTTTGCGCGGTATTTTGAGAGTCTGGTCGCATATCACCGCTTTCACGGCGGACGGGAGTAAAAACGGAGGAAGCAGAGTATGGTTTGCAAAATGGAACTGTCCGGCAGGATTCAGGTGTTGACCGGACTTCATATCGGCGGTCTCAAGGGCTTCTCCGCGATCGGCGCGGTGGATTCCACGGTCATCCGCGACAGCCGGACGCATTTCCCGATGATTCCGGGCAGCAGCCTGAAGGGGAAAATGCGCACGCTGCTCCAGCGGCATATGCAGCGCGGCTCACTGCTGAGCCTGTCCTGGGATCAGGACAAGCCGGAGGTCAAGCGCCTGTTCGGCGGCAAGCAGACCGTCGGGTCGGGAGATACAAAAAAAGAGCGCATCATACGCGCCAGACTGCAATTTTTTGACTGCTTCGTCTCGTCGGAGGATATCGACAAGGAGCTGGTGGAAATCAAGGCGGAGAACACCATCAACCGCCTGGATTCCGTCGCGAATCCGCGCTCGATCGAGCGTATCAACCGGGGCATTCACTTTGATTTCCGGCTGAGCTATGAGATGCCGTTTGACGACGCGGGCGAGCCGCTCTATGACGAAATTCGCGTGGATTTCAAAAATATTTACAACATGATCGCCCTGCTGGAGAGCGATTATCTGGGCGGCAGCGGCTCGCGCGGCTATGGCCGCATCGCCTTTGAAGACCTGACGCTGAAAAAGCGCTTCGGCACGCTGCCGCAGGCGCTCGCGCAGCTGGAAGAGGCGACGCCCTGGGAGGAGGCCGTGACGCTGCTGGAGGGAGCGAGATGATCTATCGGATTTATCGGCTGGACTTTTACAGCGGCGTGCATTTCGGCAGCGATTTCGGCTCGGAGCACGTCAGCTCCATGCAGTCCGTCTTTCATTCCGACAGCCTGTTTTCCGCCCTCTGCCAGGAGGCGCTGAAGCTGGGCGGCGAACCCGCCTTGCAGCAACTCGTCAATTGGAGCCGGGAGGGGACGCTGCTGCTGTCCGATCTGTTCCCGTACAGCGGCGACACCTATTTTCTGCCCAAGCCCAAAAAGCTGTACAGCAGGAAGGAGACGCCGGTGCTGCCGGAAGGCGGGCTGCCGGACCGGAAGCTGGTGAAAAAAATGACCCACATTTCCGCCGACCTGCTGGATGAATATCTGGCCTATCAGCAGGGGAAGACCGACCGCTTTGACATGGAATCGGTGGTCGGGCGTCTGCACGGCATTATGCAGCAGGAGCGCAAGACGTCCGCCGCGCTGCGCGCGGCGGAAAGCGAGCCGTATTATGTGGGCATGACGCAGTTCGCGCAGGGCTGCGGCCTGTACGCCATCGTCGGCTGCGAGCAGCCGGAGCAGATCGATCCGCTGTTCCGCTCGCTGGAGACGACCGGCATCGGCGGGAGAAAGAGCTATGGACTCGGCAAATTCGTCTGCGAACCGGTGGAGCTGCACGCGGACGCGCCGCACGGACTGAGCGCGCTCTACCGGCGGCTGACCGCCGCAAATCCGGCGGTTTCGATGACGCTGAACACCTCTCTGCCACGCGATGAGGAGTTGGACTGCCTGTGCGACGCGCAGTATCTGCTGATCCGCAGAGGCGGGATGAAGGACGGAAGCGCGGAGCAGCACAAGCGGACGGTGTATGCGCTGGAGGCGGGCAGCTGCGTTTCGACGCGCTACGCGGGACAGATTCTGGATGTCCGGATTGAAACGGACGGGCATCCGATTTATCGGAATTTCATCCCGATGTATCTGGAGGTGGAATGATGGCGCTGTTTGAAAACTATTCGTTCACGCTGACAACCGTCTCGCCGCTCCGCGTCGGCAGCGGCGAAAAGCTGGACGGAAAGCAATACTACATGACGGGAGACAAAAAGAAGATCCTGATACTGGATCAGCGCAAGCTGATCGACCTGCTGGTGAGAAAGGGCAAGCTGGATGACTATACCGACCAGATTCAGCAGGGTGTCACGCTGGAGCAGTTTTTCCAGCAGAACAGCCGGGTGTTTTCTCCGGGGGAGATCGAACAGGCGGCGCTGTATAGCCTTCCAGTGTCCAACCAGCTGGAGGGCAGATATCTGCACCTGTTCCGGAAGGACTGCGGCGGACAGCCGTATATCCCGGGCAGCTCGCTCAAGGGAGCGATTGTAACGGCGCTGTTTGCCGTCTATTATGAAGAAATCTTCGCGGAACAGTACAGAAACAACTACGAGGAGGCGATCAGGCAGCTGGTCAGGTCGTATCGGCAAGACGGACGGGCGGAGTTCACGGAACAACAGTGGGGCAGGCTGGACAGAGCGCTGCTGCGCGCGATGAAGATTCTCGTCCCGGACCTCTCGGACAAAAACGCGTCGCCGGAGCAGAAGCGGGTCATCAATCTGCTGCGCGCCATCCGCATATCGGACAGCGAGCCGGTGGACAGAAACCGGCTGGCGGCCTGCTGCAAGGCGGATGCGTATATCGAGCCGAGACGGAGCCGGTATGGCGCGCAGATGAACGAAAACAACCCCGGTATCTTGCACGAGAGCCTGATTCCGGGAACCGAGGTGCGCTTTCGGCTGTCCATTGACTGCGGCTGTCTGGCGCGCTTCCGGGAGGGAATGACGGCGGCGCAGTGCGTCGAATGGATTCGGGACGCGCTCAACACGTTCCGGGAGCAGCAGGATTTTTACTTCACCGATCTGTTTTTCGCCGAAGACAAGCGCGACACGAGCGCCCCGCAGCGCGACCGCGTGCTGGCGGATCGCGTCGAACGCGGCGACCACTTCTACTTCGGTGCGGGCACAGGCTTTGTCAACAAGACGCTGGTTTATCCGATTCTTGCGGCGAAAGAGGGGGACGATGTCCTCGACCACGCAATCGGCTTTATCGCAGGGCTGCTGGACAAACAGTTCTGGGGCGACAAGCACAGGAACGACGTCGATCTGCGGGTTTCTCCGCACAAGCTGAAATGCGTGTATTACAACGATCAGCGCTATCTGATGGGACACTGTCTCTTTGCGATTGAGCCGGAGCGCGCCGCGAGGAAGCTGCGATGATATGCATCACACAGCGGGTGCGCAGCGATTCCGCTCCGCTCTGCCCGGAGATGGGCTATCACATCTATTCGCTTCTGCTCAACCGGATGAAGGACGCGGCGTACACCGGCCGGCTGCACAGCGGAAGGGAGAAGACGCCGGTTTCCGTCACCGTGCTGCCCGATGCCGGCAAGACGCAGGAAGGCACGGTGCGCATCTGCCTGTTTCACGAGGAGGCGGTGCGGCATTTTTACCCGGTGATTCCCGACGACTGCTATCGTCTCCGGCGGACGCGCTGCACGCTCACGGTTTTGCAGCGGCAGGAGCGGACGCTGGGGGAGGAAGAGCTGTTGACCCAGTGGTTTTTGCCGGAGACCAGAATCCCGGTGTATATCGATCTCTGCTTTCTGACGCCGACGGCTTTTCACAAGCACCGGCGCCTGCTGCCGGTGCCGGAGATACACGCGCTGCTGCGCGCGGCGGCGAGTCAGTTCAATCTGCTCGACCTGTCCAGCGCGGTAGAGGAGCTGTATCTGCTGCAAAAGATGGAGCAGGCGATTGTCGTGCACAGCTGCGACATCCGCACCCGCCCGTTTCCGTTCAAGCCGGACCTGAGCTGCTGCGGCTTCACGGGCAGAATGCGCATCCAACTGCGCGGCGCGGACGCCGTCAACCGGCTGCTTTATATGCTGCTGTACGCAGCGCAGTACACCGGCGTCGGCGCGCGGACTGCCCTCGGCATGGGGCGCATACAGCTTGTCCCCTGCGGCAGAAAAACCGGGTCGCGCGCCGGACG
>DXIG01000142.1 GCA_019112985.1 Candidatus Butyricicoccus stercorigallinarum | reverse complement strand
CGAGGAATTCTATGCTTGCCATACCTTCTATTCATTCGATGACTTTGCCAAACAGCTTGCTGTCAGGCAGAGACGCTATAACGCTTTCCCCATGAGACCTCTCAACTGGATGTCTCCCAAAGATGTTCTTTCTTCTTTTCCTGATGTGTAACTCATCATTGACTAACCTACAATGCGCCCGCGCGCCGGGCGAAAACAGCAGTTGCAAACCGCCCGGCTGTTTGATATAATAATAATTTGGAATGACCAAGGCGTATCTGAAACTTGCCTGCCTGCGGATGCCGATTTTGTCCGGTCCCCCTGTTTTCCGATTGCGCCTGAACGAAACGAATTTTTGAAACGATAGATCGCATACGGAGGTACGACCCAATGTCTGGACATTCGAAATGGAACAATATCGCCAAGAGAAAGGGCGCAAACGACGCCAAGAAGGCCGCGATTTTCACCAAGATCGGCCGTAAGATGGCGGTCGCCATCAAGGAAGGCGGCTCCGCCAACCCGGATAACAACGCCAAGCTGCGCGACTGCATCGCGGAGGCCAAGGCCAACAACGTGCCGAACGACAACATCAAGCGCATGCTCGACCGCGGCAACACCAGCAACGTCAACTACGAGGCCAACACCTATGAGGGCTACGGCGTCGGCGGCATCGCCGTCATCTGCGAGACGCTGACCGACAACCGCAACCGCACCGTCGCGGACGTCCGCCACTATTTTGACAAATACGGCGCAGGTCTGGGCAACGCCGGCTGCGTCTCCTGGCAGTTCGAACAGAAGGGCGTGCTCGTCATCGAGCGCGGCGAGCTGGACGAGGACGAGACCATGATGACCGCGCTGGACGCGGGCGCGGACGACTTCCAGGCGGACGAGGACTGCTTCCAGATCTACACCTCCCCGGAGGACTTCTCCGCCGTGCGCGAGGCGCTGGAGGCCGCCGGTCTGGAATTTGCCCAGGCGGAGGTGCAGATGGTGCCGTCCAACAGCATCACGCTGGAAAACCCGGACGACATGGCGAGCATGCGCAAGCTGCTCGACGCGCTGGAGGACAACGACGACGTGCAGCACGTCTGGCACAACTGGGAAAACGAAGACGAGTACGAGGGCTGAGCCCATCCCCCACAGCGACAGCAGGCGCTCCCGGCCAAAGGCGGCCGAGAGCGCTTTTTTTGCGCGTTTCGTCTGTTCAGGCGCCGCAATCTATGCTATAATAAAAAAAATTTGTGAGAATTTCGCACGGTTTTATTCCCTATCCGAATATATTTCTTATTTATGTCGGACAAACGCGCAAATTTGCGCTATTTTTTGAATTGTCGTTATTCTTTCAAAAATACAACGAGAGTGGAGGATTCTATGCTCAGCCTGGGAATTGATTCCGGTTCAACCGCGACGAAGGGCGTCCTGTTTGACGGCGCGCAGGTAATCGCCTGCGCCGCGCGCCCGACGTCCCTGCACCCGGACGCCGCGCTGCGCGCGCTGTGCGCCGAGCTACACGGCGGCGAGGCGGACGTCATCACCACGACGGGCTACGGCAGACACCTGCTGCCCGAAGCGCGCTACAAAATCACTGAGATCACCTGTCACGGCGCGGGCGCGGCCTTTCTCGCCCCCGGCTGCGACACCGTCATCGACATCGGCGGGCAGGACTGCAAGGTCATCGCGCTCGACCGCGACGGCTGCGTGACCGATTTTCTGATGAACGACAAATGCGCCGCCGGAACCGGGCGGTTCATGCAGATGACGATGGGGCGCGTCGGCAGCGACATCAGCCAGCTGGACGCCTTCGTGGACGGCTGCACCCCCGTGGCGATCAACAGCATGTGCACCGTGTTCGCGGAGAGCGAGATCGTCGGCCTGCTGGCGCGGCAGACCGCGCCGGGCGACATTGTCCTCGGCTGCGTCCATTCCATCTGCCGCCGCACGGCGGTGTTCGCGCAGCGCATCTCCGCCGGACGCACGATCTTTTTTTCCGGCGGGCTGGCGCAGTCGGACGTCATGCGCGCCGTGCTCGGCGAATATCTGTCGCCCGCGGCACTGATCACCCACCCGCTCGCCCCGTTCGCCGGTGCAGTCGGCGCCGCCGTGCTGGGCTGGCAAAAATACCAGAGAAGGAGAGACACAAATGGAACTGAGAAAAGACCTGCCCGAAATCTTTGAGGAGTTTGCGGAGACGCGCAAAAATTCCTTTTTGGCCATCAAGAAGCTGAAGGAGGCAGGCGTGCCCGTCGTCGGCATCTACTGCACCTATCTGCCGCGCGAAATCCCCAACGCGATGGGCGCGGCGGTCGTCGGCCTGTGCTCGGTGTCCGACGAGACCATCCCGGACGCGGAAAAGGAGCTGCCGCGCAACCTGTGCCCGCTCATCAAGTCGAGCTACGGCTTTGCCCGCACGGACAAGTGCCCGTTTTTCTATTTTTCCGATCTGGTGGTCGGCGAGACCACCTGCGACGGCAAAAAGAAGATGTACGAGATGATGGCAGAATACAAGCCGGTGCACGTCGTCCAGCTGCCCAACAGCCAGACCGAGGCGGGGCTGCGGATGTACCGCCAGGAGCTGATCGATTTCAAAAACCTGCTGGAGGAGCGGTTTGAAACCACCATCCCGGACGAGGCGGTGCGCGCGCAGATCCGCATCCGCAACGAGATCAACGCGGCGCTCGTCCGCCTGCAATACACGATGGCGCACAACCCCGCGCCGGTCAGCGGTCTGGATATCATCAACACGGTGTACAACATCGGCTTCCGCGTCAGCACGGACGGCCTGGCGCAGGAGATCGACGGCATCACGGCGAAGATCGAGCAGGAATACGCGGCGGGTCACAACACCGGCGACAAAAAGCGCATCCTGCTCACCGGCTCGCCGTCCGGCGGCGCGGCGCTCAAGGTCGCCCGCGCGATCGAGGAAAACGGCGGCGTGGTCGTCTGCTTCGAGAACTGCACCGGCATGAAGCCGCTCGACCCGGTCGACGAGAGCAACCCGGATGTCTACGGCGCGCTGGCGGAAAAATATCTGCACATCGGCTGTTCCTGCATGTCGCCCAACCCCAGCCGCATGGCGCTGCTCGAGCGCCTGATCGACGACTTCCAGGTGGACGGCGTGGTCGACCTCGTTTTGCAGGCGTGCCACACCTACAACGTGGAGACCGGCATGGTGCGCCGTCTGGTTCGGGAGAAGAAGCACATCCCGTACACCGCCGTCGAAACCGACTATTCCCAGGCGGATATCGAGCAGCTGAACACCCGCATGGCGGCCTTCCTTGAGATGCTGTAATTGCCGCCATCTCCCGCCTGTTCCGCCCTTCCGGCAGCGCCGGAGGGCGGTTTTTGTCATTTTTCGGCCGCGCAGCGCAGCCCGCCGCGCCGCGCGCAAATCCCCCTCGATGTGTCATCCTGCCATACGGTCTGCCCGCCGCCGCGTGCGCGCTCCCACAAGATATTGTGGGAAGATGCGCGCAGGCCGCTTGCGAAACGGCGGAAAATTTAGTATAATCATTTCATTCTCCTGTTTGCATACAGGACTGTCTGTCGGGAAAGGGGGCGGCATATTCCATGCCACAATCACAGCACCGCGCCACCGCACGGGTTCTGGATATTTTAGAACATCTCGCCGTCAAAAAGGACGGTCAGACGCTGACCGAACTTGCGCAGGAGCTGGACGCGCCCAAGAGCAGTCTGTTCCCCATCGTGCACACGCTGGAGGAGCGGCGCTATCTCCATCAGACCCGCGGCACCGGGCGGTATACCATCGGCCCGAGCATCTGGATGCTGGGCGCCGCGTTCGCCACCGACGGCGGGCTGGAGCCGATCGTCGAGGTGATGAAGCGGGTGGTCGACGAATGCGAGGAGACCTGCCAGCTCGGCATTTTAGACGGCGGGAACGTGCTCTACATCGAAAAAGAGGATTCGCCGCAGGCCATCCGCATGATCTCCTGGGTGGGCAACCGCCTGCCCGCCAACGCCACGGCGATCGGCAAGGCGCTGCTCAGCGGCCTGACCGACGCGCAGATTCGCGCGCTGTATGCCGACGGGCTGCCCCGGCTGACCGAGCACACCATCGCCAACCCGAACGCGCTGCTCGCCCAGCTCGCCGAGGTGCGCGCCGGTGGAATCGCCACCGAGCACGAAGAGTCCACCCCCCAGCTGGCCTGCTGGGCGCTGCCGCTGCACGAGCAGGGCAAGGTGGTCGCCGCACTCAGCATCGCCGTCCCCCTGTTCCGCTGTCAGGAGGAGCGCATCGCGCGGGTCTGCCAGTGTCTGCGCCGCGCGCAGACGGAAATCGAGGATCTGTTGAAAATTTGGAACTTTAAGTTTTGAGCGCCGCAGGCGCGCAAAAAAAGACGAGCCGGATCGCCCGCAAGCGGGCATCCGGCTCGTTTTTCAATAGGAAGGGGATAGGGTATCTTGACATCCGCGTGAAGAGGATGGCAATCGCAAACAATTTTGGTTTTTTGTCAGGGTTTTTTCCTGTCAGGTTTCGTCCGCCAGCTTGCGGTACTTGGCGTAACGCGCTCTGGCGTCCGCGACCGCCTTCTGATAGAGCGCATCCGCGCGGTCCGGGAAGTTGTTCCGGAGCGACGCATAGCGGTTTTCTCCCAGAAGGAAGTCCATCATTTTATCGGTATCCGGCTCCGGCGAATCCAGCTGGAACGGGTTCTTGCCCTCCGCTGTGCGGCGCGGATCGTAGCGGTACAGCTGCCAGTAGCCGCATTCGACCGCCTTCTTCATCTCGGTCTGCGTGCAGCTCATGCCCGCCTTGATGTGCTGCTCCAGGCACGGGCAGTAGGCGATGATGAGGGACGGTCCGGGGTATTCCTCCGCCTCGCGCAGCGCCTTGAGCGTCTGCGCCTGGTCGTAGCCGATGGCCACCTGCGCGACATAGACATAGCCGTAGTTCATAAAAATCGCGCCGAGGTCCTTCTTGGCGATCTGCTTGCCGCCGGCGGCGAATTTGGCCACCGCGCCGGTCGGCGTCGCCTTGGACGACTGGCCGCCCGTGTTGGAGTACACCTCGGTGTCGAGCACCAGCAGGTTGATGTCGCGGTTCTGCGCCAGTACATGGTCGATGCCGCCGAAGCCGATGTCGTACGCCCAGCCGTCGCCGCCGATCGCCCAGACCGACTTCTTGGCCAGATATTCCCGGTTCTCCAGGACATACTGCACATCATCCGTCTTCTCACACTGCTCCAGCGCCGCGAGCAGCGCATCCGTCACCGCGCGCGACTGCTTCTTGTCGTCCCAGCTTTCCAGGTAGCGGTCGATGGCCTCCGGCGCCACGCCGGCCTCCCGCATCTCGCGCAGGCGGAGCAGCAGCTCGCCGCGGATCGCCTCCTGCGCGTGCAGGAAGCCGTAGGCAAACTCGGCGTTGTCCTCAAACAGCGAGTGCTCCCACGCCGGGCCGAAGCCGCGCGCATCGCGGCAGTACGGCAGGATGGGCGCGCCGCCGCTGTAGGCGGACGAGCAGCCGGCCGCGTTGCCGGCGTACATGCGGTCGCCCACCAGCTGGCTGACCATCTTGAGGTAGGTGGTCTCCGCGCAGCCCGCGCAGGCGGCGGAGAACTGGAAGTACGGCTTGGCAAATTGCAGCGACTTGATGTTCTTGTCGCTGATGATGTCCTTCTTGAGGTAGCGCTCGTTCATCGCGACTTCGTCGAAGTTGCGCTGCTCGTCCTTCATCTGATCGAACGGGAGCATCTTGAGCGCGCCCTCGACCGGGCAGACGGTCAGACAGACGCCGCAGCCCAGGCAGTCATACGGCGAGACCTGCATACGGAAGGAATACGCGGGCGCATCCTTGCCCAGTCCCCTGGCGGGAACGGTCTCGAACGAAGCCGGAACCTGCGCCTTCTCCTCCCCGGTCAGCAGCACCGGGCGGATGGCCGCATGCGGACACGCCGCCACGCAGCGGTTGCACTGCGCGCACACCGCGCCGTCCCACTGCGGCACGCTGACCGCCACGCCGCGCTTGGCGTAGGCCGAGGTGCCGTTTTCCCACGTGCCGTCCAGCACGCCGTATTTCTGGAACACGGAGACCGGCAGCTTGTCGCCCTGCTGGCGGTCCATGGGCAGCACGATGTCGCGCACAAACGGCGTCGTCTCGCGCGCCGGCGCCGGCTCGTCCGACGCGGACGCCCAGCTGTCCGGGATCTCGACGCGGACGGCGGCGTGGATGCCGCGCTCGACCGCCTCGTTGTTCATGTCGACGATCTTCTGTCCCGCCTTTTTGAAGTACGAATTGTAGTTGTTCTTCTTCATGTCCTCGACGGCGATGTCGAGCGGGATGACCTGCGTCAGGGCGAAAAAGGCCGCCTGAAGGATGTTGTTCGTGCGCTTGCCGAGGCCGATCTCGCGCGCGATGCGCGCCGCGTCGATGAGGTACAGCCGCGCGTGCTTGCTGTGCAGGTCGCGCTTCATCTTCGCGGGCAGGCGGGTCTCCAGCTCCTCCGCGCTCCACGGGCAGTTGAGCAGATAGATGCCGCCGTCCTTGAGATCTGCGGTCGTGTCGTATTTCTTGACGTACGTCGGCTCGTGCACCGCCACAAAGTCCGCCATGGAGACCAGATAGGTCGAGCGGATCGGCTCGTCGCCGAAGCGCAGGTGCGACTGCGTCAGACCGCCCGACTTCATCGAGTCGTAGGAGAAATACGCCTGCGCGTATTTGTCCGCGGTCAGGCCGATCGTGGTGATCGCGTTTTTGTTCGCGCCCACCGTGCCGTCGCCGCCCAGACCCCAGATTTTGCAGGAGACCTCGCCGGGATGCGCCAGCTCAAGCTCCGTATAGTCGAGCGAGGTGTGGGTGACGTCGTCGTTGATGCCGATGGTGAAGCTGTTTTTCGGCGTGTCACAGCGCAGATTGTCGTATACAGCGGCGAACATGCCGGGCGTCGCGTCCTTGGAGGACAGGCCGTAGCGGCCGCCGACCACCTGAATGTCCGTGCGACCCATCTGGCTGAGCGCCGCGCACACGTCGAGATACACCGGCTCGCCGACCGAGCCGGTCTCCTTGGAGCGGTCGAGCACGGCGATCTTTTTGCAGGTCGCCGGAATCGCCTCGACAAAGTGGCGGACGGAGAACGGGCGGTACAGATGGATCTGCACCATGCCGACCTTGCGTCCCGCCGCGTTGAGGAAGTCGACGGTCTCCTTGACCGCCTCCGACGCCGAGCACATCACGACGATCACTTCTTCCGCGTCCGGCGCGCCGTAGTAGTTGAACAGCTTGTAGTCGCGGCCGGTGATCGCGTTGATCTTGTCCATATAGTGCTGTACCGTGTCGGGCACGCCGGCGCTCATGACGTTCGCGCCTTCCTTGCACTGGAAGTAGATGTCCGGGTTGACGTTGTTGCCGCGGTTGACCGGGTGCTCCGGGTTGAGCGACTGGCGGCGGAACGCCTTGAGCGCGTCATAATCCACCAGCCCGCGCAGCTCCTCGTAGTCGAGCGCTTCGATGCGCTGCATCTCGTGCGAGGTGCGGAAACCGTCAAAGCAGTGCATGAAGGCGTATTTCGCATGGATGGCGGACAGATGCGCCACCGCGCCCAGATCCATCGCCTCCTGCGGGGAGGAGGACATCAGCATGGCGTAGCCCGTGGTGCGGCAGGTCATGAAGTCCGTGTGGTCGCCGAAGATCGAGTGGTGGTTGCTCGTCACCACGCGCGAGGCGATGTGCATGACGTTGGGCAGAAACTGGCCGCCCATCGCGTACATCGCCGGGATCATCAGCATCAGGCCCTGCGACGAGGTAAACGTCGTCGTCAGCGCGCCCGCCTGCAGCGAGCCGTGGCAGGTGCCTGCGGCGCCCGCTTCCGACTGCATCTGAATGACGTCCACGGTGGAGCCGAACAGATTTTTGCGCCCCTTGGCGGACCATTCGTCCACCTTCTCCGCCATCGGGGAGGACGGCGTGATCGGGTAGATGGCGGCAACCTCGGTAAAGGCATACGCCACGTGCGCCGCGGCGGTGTTGCCGTCCATCACTACATATTGTTTTTTCATAGAATCGTTCCTCTCCTGTACGATTGCTGCGCAAACCGGTCAACCGGCAGCGGCAGCGCGATGCCGCACGCACCGCGCCGCCACCGCCGGCCAGCCTGCCGTTTCTGCGCAGAAGCGGCGGTTAAACGAAGTTACATACGCGGGCAATCGCCATTTCGGTGTAGCCCAGAGACTCCGCCTTGGTCTGTCTTCCGCTCGCGACCTCCTGTACCAGCTGAAGGAGCGCATCGCCCATCTGCTTCAGGTCGCCGCCGTAAATCAGCGGGGACGCATCCACGTCGATGTTGTCCTCCATGTTGGCGAAGGTGATGCGGTTGCCGGTGATCTTGATGACCGGTGCGATCGGGTTGCCCGTCGGGGAACCGCGGCCGGTGGAGAAGACGACCACCTGTGCGCCGCCGGCGACCATGGCCGCCACAGACGAGGGATCGTTGCCCGGCGTGTCCATGATGACCAGACCCTTCTTGGCTTCTACCTGCTTGGCGTAGTCGTAGACCTCCATGACCGGCGTATGGCCGCCCTTGTGGATGCAGCCGAGCGACTTCTCCTCCAGCGTCGTGATGCCGCCGGCCTTGTTGCCCGGCGCGGGGTTGCCCTCGCGCACCTCTTCGCCGACCAGCTGCAACGCCTTTTCGTAGCGGTGCACGATGTCAAAGATGCGCTCGCGCACCTCCGGCGTCGCCGCGCGGCGCGCCAGGATGTGCTCGGCTCCGATGAACTCGGTCGTCTCGGACAGAATCGAGGTGCCGCCCGCCTCGACGATCAGGTCACTCAGCTGGCCGATCAGCACGTTGGCCGCCAGACCGCTCGTCGGGTCGGAGCCGCCGCACTCCGTGCCGATAATCAGCTCGGAGATCGGGAACTCCTCCTTTTGCAGCAGGGACGCCTGCTCCACCATCTCCTTGGCGTAGCGCACGGCGATGTCCACCGCCTTGAGCGTGCCGCCGGCCTCCTGGATGATGACCTGCTTGATCGGCTTGTTGGTGCGCTCGCGAATGGCCTTCACGACCAGATCCATCTGGCAGTTCTCACAGCCGAGCGAGACGACAACCGTGCCGTAAATATTGGGGTTGGCGGCGTAGCCCGCCATGACGTCCATGGTGAACTGCTGGTCGGACGCGACCTGCGAGCAGCCCAGCTGGTTGTTGAAGGTGACGGAACCCACCACCTGCTGCGAGATGATGCGGGTGGTATCGGACGCGCACACGCTGGCGGGCAGGATGAGCACCTTGTTGCGGACGCCGACGCGGCCGTCCGGCCGCCTATATCCATAAAAAGTCATCGCTGCTCCTCCTTACACCTTTTCGTCCAGATTTTCCCGGCGGCCCTCCACGTTGTGCTCGTGGACGTGTTCGCCGGCCTGAATGTCAGCGGTCGCCACGCCGATGTGCTCGCCGTACTTCACCACCGGCTCGCCCGCCGCAATGTCGCGGGCGGCCAGCTTGTGGTAAATGATGATGTCCTGGCGCGCGGTCAGCGTCTTTTCCTGGTCGCCGCACAGATAGGTCACCGTCTCGCCCTTGGCGATCGGCTCAATCGCGACGATCACGTTGTCTTTGCTGTCGATGATGATAGCGTTTCGCATAGTTTGTTACTCCTTTCCCTCGATCGGGAGCGGCAAAATCAAAGCGGGATGATCAGCGCGCCGATGATCGCGAGGATAAAGATGAAGACGGAGGAAATGAACGAACCCAGCGTGTAGGTCTTCAGACCGCCGGTGACCGTCAGGCCGGACATGTTGGTCGCAACCCAGTAGCCGGAGTCGTTGACGTGGCCGATGGAGTTGCCGCCGGACAGGCAGGCCAGCGCAATCCAGACCGGATGGCAGCCGATGGCCGGTGCGACCGTCGCCATGATGCCCATGGAGGTCATGCCGGCAACCGTGCCGGAGCCCTGCGCCACGCGGAAGATCATGCCGATGAAGTACGCGAGGAACATCGCGGGCAGGATGGAGGTGGTGTCCGTGCCCAGCAGGCCGACGATCGCGTCGCCGATGCCGGTCGCCGTGATGACGGAGGAGAACGCGCCGCCTGCGCCGGTGATCAGCAGCACGACGCCCGCGCTCTTGAGCGCTTCGCCCGCGGACGCCTCAAAGTTCTTGCGGCCGATGTACGGAATGCTGATGAGGTATGCGCCCAGCGTGCCGAGCAGCATGGCGATCAGCTTGTCGCCGAGGAAGTCACAGATGATCGGCGCTTCTTCAAACAGCGCGCTGCCGAGCGTGCCGAACAGGATGCAGACAACCGGGATGATGATGGGCAGCAGGGACATGAACATGCCCGGCTTGGGCTTGTTGGGATCCTCCGCGTTGCGCGCGGCGACCAGCTCCTGTGCGACATTGGAGCTGTGGTTGACGTCCTTCGCGTCGTTCCAGATGCCGCGGTCGTGGATCTTGATGTACACAAAGTTGGACAGCATGACCGTGATGAAGCCGACAACCAGGCCGACGATCATCATGATGCCGAGGTCGAAGCCGAAGATATCGGCCGCCGCCAGCGGGTTGGGCGTGGGCGGTACGACACAGTGAGCCGTGGTCGCGCCGATGGTCAGACAGCCGGTGACGTAGCACATCTTCAGGTTGATCTTGGAGGCAATCGTGATGCCGATCGGGATGAGGATGATGAACGTGACGTCAAAGAATACCGGAATGGACAGGATGAAGCCCGCGAGGCTCAGACCCCAGATGGCTTTCTTCTCCGGGAAGACGGAAACCAGCTTGTCGGCGATGACCGAAGCGGCGCCGCTGTCGTTCATCAGCTGACCGAGGATGGTGCCGAAGCCGACCGGAAGACCGATGCTGGTCATCATGTTGCCGAAACCGGAGGAAATTGTCGACGCGGTGGTCAACAGATCGAGACCGCCGGCCACGCCCATGAACAGGCAGGCGATGGTCATGCCGATCGCGGCGTTGAGTTTGAGTACGATAATGCAGAACAGAATGATGGCGATTGCAATCACGAGCGATACAATCAACATTGCAGGACTTACCATATCGTTTTCTCCTTTCCTTTTTACCAAATCTCTTTCTTATGGAACGTGTATAAAATTACCTGGCGCCGTCCGTTCCCCTGCCCAAAGTTTCGGGCGGCGCCGGGAATTTTCAGAACAGATTGCCCGCCTCGTCAAACGGCAGCTCGTACGGCTCCGAGAGAATTTCGATGTGCGGGTTGGCCTGCGCCAGCGGCAGCAGACCCTCCGAGATCTCGACATACTCGATGTGCGCGGTGTCCGGGATGCGGATCATCTTCATGTTGTCCGGATCCTCCGCCTCCGGGCAGCAGCAGAGCGCCAGCTGCATCGCCTCGCGGTCGTTGTCCATAATCATCGGAATTTTCATCAGATGCAGGAAGGTGTTGGTGACGCCGGTCGGATAGGTCATCTCCAGCTTCATCTTGTCGAACAGGCGGCGCGTCGTGACCTCCGCCAGGCCGATGCCCTGCGCGTTGCCATGCGTCTCGTCGGTCAGGTCGAGGATGACCACCTTCTCCGCCTCAATGCCGCCCGAGCAGTAGGCCGGCAGCACAAAGCGGCCGGATACGTTCGGGTCCATGCCGTCGCCCGAGATGTTTTTGCCGATCTTGTCCACGACCAGAACGTCGCACTTGTCAAACAGCAGGTGGGCGATGGTCTGATAGGACAGGTCGCGCAGCTTGGGCTCCTCCGTGACGATCTCCTGCGGCGTGAGGCCCTTGATGAGGCAGGTCTCGTCGTAGGCGTTCTCGATGATCGCGATGCCGCCGAGAATCGGGCAGTTTTCCAAAATGGTCTTGCCGTATTCCTCGACCAGCTCGTGCATGATCGCCGGGGACTGGTGGTGGATGCTCTCCGCGCCGTGCTGCTTGCCCAGGCCGATGGCCATCATCTTCATCAGGCCGCTCTCATATCGCCCGCGGAACGAGGTGTGCGGCTTGACGCGGTTGTACAGGATGATGCCGTCCGCCTCGGAGGCGTATTTGTCGATAAAGACCGGCTGCTGGCGCACGCCGGACAGGCCGATCTGCACCGTCTCCATCGAGCTCTTGATCGGGCAGCCCATGTTTTCCTCGGTGATGCCGTAATCGTGCAGAATTTGCAGCTGACCCTCTGCAGTCGCGCCGCCGTGGCTGCCCATCGCCGCCACGATGTACGGCTCCGCGCCCCTGTCCTTGACGAAGTCCACAATGGCGCGCGCCATGATGGCGTTGTGGTTGATGCCGCGGCTGCCGCAGGTGATCGCGATCTTCATGCCCGGCTTGATCTGTCCGCCCAGCGCCTCGCGCGAGAGCTCGGCCTGCACGGTCTTCGCAATCTCCTCCTCAGGAATATGCGCGGTGTCAAACACCTGCCGGATCTTCACCATTCTGGGTACCGGCACGTCCTTGATCAGATCGGTAATGGTTTTCACAATAAACTCCTCCTTCTGTATGTCCTGCTTGGCTGTCCCGGCGGCTGGGAGCGCAATGTGCTCAAACCCTCCCACACTCTTATGCACAACTACACCAAAACAAGCCAAATTTGTACACAATTTCCCCGTTCCTGTTTCCTTTGATGTGATTTTGGTTATTTTGTGGTGATTTGTACTTATATAAGAACGCAATTCATATTTAAGAATTACGCTGGGATTATAGCACGCAATTTCGGGAATGTCAAATGCACTTTGTCCATAATCCACAAGGAATCGCTGGCACTTTTGCATGTCATCGTCTTTTCTCACAAAAATTTGCATCGAATTTTGTGCAATTTTCCTTGTTTATTTTGCACAACATGGTGTCACTTGTCTGCGCGCACAGAAATCCGCTTTCCCTGCTGCCGCGCCGGGCGGCGCGCGCCGGATGGCGCGCTTTTCCCCCTTTGCGCCGCCGGCTGTGGGGAAATTCCAGTTATTTCTTCCGGTCTGCGCCGCGCCGCGGCGCGTTCCGGCCGCCGCTTCCGTGCGGCGGGCGCGCGCCATTCCTTCGATTTCTGCGCATCCGCGCGCCGCGCGCCGCAGCGCAAACCCACAGCAACGGAGGTGCACCATGCACGCAAAAATCATTGCCCCTGCCATCACCGTCTTCAATCGGGACGGAAAACCGGATTACGAAGCGAACAAAGCTGTAATCGATTTCATGCTGCAAAACGGCGTGGACGGCATTCTTGTCCTCGGCTCCGCCGGAGAATTCACCGCCCTCGACCCGGCGGAAAAACGGCGCTTTCTGGAATTTTACGCCGCGTATGCCGGCGGGCGCACCGCGCTGTACGCCGGAACGGGCAGCGACCGCTATGAGGACACGCTGGCGCTGTCCAACCGGGCGTGCCAGATCGGCTACGCCGCGGCGATGGTCATCGGGCCGTACTACTTCGGCATGAGCCAGCAGCAGATTTTCACCTACTACGACGCGCTGGCCAAGCACCTTTCGGGCGATCTGATGATCTACAACTACCCCGCGCGCAGCGGTTACAGCGTCGCCGCGCAGACCGTGCAGCGGCTCGTGCAGGCCAATCCCAACATCATCGGCCTGAAGGACACGGTCTCCGAGCCGGCGCACACCAGCCAGGTGTGCCGCGCCACGGCGGGCACCGGCTTTCAGGTCTATTCCGGCTACGACGACCAGTTCCTCTACAACCTGTCGTGCGGCGGCGCCGGCTCCTTCGGCGGACTGGCCAACGTCATCCCGGACATCTGGAGCGACCTGATCCGCGCGGTGCGGCGCGACGACTATACGCGCGCGCTGCGGCTGACCCCGATGCTGCACAAGCTGATCCACGTATATGAAACCGATACCAGCAGCGCCTACCTGCTCAAGGCGATGCTCGTGCGCCGCGGGCTGGACATCTCCCCGCGCGCCATCTTCCCGTTCGTCCAGCCGGACGGCGCGGACGTCGCGCGCATGGAGCAGCTGTTGCAGGAGGTGCTGGACGAATACCGCACCCTGCCGCCCGAACCGCGCGGCAACTGAAAAAAAGCCGGCGCATCGTCCGATGTGCCGGCAGCGCAAAGCGGCCGCAGGCTTTTTTGCCTGCGGCCGCTGTTTTGTTATGTCCGAATTTGCCCGCCCTGCCCGCGCAGAAATTCGCGCGGCGTCGCCGCGTAATAGTCCCGGAACGCCTTGTAAAAGTTGCTGCTGTTGCTGTAGCCCAGCATGGAGCCGATCTCCTCCACCGACAGCGTGCTGCCCCGCAGCAGAATGGCCGCCCGCTCCATGCGCTGCTCGAGCAGCAGCGCCGAAAACGTCTTGCCCAGCTCCCGGCGCAGGAGGGTGGACAGATAGTTGGGATGATAGGAGAAGTGGGCGGCGATCTCCTTCAGGCTGACGTGGCCGATGTGCTCGTTCATATAGCGGACAATCTGCTCGGCCAGCGGCTCCTCCGCGGACGCCGGATGCGCGCTCCCGTATTGCCGCGTGATCTGCATCAGAAAGGCGAGCGCCAGCGGCTTGAGCATGTCCTGCGTGTCCGGCCGCTTGAAGGCGTATTCCGTCACCATCATCTCGAGCAGCGCCCGCACCCCGCAGGTGTCCGCCACCTTGAAGTGGAGAAATTCTTCGGAATAGTGCCGCGTGGTGGGGTCGAGAAAAAAGCGGAACAGCCGCGAGCCGGTGGACAGCAGCGGCAAAAAGGAGCGGAAAAAGGTCTCCCGCCGGACGAGCACGCCGATGATGATGGTCTCCTGGTTGTCGTGCACGCAGAGCGCGTGCCCGGCGAACGGCTGCCCGGCGTACAGCTCGTTTTCCCGTATGACGATCTTCTGGTCATACCGGTAGCTGAGCGATTCGTACTGCCCCTTATACGTGTAGTTGAAGTAGAAAAAGTCGTGCCGGTGGAACAGTTCCTGCTCCCCGCTGCTCCGGTGCACGCAGACCAGAATGTCCTCCTCCGGCGGGCCGGGCCAGCGGTACAGCTTCTCCCACTGCGTTCCCACGCGAAAATCGTGATACGTAAAATCCAGCCCGGAAAACTCGTTTTGCAGCTTTTCCATGGCGGCCTCCAGCTGTTGTCCGTTCATGCGCCCCCCTCCTTTTGCCCCAGTATACCACAGATCTGAGAAAATACCAGTGTATACATTAAGAATTAGCGCTGTTTCCCCTGTGGGAATCTGGTATCCTGTGGTCAGATCAAAAAACCACCGCGCCCGCCCCGCGGGCGCCGCAAGCAGGGAGGCTGCACATATGGGCGAATGGAACCGGAAAGTCGCCGTCGTCACCGGCGGCGCGCACGGCATCGGCAAATGCATCTGCGAGCAGTTTGAACAGGGCGGGGCGCGCGTCTGCGTCATCGACCGCCTGGAAAACCCGTATTTTCAGGGCGATCTGGCGGATCGCGCGACGCTGGAGCGCTTTGCCGCGCAGGTGATCGCCGACTGCGGGCATGTCGATTATCTCATCCACAACGCCGCGCCGCTCAGCCGGGGCATCGCGGAGGCCAGCTACGAGGACTTCTGCTATGCCTTGCAGGTCGGCGTGACCGCGCCGTTTTACCTGACCAAGCTCTTTCTGCCGCATTTCGCGCCGGGCGCGGCGATTGTCAACATCTCCTCCTCGCGCGACCGGATGAGCCAGCCGCAGACCGAGAGCTACACCGCCGCCAAGGGCGGCATCGCGGCGCTGACCCACGCCCTCGCGGTCAGTCTGGCCGGAAAGGTGCGCGTCAACTCCATCTCCCCCGGCTGGATTGACACCGCCTACCGGGTCTATGCGGGCGCGGACGCCGCGCAGCAGCCCGCCGGGCGGGTGGGCAACCCGCTCGACATCGCCAACATGGTGCTGTACCTCTGCTCGGACAAGGCCGGATTTATCACGGGCGAGAACATCTGCATCGACGGCGGCATGACCCGGCAGATGATCTACCACGGGGACTGCGGCTGGACGCTGGAACAGGAGGGCATATGACGCGGGACGAACGGCTGAAAACAGCGGCGCAGTGCTATGCGGACGGCTGCACGTGCGCGCAGGCGGTGTTCTGCGCCTTTCTCGACGAGATTCACGTGGCGCGCGAAGACGCGCTGCGCCTCATGGAGGGCTACGGCGGCGGGTTCGGCGGCGCGCAGGAGGTGTGCGGCGCGCTGAGCGCGGCGACCGCCGTCATCAGCTACTGCACCAGCAACGGCAAGCCCGGCGCGCAGTCCAACCGGCAGGAGGTATACCGGCGCGTGCGGCAGGCCGCCGAGCTGTTCCGCCGCGAATACGGCGGCGTGACCTGCCGCGACGTGCTGCGCGGGCAGCCGCCCCAGGCGCTGCGCTGCGGACTCAAGGTCAAGGACGCGGTGCTCATCACCCATCAGGTGATCGGCGGGCAGACGTGCACCCGCTGCGCCCCGTGAGCAACGATGCGGTCAACCCTTTTCCCGAACACAGGAGGTACGCGACATGACAGAGCTGGAAAAATTAGACGCCGGTCTGGAATATGACTTTTGGGACAGCGAGGTGGACGCCAGAAAGCTGCACGCCATCGAGGGCTGCGCGCGGCTGAACGCCATTCCGGTCACGGAGGGCGCGGCGCGCGAGGCGGCCATCCGGGCGCTGTTCGGCGCGGCGGGGCGCAATCCCACCGTGCTGCCGGTTTTCTGCTGTGACAACGGCAGAAACATCTATGTGGGAGACAATTTCCTCACCAACTACAACGTGACCATTCTCGACATCGCGCCGGTGCGCATCGGCGACCACGTGATGATCGGACCCAACACACTGATTACGACGGTGAACCACCCGCTGTCTCCGCGCCGCCGGCGGCAGCACATCGGGCAGGCCAAGCCGGTCACCATCGGCCGGGACGTGTGGATCGGCGGCGGCTGCACCATCCTGCCGGGCGTCACCATCGGCAACAACGTGGTCGTCGCGGCGGGCGCGGTGGTGACCCGCGATGTGCCGGACAACTGCGTCGTGGGCGGCGTCCCGGCAAAGGTGCTCCGCGCCATCCCGGACGACACGGCGGAGGACTGAGCCGCACCCGCGAAACCCATTTTCAAACCAATCAACCCATCGAAGCGAAGGAGAATATACCATGACACAGAACATGAAACAGCGCGCCATCGGCTGGATGATGACCAACCTGCACACCTGGCTTTTGCAGGAGCAGGATCCGACGATCTGTCTGGCCTATCTCGACCACATGAAGCACCTGAAGACGCTGTCCCGGACGCGCTGAGCCGCGCCCGCAATCCCAGTCACAGGAGGCTATCCCTTATGCATGCATTACACGACACCGTTCTGCTGCGCAGCGGCGCAGCCCTCCCCTGCGTGGGCTACGGCACCTGGCAGACGCCGGACGGCGAGACCGCCGCGGCGGCGGTGCGCGAGGCGATCCGCACCGGCTACCGGCACATCGACACGGCGGCCTGCTATGAAAACGAGGTGGGCGTCGGCCAGGGCATCCGCACCTCAGGCGTCCGGCGCGAGGAGCTCTTTGTCACCAGCAAGGTATGGAACACCGAGCGCGGCTACGACAAGACGCTGGCGGCGTTTGACCGGACACTTTCCGACCTCGGCCTCGACTATCTCGACCTGTATCTGATCCACTGGCCGGCGTCCGCCTCGCAGTTCGCGGACTGGGAGGCAATCAATCTGGAGACCTGGCGGGCGATGACCGCGCTGTACCGCGCCGGAAAGGTCCGGGCGATCGGCGTCTCCAACTTCCTGCCGCACCACCTGAAGGCGCTGTGCGGCACGGAGGTGCCGCCCATGGTCAATCAGATCGAATACCACCCCGGACAGACGCAGGCGGAGACCGTGCAGTTCTGCCGGGCGCACGGCATCGCGGTCGAGGCCTGGAGCCCGCTGGGCACCGGCCGGATGCTGTCCAACGAGACGCTGCAGCGCATCGCCCGGAGCTACGGCAAATCGGTCGCACAGCTGTGCATCCGCTGGTGCCTGCAAAACGGCGTGGTGCCGCTGCCCAAGTCGGTCACGCCCGCCCGCATCGCGGAAAACGCCGCGGTGTTCGATTTCGAGATCACAGCGGCGGACATGGACGCGATCAACGCCATGCCGTATTGCGGCGGCTCCGGCCTGCACCCCGACCGCGTCGATTTCTGATTTTCCGGCATTCGCCCCCACCGAATGGGCCCGTTGTCCGCAATGCGGACGGCGGGCCTTTTTTGCGCGCCAGGGCGGCAGGCGCGCGGCAAAAAAGCGGCGGCAAAGCCTTGTCCGCGCGTCCGGCTCCGGATTATAATAGGACTGTGCGGCATGCGCCGCAGGAGAAGACAACACACAAACGAGAGAGGAGAAGCAACCCTTGACCTGCTTTGACAATGTGAAGAAGAATTTCGGCTTCGGCTGTCTGCGCCTGCCCATGCGGGACGGCGAGGTGGACACGGCGGCGTTTTCCCGCATGGTGGACGCCTTTTTGGACGCCGGATTCAACTATTTTGACACCGCGCGCAGCTATCTGGACGGCAAGAGCGAGACGGCGCTCAAGACCTGCCTGACCAGCCGCCACCCGCGCGAGCGCTACATCCTCACCGACAAGCTGACCCACGGCTTTTTCCAGACCGAGGCGGACATCCGCCCCCTCTTCGAGAGCCAGCTGGAAGCCTGCGGTGTGGACTACTTCGATTTTTACCTGATGCACGCGCAGAACACGCAGTATTTTCGCGAATTCAAGGCGTGCCGCGCCTATGAGACCGCCTTCGCTTTGAAAGAGGAAGGGAAGATCCGCCATGTGGGCATCTCCTTCCACGACCGCGCGGAGGTGCTGGAACAGATTCTGAACGAATACCCGCAGATCGAGGTCGTGCAGATTCAGTTCAACTACGCCGACTACGAGGACGCCGCCGTGGAGAGCCGCAAGTGCTACGAGGTGTGCGTCCGCCGCGGCAAGCCGGTTTTTGTCATGGAGCCGGTCAAGGGCGGCGTGCTGGCCAACCTACCCGCCGAGGGCAAGGCCATTCTGGACGCGCTGGACAGCGGCTCCCCGGCCAGCTACGCCATCCGCTTTGCCGCCAGCTTCCCCGGCATCCGCATGGTGCTGTCCGGCATGAGCAATATGGAACAGCTGACGGACAACCTCAGCTTCATGCGCGATTTCCAGCCGCTGAACGAAGCGGAGATGGAAGCCATCGGCAAGGTGCGGGACGTCTTCCGCTCGCTGAACCTGATCGGCTGCACCGCCTGCCGCTACTGCGTGGCCGGATGTCCGCAAAACATCCTCATTCCGGAGCTGTTCGGCGCGATGAACGCCAAGCGGGCGTACAACGACTGGAACAGCGGCTGGTACTACACGGTGCACACACAGGACAACGGCAAGGCCTCCGACTGCGTCCAGTGCGGCAACTGCGAACAGACCTGCCCCCAACACCTGCCCATCCGCTCGCTGCTGAAGCAGGTGGCGGAGACCTTTGAGAAAAAAGAAGACGAACAGGAGACCGACTGACCTTGCGTAAATCCCAAACCATCCTCCCCGCGCTTCGCGCCGCCTTTCCCAAAACCATCCCGATTTTTGCCGGGTTCTGGTTTCTGGGACTGACCTACGGCATCTACATGCATACGGCCGGGTTTTCCTTCTGGTATCCCATGCTGATGAGCCTGACCATTTTCGCCGGTTCGGTGGAATTTGTCGCGGTCAACCTGCTGCTGGGCGCCTTTAACCCCGTGCAGGCCTTTGTCATGGCGCTAATGATCAACGCCCGCCACCTGTTTTACGGCATCTCCATGCTGGACAGATACAACGGCACGGGCTGGAAGAAGTTTTATCTCATCTTCGGCATGTGCGACGAGAGCTTTTCCATCAACTATACGGCGGAAATCCCGCCGGATGTGGATCGCGGCTGGTTCATGTTCTTCGTCACGCTGCTCAACCACCTGTACTGGTTCACCGGGGCGACGCTCGGCGGCATCTTCGGCTCGCTCATCCAGTTCAACACAGAGGGACTGGAATTTGTCGTGACCGCCATGTTTGTGGTCATCTTCCTCGAGCAGTGGCTGAAGGAACAGCGGCACACCAGTTCCCTGCTGGGGCTCGCGCTTTCCCTGCTGTGCCTGCTGGCCTTCGGCGCGGAACGCTTCATCACCCCCGCCATGCTGGCTATTTTGGGCGTGCTGACCCTGCTGCGCGCGCCGCTGGAAAAGGGGGTGGACGCGCCATGACCCTGTCACAACAGATCGTGACCGTCGCCCTGATCGTACTGGCGACCATGCTCACCCGCTTTCTGCCCTTCCTGCTGTTTCCCGCGGGCAAACCGACGCCGAACTACATCCGGTATCTGGGCAAAGTCCTCCCCTCGGCGGTGTTCGGCCTGCTGGTGATCTACAGCCTGCGCAATGTCAGCGTCCTGACGGGCAGCCACGCCCTGCCGGAGCTGCTCTCCATCGCGCTGGTCATTGTCCTGCACTGCTGGAAGCGGCAGATGCTTCTGTCCATCGCCGGCGGAACCGTGTGCTATATGCTGCTGGTGCAGCTGGTCTTCTGAGACATGCGCACAGACCGCCGCAGACGCAGACCCGCTCTCCCGTCTGCGCGCAGAAAAACCCCGCTGATTCGCCGTGAATCAACGGGGTTTTCGCATGTTCTTTTGGGGATTACGCCTGCTCCGCCGCGCGGTCCTTTGCGTACATCACGAGGCACACCAGCGCCAGCACCGTCTCTACGACCGGCTGTGCAGCGATGACGCCGTTCAGCTGCCAAACGCTGTTGAGCACGATCACGGCCGGGACAAACAGCACCGCGTTGCGCATCAGCGTGATCGCCAGCGATTTGACCGCGGCGCCCAGCGCCTGAAAATAGCTCGTCACCATGTTGATGACGCCGAGCATCGGCGCCGAAACGCCCAAAATGGCGATGAACGCGCCCGCCTGCCCGGTCAGCGCGGCGTCGTGCAGGAAGATGCCCGCCAGCTGCGTTCCCAGCAGGCAGAACGCCGCCAAAAATGCCGCGCCCATCAGCACGCCGTAGAGCATGGTCATCCGCATGATCTGCGCCATCCGCGTCCGGTTTCCCGCGCCGAAGTGATAGCCCACGAGCGGCGCGACGCCCTGCGACAGGCCGACCGACAGCATGATGGGCACCATGTCGATCTTATAGGCGATGCCATACGCCGCGACGGCATTGGAACCGTAAATCCCGATGAAGTTGTTGAGGATGATGTTGGACACGCTGAGCAGGACGGTGATCAGCGCGCCGGGAATGCCAATGCTCACCACATCCAAAACCATCTTTTTCTCCGGCGCAAACTGCCGGACGGACAGCGCAATCAGCCGGTTTCCGCTCCGCTCTGCCCGCACGAGACAGAACAGATAATACAGCGTGGAGCAGAAAAAGCCGAACGAGGTCGCCAGCGCGGCGCCCGCAGTGCCCCAGCCCCACAGCACAATGAACACAAAGTCAAACACGATGTTGACGGCGTTGCCGAGCGCCAGACCGATGGTGCTCTCCCTGATGAGGCCGAGCGAACGGAACAGATGCACCGCGCCGTTGGACAGGATGATGAACGGCGCGCCGAGGAAGATATACCGGAGATAATCGCAGGTATACGCCATGTTCTCCGCGTCCGCGCCGGACAGCGCCGCAATCGGCCGCAGGAACGCCATACCGGCCAGCAGAATCACAACGCCGGAAGCCGTCATGGCGTACAGGCAGAAATTCAGCGTCCGCCTGACGTCCCGCTCCCGGCTTTCGCCCAGCAGTCTGGCGATCAGGCTGTTGCCGCCCATGCCGAACACGGACGCCACCGACATGATTATCAGCAGGATGGGCGTACACAGCGTGACGGCGGCGATCATCGCGGGCTCTCTGGTCAGCGATACAAAAAAGGTGTCCGCCATGTTGTAGATCAGCGTCGTGAGCTGTCCGAACATGGCGGGCGCACCCGCCCGGAAAATCGCTCTGGAGATGTTTGTTTCTTCAAATACGGTTGTCATGCACCAAAACCTCTCTGTCTGTTGTACTGCGCCCGATTATATCCTATACGAAAGCAAAGAAACCGGACATATGTCCGGTTGGGAGGCGTATATGAAAAGAATTTACGACCGGGAGGCCGTGGAGGCCTGTCTGCAACAAACCGGCTATGCGGCGCAGCTCCGGGAGCTGCGCGAACAGCTGTTTGTCACGCAGTACGAAAAGGGCGAATTTGTCACCTCGCCGCTGAAAAAGGAGCAATACATTCAGATTATCGTGCAGGGTTCGCTCCGCATCTACTATGTCCGGGACGACGGGTCGGTCTATTCGCTCGCCCATGAGCAGACCAACGACCTGCTCGGCGAAATGGAGCTTTTCCGCTGCCAGTCGGGCAGCGTGTACGCGGAGGCGAGCGACACGCTGACCTGTCTCGCGCTCTCCATAGCGGAAAACCGGGACCGTCTGCTGGCCAGCTGCCTGTTTTTGCAGCTGATCTGCGAATCGCTGACGCGCAAGCTGGAGGCGATCACCCGGCTGGATGCCGCCCCGGCCACGCTGAAGCAGCGCGTTTTGACGTATATGCGCTACAAATGCGCCGGCGGCGAGCTGAAGGGGCTCAAGCAGGCCGCCTTTCACCTGCATTGCAGCGCCCGCCAGTTACAGCGCATTCTCAACCAGTACGAAGCGGAGCGGCGCGTCGTCAAATGCGGCAAAGGGGCATACCGGCTGCTTGAGAGAGATGGAGGGGAGGGGTGAGGGGGAGACCCAAAACTGGTATCCGGGGAGATCCCGGTTTTTTCGCAAAAAATGCAAGCCCCTGATGACAGAGGCTTGCAGCGTGTGGCGTCCCAGAAGGAATTTGAACCCCCAGCCTACCGCTTAGGAGTATGGCGTTCGGCTTCGCACGATGTATTTTTGATGACTTCCAATGATTTCTCGTTGTAAATAAATTCACCTGGCGACTGGTCAAACTGCATAAAAACCCGCAAAATACCGCCTTGTGATGGGGCGTCCGGAGGGTCAAATTAGCAAATTCTTAGCACGGAACCAGCGCGGGAGGCCTGATACCATCAGCACTTCATATTGAATTTTGTAAAAAATGACGGTATACTTTGGAGGTCATTATGGGTACATCAAACGAAAAGAAGGCTCCTCAAAATCGGACCTACAGATGATATCGCTGCCATTCTGGGGATCGGACGTTCATCAGCCTATAAGCTGGCAAAATCAGGGGCGTTCAAAATCATCCGCATTGGCAACATGATCCGTATTTCCAGGCAGTCCTTTGAGGATTGGCTTGAGATGGAAGAACCGGAAGAAACAGAGCCAGAGACAGAAGAAATGGAATAAGTTTGGAGCAGCCGCAGGCGAAAATACCTGCGGCTGCTTTGCGTTTCGGGACTATTTTCCGAACAGATCACTGTGACTGCCGGTCCTGGCTAATGTAAGAACCAACACGTCATCTTCGATGCGGTAGATCAGCAGCCAGTCCGGGAGGATATGACATTCCCGGTGCCCGACCCAGTTCCCGGTCAAAGCATGATCTCTGTTCTTTTCGTGCAGCGTCTCGCCCATGGCAAGGGCGGCAACGACAGCTTTCAGCAGGTCAATTTTCAGACCACGCTTGATTGCCAGCTTGTAGTCCTTTTTGAATTGCGTGGTAGTCTTGACGGTATATTTCGTTTCCTTCATTTTTCCAGGTCAGCAAACAACTCATCCAGGTCCGTATACCCTTTCACGGATGGATCCTTTGCGATCCTTTCTGCCTCCAACATGGCGGCGATCGTCTCCTTGTTGGGCTGATTCAGAGAAATCTCAAAGGGGATCCTGCCCTCCCGGAGAGACTGGCGAACAAAGATATTAAAAGCGGTGGAAATATTCATGCCCAGTTCATTGAACAGCGCGTCAGCCTGTGCTTTGAGATCAGAGTCCATGCGGATGCTGATATTTGTGGTAGAGCCAGCCATTGTATCATCTCCCTTCCTGCTGGTAGGTTTATTATATTCTATTTGCACGAAAATAGCAATACAATGCACGAAAATTTACAATTCATTTTCATCTGTGTTGCGACCACAAAGACCGGGAGCTGTAGGCATCGAAAAAAATGTAGCGATAAGGGTGGGAAATCCCCTGTTTTCCCTTCCGTGGGCGGCGTTTGGAGCGCCGCCGGTATCTTTTCCCTCCCCTATGCAAAGGGGCGGTCTGGAGAGGCGTTTTCCACGAAAACCAACACTTTATGAATCCCACAAGGAAGGAGGAAACCAGCATGGCGGTATTCCGTATCGAAAAGGCCCGTGATTACACGGTCATGTCCAACCACCATCTGCGCAACACATCCCTCTCTGTTACTATATATTTGTCCCTTGATTTATGGCAGCCAGCCATAGGCAGGGGACATCTCGTTGCCTAAGCTGTAGAATGGAGAGGTAATGGTCTGACCTATCCCTCCAAGGACATACACGTCCGTTTCAAA
>DXIG01000141.1 GCA_019112985.1 Candidatus Butyricicoccus stercorigallinarum | reverse complement strand
GAGAATTTCGGGCAAAAAAGTGCGAAAAAAACAGGAGCCTGCGCGTGGCAGGCTCCTGCGGGAATTGCGTTGATGCGTCGGAGACGCGGCGGATCAATAGTGACGGGCCTCGTACAGATGATCCTGAAGTCTCTTGTAGGCTTCCTGAACTTCCGGCTTCTCGGAAACAGAGGCGACGCCGACACGCCACCAGGCCTCCCACTCCTTGGACATGGACTTCGGCAGAACCTTCATGTCGATCAGGGTGGAAACGGTCTGCTTCTTGGAATCCTCCAGCGCAGCAGCCAGCTCGTCGATGGTCTTGACGCGGTAAACCTTGCAGCCGTAAGCCTCTGCAACACCGGCGTAGTCGATGTTCATGGCCGGGCCGAGATCACAGCCGTCGTACGGCGTGCCCGGGATGTGCATGTTCTTCTCCGTCGTGCGGGACTTGTTGCCCTGACCAACCTGCAGGTTGTTGATGCAGCCGTAAGCGGCGTTGTCGAACAGGCAGACGTTGATCTTGTAGCCGTACTGGATGGAAGCGATCAGCTCGGAGTGCAGCATGTCGAACGAGCCGTCGCCGCACATCGCGTAAACTTCCTGATCCGGGCAGGCGATCTTACAGCCGTAAGCGCCGGCAACCTCGTAGCCCATGCAGGAGTAGCCGTACTCACAGTGATAGGTGTTCGGAACCGAAGCTCTCCACAGCGCCTGCAGGTCGCCCGGCAGCGAGCCGGCCGCACCGACACAGATGGAATCCGGCGCGATGTGGGTGTTGATGTAGCCCAGAGCGGCGGTCTGCGTCAGCTTGGAGCCGATGGACTCGATGAAGTGCTCGACCGCGCGGCGGTTCGCGTCCTGGATTTCCGGAACGTAGGACTCGGCGTCGATGTACTCGGTGTGATCCATGCGGTCCACGTCAGCCCACCAGGCGTCCTGCAGCGTCTTGACCTCGGCCGCATACGCCTCGCAGGTGTGGTAGCCGCCCATGGCGTCGATTTCCGCCTCGATCGCGGTCAGCGCCTCGTTTGCGTCGGCGACAACCGGATACGCGTCCATCTTCAGGCACTGGAACTCGGACGGGTTGATGTTGACGAACTTCGCGTTGACGTCGTACAGCCACTTGGAAGCGGTGGTGAAGTCGGTGTAACGGGTGCCGACACCGATGACAACGTCGGCGTCATGCGCAAACTTGTTCGCGCACTCGGTACCGGTGATGCCGAGGCCGCCGAGGCTGAGCGGATGCGTCCACTCGATGGCGGATTTGCCCGCCTGGGTCTCGCCGAACGCGATGCCGTACTTTTCGGCGAATGCGCGGAAGACCTTGTGCGCCTCTGCGTAGCGAACGCCGCCGCCGCAGATCAGGAGCGGCTTCTTCGCGCTCATGATGATTTCCGCAGCCTTCTTGGCAGCCTTCTTGGTCGCCGGGCGGCGCTCGATGTTCCAGACGCGCTTCTTGAAGAAGTCAACCGGATAGTCGTAGGCTTCGCCCTGAACGTCCTGCGGGATGGAAACCGCAACGGCGCCGCAGTTGCCCGGATCGGTCATCACGCGGAACGCGGAGATCATGTCGGTCATGATCTGCTCCGGACGGTTGACGCGGCCCCAGTACTTGACGACGGCCTGGAAGGAGTCGTGCGCGGAGATGGTCAGGTTCTGCGGCTGCTCCATCTGCTGCAGAACCGGGTCCGGCTGGCGGGAAGCGTAGACGTCGCCCGGCATCAGCAGAACCGGAATGTTGTTCGCAGTTGCGGTCGCGGCTGCGGTGATCATGTTGCAGGCGCCGGGGCCGACAGAAGAGGTGCAGACGAACGCCTGCTTGCGGCGCAGCTGGCGGGAGAATGCAACAGCGGCCAGAGCCATGCCCTGCTCGTTCTTGCCCTGGTAAACTTCCAGGTCCTTGATCTCCTGCTCGATGCCGTTGCAGTAGCCGACACAGTTGCCGTGACCCGGAATCATGAAGATACCGCGGATAAACTTCTGCTCAACTTCGTTGCCGTCCATGTCAATATAGCTGACGTACTGATTTTCCAGGAAGCGGATGCAGGCCTGGCTGGTCGTCAGACGGACGGTTTCCATGTGTTTCATTGGAATTTCCTCCTCATGCAGTTGTTACACAATTCTCACATTGTTTTCGGATATATGCCTTATTGTTACAATAAGCGGGTGGATTAGTAGCCGGTCGGGCACTTCCAGATGTGGTCGTTGGCGTCGTCGGCCAGCAGCCACAGGTGCTCCTCGTCGTCGATGCGGGTCTTGTCCCACGGATCGCCCGGCAGGTGGCGGATGCCCCACGCATAGCAGCAGGAGTAGCCCGGCGCGGTGACCTGCGAATGCATCTTGTCGGTGATGAGCGCCATGCCGTTGTGATGGGTTTCATACAGCTCGCCGTTGCCCCAGCCTGCGCCGAAGCCCATCGGCTTGTCGTAGCGGTAGAAATAAACCTCCGGCTGCGGATGATGATGCGGCGGGTAGGAGGTCCACTTGCCCGGCAGGTTGACGACCTCGCCCAGAACCATGTTGGAATACGGCGCGATGTCCAGATCGAAGCAGGTGCGCACGTCGCGCTTGCAGCAGCCCTGAAGCTCGCCGTTGGCGCTGCGCGCCCAGGTGTCGGTATCTTCCGGACGGAACAGCTTGTTGGGGAACTCCGGCTCGGTCTTGTCGTTCAGCGTCTTCTGAACGTAGATGTTGGACGGGCCCTTGGCGGTGATGACGATCTTGGTCTGCTTGTGAACGAGCAGGCACCACGGGTTGTAGTCGAACGGGTTCGGGCGAACCATATCGACGCTCTGGTCGTCCCACGCCATGTTGACGTCGCCGTCAAACAGCAGGCAGGCCACTTCCTTGTCGGCTTCCTCGATGGTGTAGGTATCGCCGGCCTCCATGACCAGAAGGGCGACATCCATCATGCCGGCTTTTCCCTCTCCTTCGTCAAGACGCAGGTATTCGTTGTAGCCGCGTTTGACTTCCTTATCCATGTACATTGTAAAACACACCTTTCTCTGTGCCGGAAACCGGCAGAACCTTGAAGTACAATGCTGCAAAAAGAGCGTACCACACCCTTGTTTGCATAATTTATTGTTATTATATCATGACATGTTGTCGTTTTCAAGAAGACAGAAAAGAAAATGCGCAGAGAATCTTGTGCAGGTCGCCGGAAAAGCGCCGCGATGCGGGCGCTGTTGTGAGCGAATCGGACGAGCAGGGGAAAACGCGCGCCGGATGCCGCTTTTTGCCATGCGGATGCGCCGGTTCGTGTTGTGAAACCGGCCGGCGGATGCTATACTGATTCTATCAACTATCATATCAGAAAAAATGGGAAAGACAAGCATGCACTTTTTGGGTAGCGACTATGGAAATGGGAACTGTCCGGTGCCTGCGCAGGAGGAGAGAGCCGGATGAAATGTGACGTGAACAACATCCCCTACGACTGCCCGATCGAGGCGACGCTGGGGCTGATCGGCGGCAAATGGAAGGCGCTGATTCTCGACCATCTGACGGAGGGCGCGCTGCGCTTCGGCGAGCTGCAAAAGAAGATGCCCAAGATCACGCCCAAGATGCTCACACAGCAGCTGCGCGAGCTGGAAACCGACGGGCTGATCGTGCGCCGCGCCTATCCGGTCGTGCCGCCGCGCGTGGAATATGAGCTGACCGAGTTCGGGCAGACCGTGCTGCCGATTTTAGACGCGATGTGCGCCTGGGGGCGCGTCTATCTGGACGCCGTGCGCGCGCAGCAGGAAACGCCGGAGTGACATCGCGCAGACGAAAAAAAGCCGCCTTTTGGCGGCTTTTTCGACACGCTTCAAAAAACGCCTGTTTTTTTGAGAACAGACAGCCCGCGGCAGCGCACGCGCACGTTTGCGGGCTGAGCGGTGTTTTTTCCGACGCGCCTGTCGCCGGAAAAAACGAATTTGACTGCCGCCTGCGGGCGGCAACGCGCTGCTGAAAGCGATGACGAATTGCTTTTTCGGCAATCTGAAAAAGAGGACGCCGGAGCGTCCTCTTTCGTTGTTCTGGTGATGATTTAATCGTCCATGCCGAAGCGGTCTTCCAGGCGGTCCTCCGCGTCGTCCAGGTTGTCCTCCAGCCGCTCGACCTCGATGTCCTCGGTGCGGAAGGCGTCGAAGCTCAGCTGGCCGCTGCGGTACTGCGCCTCCAGCGCGTCCTCATAGGCGTCCAGCTCGCGGTCGAGGCTGTCGAGCGCCATCTTGTGCTCCATGAACAGCGTGCGGTCCGCATCGCGCGAGCCGGAGGGCGTCGCCGCGTCCGCCGCCGCGACCGCGTCCGTGACCTTCTGCGACAGCGTGCTCAGCTCGTCCTGGCCGCCGGTGCTCTGCGCCGTGCCGCCGCTCGGCGCGGTGTCATCCTGCGCCGCCGCGCCGTTGCCGGCCGCGTCATCCTGCGCGTCGTCCTGCGTGTCGTCCGTCTGTGCGCTGCCGGCGGCCGCGCCGCCCACATCGGAATTGGATGCGGAAGACGAATCCTGCGCGTCTGTCTGGCCTGCCGTGCTGCCGCAGCCCGCCAGCAGAAGTGTTGCCAGCATGGCGGCAAGGAGCAGTGCAGTCATCCGTTTTTTCATGACAAATACCTCCTGTCTTTTTTGGATGCAAGCGTGTATGGGTCATGCCGTTAGCATGCCCGGAACGGGAACAGAAAATAGGCAGCAACCGCTCCCCAACTGCGTTTGCCAACAAAAAAGTATGACGGTGTGATGTTTGCAAAAATTGCGGAATATTTTAGCCGGCGGCGCGCTCACTCCCAGAGAATGCGCACGTTGTGCGCGCGGCAGAACTCGACGAACTTGGGCGCGGGCTGCTGGTCGGTGATAAAGGTGGCGATGTCCTGCAAGCGGCAGAAGGTGACGGTGGCGTCGTGCCCCAGCTTGGAGCCGTCCGCGATGAGGATGACGTGCGCGGCGTGCGTGACGACGCCGCGCTTGATCTCCGCCTCTAAGAAGGTCGTGTTGCTCATGCCCGACTCGACGGTGACGCCGGTCGCGCTGAGGAACGCCTTGGAGATGCGCAGGTCGGACAGCGCCTGCTGCGCCGTGATGCCGACAAACGAGCTGGTGGAGGCGTTGTACACGCCGCCGAGCGAGATCAGGTTGACGTTGTCGAACTTGGACGCCTCGACCATGGCGGGCAGCGAGTGCGTCACGATGGTCAGCTTGATGCGCGGCGGCAGATGGCGCAGCACGCACACGGCGGTGGAGCCGGAGTCGATAAAGACGGTGTCGCCGTCGCTGATCTCGCGCACGGCGAGCTGGCCGATGTAGTCCTTGGCGGTCGGGTTGAGACCGGAGCGCACCGGCAGCGGCATGACCTCCTCCGGCGTGACGGCGGTGACGCCGCCGTAGACCTTGGCGATGTGTCCGCGCGCTTCCAGCTCATTCAGGTCGCGGCGGATGGTATTTTTGGAAACGTGGAAGACCTCACACAGCTCGTCGATGGAGACGGTCTTCTGCGAAAGGACGTACTCCTCGATGGAGTTGAGTCTGCTGATTTTCATTCGACCCCTGCTTTCTATTGAATGGTGAAATACGAATCGGACGCACCCGCCCCCCCGGCGGCGCGCCGCAGCGATGCCGGGGCTGCGCGGACACCCTGCACGTCCGGCCGGAAAAAGCCCCGGGAGATGAGCGCAAAACGCAGTCCTGCGCCCGTGTTACTGGTAGTATACCAGAAATGATAACAAAATGGAACCATAAATTGAAAAAATTTTGTGACTTTTGGGGAAGAAATGGAACATTGCAATGCAAGAGTTGTGGAACATGTTGCGATAACTTTTCCAAAAAATCGGGGCATATTGAAAAAATCTATAAAAAAGAGCGGCCGAGCATTGCAATTTGTGGGCAGGAATGATAAAATCAAAGAAACTGCTGTGCGGGGGCGCCGGCGCGGGGTTCCGCGCCGCAAATCCGCACTACAATTTACGAATTAGGAATAGGTAGGTGTATTCAATGCAGAAAGCAGAAAAGATGCAGGCTCTCCGTGAATTCGCAGCAGAAATCCGTGTTGAGACCCTGAAGACCATCGGCTCGCTTGGCTTTGGACACGTCGGCGGCTCGATGTCGATCGTCGAGGCAATGGCGGTTCTGTACGGCGACGTCATGAAGGTTGATCCGAAGAACCCGCGCTGGGAGGACCGCGACTGGTGCGTCCTGTCCAAGGGTCACGCAGGTCCGTGTGCATACGCGACCCTCGCGCTCAAGGGCTACTATCCGCTGGAGGAGACCCGCACGCTGAACAAGCCGAACACGAACTTCCCGTCCCATACCGACCGCACCAAGACCCCGGGCGTCGATCTGACCACCGGTTCTCTCGGCCAGGGCATGTCCACCGCGACCGGCGCTGCGCTGGGCAACAAGATCGATGGACGCGACAACCACGTTTACGTCTTTGTCGGTGACGGCGAATGTGACGAGGGACAGGTCTGGGAGGCTGCGCAGTTTGCCGCGCACTATAAGCTGGACAACCTGACCTGCTTTGTGGACGACAACAAGAATCAGCTCGACGGCGCGGTTGCCGACGTCATGAGCCACGGCAAGGGCCTCGGCGCGAAGTTTGATGCGTTCGGCTGGAACGTCATCGAGGTTGCCAACGGCAACGACGTAGAGCAGGTTTACGACGCTGTTCAGCAGGCGCTGACCGTGAAGGGTGTTCCGACCTGCATCGTCCTGAACACCACCAAGGGCAAGGGCGCTACGTTCGCAGAGCCGTCTGCCGCTCACAGCTCTCAGCCGTCTCCGGAGCAGTGGGAAGAAGCAATCGCTGCAGCAGAGGCTGAGCTGGCTGCTGTCAAGGCTGCAAAGTAAGGAGGGCATAGGAAATGAGTTTTACTTTAATTGGAAAGCACGAAAAAGACAAGCGCAGCTGCCGTGACGGCTACGTTCAGGCTATGCTCGAGCTCATGGAGGCGGACAAGTCCGTCGTTCATGTCGACTGCGACCTGATGGGCTGCATCAACACCAAGAAGCTGGCTGCCAAGTATCCGGACCGCACCATCAACGCGGGCATCGCGGAAGCAAACGCCATGGGCATCGCCGCTGGTCTGACCGCGACCGGCAAGAAGGCGTGGATCCATTCCTTCGGCTGCTTCGCTTCCCGCCGTGCGTTCGACCAGGCGTTCATGTCCGCCGCATATGCGAAGCTGGGCGTCAAGGTTCTGGGCTCCGACCCCGGCGTATGCGCTGCTTACAACGGCGGCACCCACATGCCGTTTGAGGACTGCGCGCTGTACATGTCCGTTCCGGACGCGATCGTCATCGATCCGGTCGACTACGCGCAGGTTTACGCGCTGACCAAGAAGCTGACCGCCGTAGAGGGCCGTCTGTCCTACATGCGCATGATCCGCAAGGGCTTCACCACCATCTACGCCGACGGCTCTGACTTCGAGATCGGCAAGGGCGTCACGCTCAAGGAGAGCGCAGACGACCAGGCGACCGTCATCGCTTCCGGCATCATGGTCGACGAGGCGCTGAAGGCTTACGAGACGCTGGAGGCCGAGGGCATCAAGGTTCGTGTCATCGACATGTTCACCTGGAAGCCGATCGACGAGGAGCTGATCGTCAAGTCCGCCAAGGAGACCGGCGCGATCGTCACCGCTGAGAACCACAACTGCACCTGCGGCCTCGGCTCCGCCGTTGCCCGCGTGCTGTCCGAGCAGTGCCCGACGCCGGTTGAGATGGTCGGCGTACACGACCAGTTCGGCCAGGTTGGCGCGCAGAACTTCCTGCAGGAGGCGTACAAGCTGACCGCAGAGGAGATCGTCGCCAACGTCAAGAAGGTTATCGCCAGAAAGTAAGATTGGACTGCTCCGATTCTGTCCGCGCCGCCCCCGCAGGGGGGCGGCGCTTTTTTGCGCGCAAAAGCGATATCGCGCGGCGCGCCGGCGCGCGGGAGGGGGAGAGAGGCGATTGCCCGTTTATGCCATGTTTATGAAAATACAGAAACAGTTTGGTTACAATATTGACATATCTATTGCGCTTCGTTCTTTTCTGTAATAGAATAAAACCACAAGAAAAGATGAGACGCATACCCGGTCGAAGACTGAGGAGGGAGCGACATGAAAAAGCTGTTTTTGCTCGCGCTCACCGCGCTGTGCGGCGCGGCGCTGACGGCCGGCGCGTTCGCCGCCGAGATCGAGCGGCTGACGCCGGAGACGCCGGACTACGCGGAGCTGACCGCGCTGGACGAGCGCATTGTGGATTGGATCAACGAATTACAGGAATATGACGACAGCGGCATCACCGCCGACGTGACCGCGGACGACCTCGACTGGAGCCAGGCGTACAAGATGTACGTGGACGAGTCGAATCTCTACGGGCAGTTTTTGCAGCAGGAGATGACGTTCGACCAGATCGCGCAGGCGGCCGACTACACCGTCTGGGTGCTGCCGGTGCGGGCGCAGGACGCGGTGCTCAGCGTGACCCTCGCGCAGGGCGTGCCGGAGACCGGCGACGATCAGGCGTATGCCATACTGACGGAGAAGCAGCTTGAGCAGCTGAGAGAGGACGAGGGCAACTGGTATCCGACCGAGATCCGGGAGCAGGCGGACACCGCCGACTGGTATGAGCAGCAGATCGAAGCGGCGTACAGCGGAACGATCAGCCGCGCGCTGATTCTCGGCGGCTCGCCCAAGCTGCGCTCGGCCGTCGCCATTTTGGAGACGCCGGACGACGGCTTGCAGGCCATCCCGATCGGCGATCCGCGCCCGACCGGCGTCGACCCCGCGGACATCGGGCAGGGCGAGGCCTACCCGATGGGCGAGTTCTCCGCCATCATCGAGCGGCACTACGGCGGGACGGCGGACGGCACGGCCGCAGCGGAAGAAGCCGCCTGGCCGCTCTGGTGCCTGGCGGGCGCCGCCGCGCTCGCGCTGGCCGGACTGGCGGTATACAAAAAACGTATCTGACCACGGCAGCAGAGGGCGCCGCTTCCACGCGGGAGCGGCGCTCTTTTTCGCGCGCCGGGACAGCAGGAAGCTGCAAAACGGCGGCGCGTGCGGCGCGCAGCGCCCGCCGGAAATCCGCGACTGGAAAAGTGCCCATAAAAATGGATATATCTGCGGGGCATATGGACAACATTGCCAATATATTTGTAAAAACAGGATAGATTGCGGGGGAAAAGAAAAAATAATTAACCAAATTGCACAAAACGTTTGACAAATACCACCGTATCCTATATCATAAGAATGTAGGAGAAAAGCCTATTTACCTGCCCGCGCGCCGCGTGGAAATTTAGAGAGATTTCACGCGGACACTGGACGTGCGGACAGGATTATAAAATTATGGAGGTGTTGTGAGTATGTTCACAAACAAGGATATCAAGCTTGGTATCTGTCCGATCGGCTGGACCAACGACGACATGTGGGATCTCGGCGACGAGAATACGTTCCAGCAGTGCATTTCCGAGATGCGCCTGGCCGGCTTCACCGGCTGCGAGGTCGGACACAAGTATCCGTCCGACGTCAAGGAGCTGAAGGAAGCGCTCGACCTGCGCGGCATGACGATTGCTTCCAAGTGGTTCTCTTCCTTCCTCGGCACCAAGCCGTACGAGGAGACCTTCGAGGAGTTCAAGAAGGAGATCGAGTATCTGTCCTACGCCGGCGCGACGGCAATCAACATTTCTGAGCAGTCCTACTCCATCCAGGGCAATCAGGATCTGTCCATCTTTGAGAACAAGGCGACGTTCACCGACGACGAGTTCATGAAGATGTGCGAAGGCCTGAACAAGCTGGCTGAGTACGCAAAGAGCAACGGCATCCGCGCCTGCTTCCACCATCACATGGGCACCTGCGTGCAGACGCTGGAGGAGACCGTCCGCATGCTGGAAAATACCTCCGACGACCTGCTGCTGTGCTACGACACCGGCCACTGGACGTTCTCCGAGGTTGACCCGCTGGCGATCCTCGAGAAGTTCCCGAACAGAATCGGCCACGTACATCTGAAGAACATGCGCAAGCCGGTTCGCGATCAGGCCATCAAGGAGAGCTGGTCCTTCCTGAAGTCCGTCCGCAACGGCGCGTTCACCGTACCGGGCGATCCGGAAGGCTGCGTTGACTTCCCGGCAGTGCTCAAGAAGCTGGACGAGATCGGCTACGAAGGCTGGATCATGGTCGAGGCCGAGCAGGACCCGGCAAAGGCCAACCCGTTCAAGTACGCGAAGATGGCTTACGAGTACATCACCGCGGAAATGGCAAAGTAAGACGACAGTTCGCCTGAAATTCGCCTAAAAAGGAAAGAAATATGGATACCCGGCGGCGTTTGCCGCGGGTATCCCATTTTCCGTCGTATAGCATTCGTATAGACAAGGAGAGAAAAGGTCATGGCAAATTTACGTTTTGGCGTTGTTGGATGCGGCCGTATCGGCAAGCTCCACATCAACAACCTGCTGAACAACCTGGACGGCGCTGAGGTTATCGCGGCGGCCGATCCGATGCTCGACAAGTCCGGCGCGCGCGAGTGGCTGGCACAGAGAGGCATCACCAACGCATCCACCGATTACATGGACGTCATCAACAACCCGGATGTCGACGTCGTCATGGTTTGCTCCTCCACCGACACCCATTGTGAGGTTTCGATGGAAGCGGTCAAGGCTGGCAAGCATGTATTCTGCGAGAAGCCGATCGACTACGATATCGAGAAGATCAAGGCGCTGCTGGCGATGGTAGAGGAAAAGGGCGTCAAGTTCCAGGTCGGCTTCAACCGCCGCTTCGACCACAACCACAAGGCAGTTGCTGACGCGGTCAAGGCCGGCAAGATCGGCGATCCGCACTACATCAACGTCTCCTCCCGCGATCCGGAGCCGCCCCCGGCATCCTACGTCGCAGTTTCCGGCGGCATCTTCTATGATATGATGATCCATGACTTCGACATGGTTCGCTATCTGTCCGGCTCCGAGGCGGTTGAGATTTCCGCCGTTGGCTCCTGCCTGGTCAACCCGAACCTGCAGAAAGAGTCCGGTATCCCGGATGTCGACACCGCGGTTGTCACCATGAAGCTGGCAAACGGCGCAATCGCCACCATCAACAACTCCCGTCAGGCCGTTTACGGCTACGACCAGAGAGTTGAGGTCTTCGGCTCCAAGGGCATGGCGGCAGATCAGAACGATCTGAACTCCACCGCGACCATCACCACCGTCGACGGCTCGGTTTCCGAGAAGCCGAAGTGGTTCTTCCTCGAGCGCTACAACGATGCGTTCATCGAGCAGCTCAAGTACTTCATCGACTCTGTCGTCAACGACAAGCCGACGGTTGTCGGTGCGTATGACGGCCTGCGTCCGGTCCTGATGGCTGCCGCAGCAACCGAGTCCTGCCGCAACGGCGGTGTCTGGGTCAAGGTTGCCGAGTAATTTTCCAGCAATCCATACCATGATTGAACAATAAACGAAGCCGTCCCGCGCGAGCGGGACGGCTTTTGTCGTAAGGGGGCGTTTTTACGCGCCGCGCAGCAGCTCCAGCGCTTCCTTCGCCCAGCTCAGGTCGATGGTCTGGAAGCCGCGGCCCGGCGTGAACAGGTATTCGCGCACGTCGTGCGCCAGCTTCTGGTAGGTCGCCGCCGGCAGGCGCAGGTACTGCTCCACGCCGTCCGGGTGGACGAGCACGAAGACGAACTGTCCATTGCGGTCGATGCTGTGGAACACGACGTCCACGACGTCGACGCTGTCACGCGAGAGCTGCATGATCAGGATCAGCTTGGTCAGCTCGAGCGCGCGGTCGTCCAGATGGCGCTCGAGGACGTTGATCTTCTCGCGGAACTCGTTGGGCGTGCGCGTCGTGCGCAGCGTGTAGCGCTCAAGCTGGGAAAATTCCGCGCCGTCCTGCACCTCGCCGTCGGGCGCGAACCAGACCATAAATTCGTTGGTCATGTCGTGGTACAGGCAGGGGTGCAGCACCAGGCAGTCCTTGCCGCAGTTGGGGCACGTCCACGAAAAGAGCGACAGGTCTTCGACGCGGCGGCGCGCGTCGGGGTCGTGGTCGACGTTGATGCCGGTCCACAGCTCGATCGGGCCGTCTTCCCCGCACTGCGGACAGGTGAAGGTATCCTGACGGGTTTCGGACATAACAACAATCCTTTCTCGAAAAAATTGGGAGGCTGAAACAGATGAATGTCTTTGCATTGCCGGCGGAACTGCCGGCGGAGGAGCTGGTCGAGCCGCTGCTGACCGGGGCGACGCGCATCGAGCGCATCGTCTCCAACGGGCAGACGTCCGGCTGGTACGACCAGGCGGAGGACGAGTGGGTGTGCGTCCTCGCGGGGGAGGGCGAGCTGGAATACGCCGGCGGCAGACGGCAGCGCCTGCGCGCGGGCGACACGGCGTGGCTGCCCGCCCACCTGCGCCACCGCGTCAGCTACACCAGCGCGCCGTGCATCTGGTTGTGCGTGTTCCGCCCGGCGGAGCCTCAATCCGCGTCCGGCAGATAGTGCGCGCGCAGCAGCGCCTTTCCGGTTTCCGTCGCGGCGACGTGGGTGTAAAAATGGCGGATCTGCGCTTCGCCGAACGCATCCTCCCACGCATTGACGAGGAAATCCGCCTCCAACAGAATCTGATGGTCGGCGCCGTCGATCGGGCGGTAGGTGTGGTGGTGCGCGATCAGCCAGCAGATGCGCGCCACGTCCTCCTCCGGCAGGGCGAACGGCTCGAGCAGCCGCCGCGCGACCGCCGGCCCCTCCTGCTGCTGATACGCCCCGGCGGACGAGCCGTGCACGCGCTCCGCCTCGTGGATGCCGATGTCGTGCAGGACGGCGGCGGCCTCCAGCACAAAGCGGGTGTGCGCGTCCAGCTGCTCGCCCTGCGCGATCATGCGGCAGTAGTTGTGCACCTTGAGCAGGTGGTGGTTGCGCCGGGGGTCGGCGCCGTTGTAGGCGCAGGCCGCCAGCAGCAGTTCGGCGATGGTGTCATGCATGATGGGGTCCTCCTCGGAAACAGAACGAAAAATCGCTCTCCTCTTGCGAGGAGAGCGCAGACTGTCGAAAAAGCGATGCGTCATGCAAGAAAGTTTCTTGCGTGCGTGAACAGCGCTCGGCAGAATTTTTCCGCCCGCAGGCGGCAGGTGAAATCGTTTTTCCGGCGACAGGTGCGTCGGAAAAACACCGCACAGCCCGCAAACGTGCGCGCTGTGCGCGTGCGCTGCCGCGGGCTGCCTGTTCTCCAAAAAACGCCTGCGTTTTTTGGAATGGGCTGTCCTTCGATAGCAAAAGCATAGCATGGCGCGCGGCGTTTGTCAATCGGCCGGCGTGGATTCCAGATCCATCTCGAGGTGCTCCTCCAGCTGTTCCGGCACATATTTTCCGTTTTTCTTCCGCTGGCGGACGCATTCGGTCAGCAGGTATTCGATCTGCCCGTTGACCGAACGAAAGTCGTCCTCCGCCCACGCGGCGATGGCGTCGTACAGGCTCTGCGACAGCCGCAGTGGAATCTGCTTTTTCTTGCCCATAGGACCGTGTCAGTACAGGCTGCCGGAGTTGACAATCGGCTGCGCGTCGCGGTTGCCGCACAGGACGACGAGCAGATTGGAGACCATGGCGGCCTTGCGCTCCTCGTCCAGCTCGACGACCTGGTTTTCGTTCAGCCGGTCGAGCGCCATTTCCACCATGCCGACCGCGCCGTCCACGATCATCTTGCGCGCGTCCACGATGGCGGACGCCTGCTGGCGCTGGAGCATGACGGCGGCGATTTCCGGCGCATACGCCAGGTAGGTGATGCGCGCCTCGAGAATCTCCAGACCGGCGTCGGCGACGCGCTGCTGAATCTCTTCGCGGATGCGCGCGGCGACCACTTCGCTCGAGCCGCGCAGGCTGCCCTCGTCCGCCAGACCGTCGCCCGTGGTGTCCACGCCCGGCGCGACGTCGTAGGGATAGATGCGCACGATGTTGCGCAGCGCGCTGTCGCATTGCAGCGAGAGGTATTCCTTGTAGTTGTCCACGTTGAACACCGCCTTCGCCGTGTCTGTGATGCGCCACATGACGGCGATGCCGATTTCCACCGGGTTGCCCAGGCAGTCGTTGATCTTCTGGCGGCTGTTGTTGAGCGTCATCACCTTGAGCGACAGCTTGTTGCTCGCCACCTCGGTTTGCAGGTTGAGCGTGAACGACGTGCCGCTGCGCTTGGCCGCGCCGGCGCCGCTGTCCACGTCGCCGCTCTGGTTGAGGCGCGTCTTCGCCGCCGGGTTCACGCTGGTGCAGAACGGGTTGACGAAGTAAAAGCCTTCGCCGCGCAGCGTGCCGATGTACTTGCCGAACAGCGTGAGCACGAGCGCCTCCTGCGGCTTGAGCACCTTGAGCCCGCACAGCGGGAACCAGCCGAGGCACAGCCAGAGGATGCTGCCGACGAGCAGCGGGGTCAGATCGTTGTTCGCGGCGAACACGCAGGCGGCGATGGCGGCGAGATACAGCGCCAGCGTCACCAGCAGCACCGCCATGCCGTGCTTCCGGTTGTTGAGAACGAGTTCCTTCATATTCATTCCTCCTACTCTGAGATATTGATATGATATCATAATAATATCAGATTGTCAATACCCGGCCGCGCACCCGGGCGGGCGGCGGCGCATAGGATGGATGGAGAGCCGGCCGGCTCAACTTTTGGAGAAAGGAAGAGGCGATATGGCTGAGGAAAAGACCAACGCCAGGCGCGCGGTCACGACGCAGAACGAGCAATCCGGCCCGGGCTTTGTCATGAACTACAACCTGCTCGCGCTGGCAATGGGCTTTGTGCCCGACCAGCTGTGGCAGAATATCTACAACGACGATGTAGCGCTGGCGCGCGGCACCATTTTTGCCGATCTGGATAAGCCGTTTATCGGAGAGGAGGCGGTGCACTGTGACTGAGCAGCAGCAGGCGATGCAGGAGCTGCGCCGCCGCGCGTTCGCGCGGATCGACGCGGGCATGTATCTGGACGGACATCCGGAGGATGAAACCGCGCTGCAATACTACCGCGCGATGAACAAAAAGCACGAGCAGGCGAAGGAGATGTATCAGAAGCATTTCGGGCCGCTCGGCCTGTCAGGCGCGGGCGCAGGCGGGCGCTGGGACTGGGCGGACGATCCGTGGCCGTGGGAAGGGGTGTAACCGCATGTGGGAGTATGACAAGAAGCTCATCTATCCGGTGCACATCTGCAAGCCGGATCCGGCCATGGCGAAGCTGATTCTGACGCAGCTCGGCGGGCCGGACGGCGAGCTGGGCGCGGCCATGCGCTATCTGAACCAGCGCTATGCGCAGCCGTATGCGCAGGGCAAGGCGGTGCTGACCGACATCGGTACGGAGGAGCTGGCGCACTGCGAGATGATCGGCGCCATCGTCCACCAGCTGACGCGCAACCTGATGCCGGAGCAGATCCGCAGCGGCGGCTTTGACGCCTATTTTGTCGATCACACGACGGGCGTCTATCCGCAGGCGGCGAGCGGTACGCCGTTTTCCGCGGCGACGCTGCAATCCACCGGCGACGCGCTCGCCGACCTGTTCGAGGACATGGCGGCGGAGCAGAAGGCGCGCCTGACTTACGACAACCTGCTGCGCCTGCTGGACGATCCGGACGTGCGCGACCCGATCAAGTTCCTGCGCGAGCGCGAGATCGTGCACTTCCAGCGCTTTGGCGAGGTGCTGCGCGATGTACAGGAAAATCTGGACGCCAAAAACTACTACGCCTACAATCCGTCGTTCGATGTCACCTGTACCGGGCGCAAGAAGAAGTGCTGACAGGCAGAAAAAAACCTCCCGCCGGAAACCGGCGGGAGGCCAGACTGTCGAACAGCAATGCGTCGTGCAGGAAAGAAAACGCCTGCGGTTTTGGGAAGCGTCAGTCCTCAATTTCGTGTTGGAGCGTCTGGTACAGCTCCATGATGTCCTCATAGGTGCCGCGCCCCTCGTGGAAGGCGTTGGCCGAGGCCGCCGCCAGCGAGAGCTGGAACGCCTCCACCATGTTGTGGTTCTGCTGATAGCCGCTGAGGAAGCCCGCGAGCATGGAGTCGCCGCAGCCGACCGTGTTGCGAATGGTGCCCTCCATGGCGCTGTGGCGGTAGACGTCGCCGCTCTCGGTGACGAGCACCGCGCCCTCCGCGTCCAGCGAGACGAGGACGTTGCGCGCGCCCATGCCCTGCATCGAGCGGGCGTAGTGGATGATGTCGTCGATGCTGTCCGGATTGCGGTAGAAGATGTCGATCAGCTCCTGCCGGTTGGGCTTGATGAGAAACGGCCGGTATTTGAACGTGTTGAGCAGCAGGGGACCCTTGGCGTCCACCACCACGTACAGGTCCTTGTCCGCGACGGTGCTGAGAATGTCGCTGTAGACCGTATCGCGCGCGCCGCGCGGGATGGAGCCGGACAGCACGAGCGTGTCGCCATCCTGAAGCCGCTGCAGCTTGCCGCACAGCGCGACGATGTCCTCCGGCGTGATCTCCGGGCCGACGCCGTTGATGGAGCTTTCGATGCCGTCCACCATCTGCACGTCGATGCGGCTGCTGCCGCGCTGCAGCTGGACGAAATCGTGACGGATGCCGTCGCGATCCATCAGGCGCTGAATCTCCGCGCCGGTGAATCCGCCGACCAGACCGAGCGCAAGGCTTTCCTGTTTGAGAATATGCAGAACATACGAGACATTGATTCCTTTTCCGCCGGGGATGATGCGCTCATACCGGGCGCGGTTGACACGGCCTGACTGAAATCCGGGGACGGCGACCAGATAGTCCAGACAAGGATTTAATGTCACAGTGTAGATCATAAAAAACGACCTCCTGACGGGAAATGCCCGCTGAAGCCTCAGCGGGATTTGTTTTCACAAGATGCACAAAAAATGTGCGCTGTTACGTGATTAAGTATAACATATTGTCCAAGGAATTGCACCTGTTTTCCGAAAAGTTAATCAACTATTCACAAAGTATGTTCCAGCGCGCGGCGGGCGGAAAGCGGGAGAAAAGTTGTTGACACACCGGGTGCGGTATGCTATAATATTTCTTGCTTAACACGAGAGATTCGATCCGGAGAGGTATCGAAGTGGTCATAACGAGGCGGTCTTGAAAACCGTTTGTCCGAAAGGGCGCGTGGGTTCGAATCCCACCCTCTCCGCCACATTTCTCTTGCATAAGCCGACAGCCTTTGGAGAAATACCCAAGTGGTGAAGGGGCTCCCCTGCTAAGGGAGTAGGGCGCGAAAGTGTCGCGAGGGTTCAAATCCCTCTTTCTCCGCCAGAAACGAAACCTCTTTTGCGGGTCAGCAAAAGAGGTTTTCGTCTTTTTTCAGGGAAAAACCGACAGAAAAAGCAGGGAGGAACCACAATGAGAAGAAAAGACAGGGAGATCACGGACTTTGACGAGATCATGCGCATCATCAGCAAGTGCGACGTGTGCCGCCTGGCGCTGTTCGACCGCGACTTTCCCTACATCGTCCCGCTCAACTTCGGCGTCGACGTGCAGGACGGGCAGGTGTACCTGTATTTCCACAGCGCCGGACAGGGGAAAAAGCTGGATCTGATCGCGCAGGACAACCGGGCGACCTTCGAGATGGACTGCGAGCACAACATCATCCTCTATCAGGAGCGCATGAGCTGCACGATGGGCTACGCCAGCGTCATCGGGCACGGCACGGTGGAATTTGTGCCCGACGAGGACAAGCTCGCGGCGCTGCGGATTCTCATGCGCCACTACCACGCGGAGGACTTCGCGTTCAACGAGGAGATGGCGAAGGTGACGGCGGTGTACCGGCTGAAGGTGCTCGACATGGTCGGCAAGCGGCGCAACAACCTGCACCCGGAGGAAAAAACCAAGACCTACGTCACGCTGGAATGACGGCAGCGCCCTTCCCAAAATTTTGAAGCGTGTCGAGGGTTCCCGACGCGCAGAACGCCCCGGAGTTGTTCGCTCCGGGGCGTTTTTTCGTTATTCGTCCGCGACGGCGTAAAAGGCGCCGTCCACATACAGGCAGGCCGCCGCGTCTGTCCCGTCCGCCAGCTCGAACAGCAGGTGCGTCGTCGCCGTTTCGCCGGGGGTGAGCGCGCCGCCGTACTGCATCGCGCCGTCCGCTTCGAGCGCGAGCACGCCGCGCGTGCCGGTGCCGTCCGCCCAGACCAGCCCGCCGTACAGCGTGCCGGCCTGCTGCGCGCCGTCGGGCTCGACCGCAACGACGAGGTCAAGCAGCCGGTTTCCGTCGGTGGCGGGCAGCAGGGACATGCCGCCGCCCGCTTCGGTGCGCGCGGCCGCCTCCGTCCCGGCGCTGCACGACTGCACGGTGAGCACCGCGCCGCTGCCCGTGGTCAGGCTGTCGCCGGGGACAAGCGTACCGGCGAGCGGCGGCGCGCAGCCGGTCAGCGGCGCGGTATAGCGCGCGCCCGAATCCGGCAGGACGAGCGAGACCGTGAGCTGCGCCGCGGAGACGTCCGCCGGCACGGGCAGCGCGTAGTGCACGCGCGCGGTCTGTCCGGGCGGCAGGCTGCCGGCCTCCTCCAGCCGGGCGCCGTCCGCCGTTTCGGTGAGCACCAGACAGCCGTCATAGCGCGTATCGCCGTCTTCGCAGTAGAAATACAGGCCGGTTTTGAGGTCGAGCGCCGTGTCACCCGTGTTTTCCACCGTGCTCACGCAGTCGAGATAGCGCGTTCCGTCCGGCTGCCCCGGCGCGCGGAAGCTGCTGACGCTCCCGTCCTCCGCCGCGGTCAGCGGCGCGGTCACCGTCTCGCACAGCGCGGCGTATTCCGGCGTGACGGCGGCGGCCGCACCGGCGCAGCGCTGCCCGGTGACGAGCGCCTGCGCCTGCTCCTGCGCCGGGCGTTCGGCGGTCTGGCCGCAGCCCGTCAGAGCGGCCAGCGCGCAGGCCGCCAGACAGAGCGCGCGCATGATGTGTTTCATGAGGTTCCCTCCCGTCTCGTTCTGTTTGAGAACAGTATACCACGGCGCGGCGGGGGCGGACAAGGCCGGGCGCGCGCCGGTGACATTTGGCAGTATGGCGGGCGGGCGCGGCGGGCATGCTGGCAATGGGAAAAGCGGGCTTTCCCCGGAGGGAAAGCCCGCTTCTGAATCGCAGATTTTTTAAGGAAGATAATTACTCAGCGTCAACCTTAGCCATGTGCTCGATGAGCATCAGCAGCTTGTTGGAGTAACCCCATTCGTTATCGTACCAGGAAACAACCTTTACGAAGGTGTCGGTCAGATAAACGCCTGCGGTCGCGTCGAAGATAGAAGTGCGAGCGTCGCCCAGGAAGTCAGAAGAAACAACTGCGTCCTCGGTGTAGCCCAGGATGCCCTTCAGGCCGCCTTCTTCGACCGGAGTCTCGGAAGCCTTCTTCATCGCTGCGCAAATGTCGTCCTTGGAAGCCGGAGTCGCCAGGTTGCAGGTCAGGTCGACAACAGAAACGTCAAGGGTCGGTACACGCATGGAGATACCGGTCAGCTTGCCGTTCAGCTTCGGATAAACCTTGCCTACTGCCTTGGCAGCGCCAGTGGAAGACGGGATGATGTTGCCGGAAGCCGCGCGGCCGCCGCGCCAGTCCTTCTTGGACGGGCCGTCAACCGTCTTCTGGGTGCCGGTGGTGGAGTGAACGGTGGTCATCAGGCCTTCGGTGATGCCGAACGCTTCGTCCAGAACCTTGGCGATCGGAGCCAGGCAGTTGGTGGTGCAGGAAGCGTTGGATACGAAAGTCATGTCCTTGGTATAGGTGTCCTGGTTAACGCCCATAACGAACATCGGGGTGTCGTCCTTGGACGGAGCGGACATGATGACCTTCTTCGCGCCGCCGTCGATGTGCGCCTGCGCCTTCTCCTTGGTCAGGAAAACGCCGGTGGACTCGACAACGTAGTCTACGCCAGCCTCGCCCCACGGAATCTCAGCCGGATTCATGCAGGCGAAGAACTTGACTTCCTTGCCGTCGACGATGATGGAGCTGTCGGTGTACTCGATGGTGCCCTGATACTGGCCATGCATGGTGTCGTAACGCAGCATGTAAGCCATGTAGTCCGGGGTCATGAACGGATCGTTGACAGCGACAAAGTCGATGTTCGGATTGGAAAGACCGGCGCGGAAAACCATACGGCCGATGCGGCCAAAGCCATTGATACCTACTTTGATACCCATTGTAGTAATATCCTCCTTAATATTTATCCTATTTACTGGAACGCTTCTATTATACACGGAAAACAGCGGTTCTGCAATGCCTGTTTTGTATAAATTGCGATAGAAATTCAAAAGTATTTTCATATTTCCTGTTGAGAGCCACTGAATTTCTGTTATAATATAGGCAATTTCTTGTCGTTTTATGCAACGGCCCGAGAAACGGTGGGTGGATTTCTTATGGAACATGTCACAGAGACACGGAGAGAGGAAGGGAGCGGCGCGGGTGCGCCGGAGGAAATGAAGCTGTTTGAGCAATGGACAAAACCGCAGCTTGCGGCGCTCTGCCAGGGGCTGGACGCGAACTTACAGCCGGCGGCGGTCATCTCGAAGGATTTGATGGTGCTGCACAAGACGCCCGCCTGCGACGCGCTGTTCCCCGGGGAGAAGGGGCAGCAGTTTTATTCGCTGCGCGAGGCGCTCGGCGGGGAGACGTGCGGCGCGGTGCAGCGCAGTCTGGCGAGTGGAGAGGCGTGCAGCGAGCTGGTGCGCCTGCCCGGCGGCTATTATCGGATGCACGTGTTTCCGGTGCGCGACAAGGCGGTGCTGGTGTTCGCGCACGACGCACAGCGGCTGGCGGGCGCTTCGCTGGCGGCGGCGCGGCAGCGCGAGAGCGCCCAGCGCCTGCTGCTGCGCGCGGAGACGCTGCGGGGCAACGGGGACGGCGAGACCGCGGCTTTCCTGCGCCGCGAGGCGCTGCGCCTGGAGCGCGGCGCGAACCAGCTGGAGCTGCTGTGCGGCGCGGCCGTGCCGGAATGGCGCGCGGAGAGCTCGGCGGACGAGCTGCTCGCGCACGCGCAGCGCAAGCTGCGCGACCTCGGCGTGACGCGCGCCCGGGTGCAGCTGCCCGCGCGGAAGATCCCGCTGTGGGTCAACGCGGAGCAGATCCTGCTCGCGCTGATGACGCTGGTCGCCAACAGCCTGCGCCACGGCGGCGAACAGGCCAGGGTCTGCCTGTACGCGCTCCGGCAGGGCGAGAGCGTCGTGTTCGGCGTGGACGACGACGGCGCGGGGCTGAGCGACCGGGCGCTCGCGCGCATGGACGACAGCTGGCGGCAGCTGGACGCGCTGCCCGGCGACTGGGGGCTGGGCGTGCCCTATGCCCGCCGCATCGCCGAGCTGCACGGCGGCACGCTGCTGTTTCTGCGCGGCGCGGCGGACGGCTGCCGCGCGCGGCTCACCCTCCCGCTCCGGCAGGAGCTCGGGCTGGAGACGGTGAGCGGCTATCAGCTCAACCTCGCCGGGTCGGACGCGGTGGAGGTCGAGCTGTCCGGCGTGCTGGAGCCGGACGCGTTCGGCGCGCCGTGACAGACGCATGGGTCAGACCTCTTCCGCCGCGGCGGGAGAGGTCTGTTTTTGCGCGCGCAAAACGGGGCTGAAGTCAGTATTTCCGGATTGCACAGGAAAAATGTGCGTGTTTTTCCAAACCGCATCAGAAAACACAAAACAGATGGAAGAAATGTGTCGATTTTTTGACAGAATAGACAGGGTACACAAAAAACCTGCGAAATAATTTGTTGATTCATGCTGTTTTTTTGTAAAATTTCTTGCACATTTGGTGTGCGTGACGGTATAATCTATGGTATAGTGCTGTATCCATATAGCGGGAAGCAGCGCACAGGGGCGGAGGCGGCCGGATGTCCGGCGGCGGAGGCTCCGAAGAGAATATCGTTTGCCGTGCGGCGGGGCTGCCGCACAGAATGAACAGAGAGGTGAATCCATCATGGCGTATACGTTTCGTGGCGGCATCCATCCCGGCAGCAAAAACGATCCGGGATTCAAGTCCGCAACAAACACAAAGCCGATCGAAGTCCTGAAGGCGCCGGATAAGGTCGTTCTTCCCGTTTCGATGCACATTGGCGCACCGGCCAAGCCGCTGGTGAAGAAGGGTGACATCGTCGACATGGGTCAGATGATCGCAGAGGCCGGCGGCTTTGTCAGCGCTCCGGTGCACGCGTCGGTTTCCGGCAAGGTCCTCGACGTCACACCGATGCTGCATCAGAACGGTGCTAAGGTTTTGTCTATTGTGATCGAGAACGACCACGAGGACAGGCTGCACGCATCGGTCCAGCCGAAGGACTTTGAATCCATGTCCAACGACGAGCGCATCCAGGCCATCTGGGACGCCGGCATCGTCGGCCACGGCGGCGCGACCTTCCCGACGCACGTCAAGATCAAGTCGGGTATCGGCAAGTGCGATACCATCCTGATCAACGGCGCGGAGTGCGAGCCGTACATCACGTCCGACCACCGGCTGCTGCTCGAGCGCCCGGAGGAGATCGTCGAGGGCGTCCGCTATCTGGTCAAGATCATGGGCGTCAAGCAGGCGTTCATCGGCATCGAGCTGAACAAGCAGGACACGTTCGCGAAGATCGAGCAGCTGCTCGCGGGCGACCCGGTCATCAAGCTGGCGCCGCTGGAGTGCCGCTACCCGCAGGGCGCAGAAAAGCAGCTGATCAACGCGGTCACCGGCCGCGAGGTGCCGTCCGGCAAGCTGCCGGCGGACGCGGGCTGCGCGGTGTTCAATGTGGACACGGCGGGCGCGGTGTACCGCTGCTTTGCCAAGGGTATGCCGGTCATCCGCCGCGTGGTCACGGTCTCCGGCTCCGCGGTCAACGAGCCGAAGAACTTAGAGGTGCGCACGGGCACCTGCGTGACCGAGCTGATCGACGCCTGCGGCGGCTTCAAGCAGCCGCCCAACAAGCTGCTGGCCGGCGGCCCGATGATGGGTGTGGCGCAGTTTACCACCGATGTGCCGGTGCTCAAGGGCACCAACGCCTTCCTCGCGTTCTGTGAGGACGAGGACAAGCGCGTGGCCGATCCGGTCTGCATCCACTGCGGCCGCTGTGTCGGCGTCTGCCCGATGCACCTGACCCCGGTCTATATGAATATGTTCGCGTCCAGAAACGATCTGGACGGCTGCGAGGAATACGACGTGCTCGACTGCATCGAGTGCGGCTCGTGCGCCTATGTCTGTCCGGCGCGCATTCCGCTGGTGCAGCAGTTCCGCGTCGCCAAGATGCGCGTACAGGAAAAGCGCAAGGCCGCCGCGGCTGCCGCGCAGAAGTAAGGAGGGTGGAACGACATGTATGATTTCAGTAAGGTAGTAATTACATCCTCCCCCCACATCAAGAGCGGAGAGGATACCCAGTCGATCATGCTCGACGTGCTGCTGGCGCTCGTCCCGTCGCTGGCGGTTTCGACCTATGTGTTCGGCCTGCGCGCGCTGCTCATGACGGTGATTTCCGTCGCGGCCTGCCTGGTGTTCGAGTCGATCTACGATAAGATTGTCGGCAAGGCGAACACGGTGCGCGACCTGTCCGCCGCGGTGACCGGCGTGCTGCTGGCGTTTGTCTGCCCGGTCACGGTTCCGTACTGGATGCTGATCATCGGCGACGGCGTCGCCATCATCATCGCCAAGAGCCTGTTCGGCGGCCTTGGCAAAAACTTCATCAACCCGGCGCTGGCCGGACGCGCCTTTATGCTGGCCTCCTGGCCGGTCGCCATGACCACCTGGGTCCGCGCGCGCGCGGACGTCGGCCTGATCTCCAACTCCACCGAGGCGCTGGACGCGATGACCACCGCCACGCCGCTGGCCATCATCAAGGGCACGGCGGAAGGCGAGCTGCCGAGCATCGCCAACATGTTCCTCGGCATGTGCGGCGGCTCCATGGGTGAGGTCTCCGCCATCGCGCTGATCATCGGCGGCGTCTATCTGCTCGTGCGCAAGGTCATCACGATCCACATCCCGGCGGCGTACATCCTGACGGTCGCGGTGCTCACCTTCCTGTTCCCGCAGGGCGGCCTGGGCCATCTGGACTCCATGCTGTACAGCCTGTTCGGCGGCGGCCTGATGCTCGGCGCGTTCTTCATGGCGACCGACTACTCGACCTCCCCGGTTTCGCGCAAGGGCCAGGTGGTCTTCGGCATCGGCTGCGGCCTGCTCACCGTGATGATCCGCTACTTCGGCGGCTATCCGGAGGGCGTCTGCTACTCCATCCTGCTGATGAACACCACGGTATGGCTGATCGACAAGTACACCCGCCCGAAGAAGTTCGGCGCACCGGCAAAGCAGAAGAAGGAGGGCTAATCGATGGCTGGCAAGCAGAAAAACGAATTTGTACAGCTCGGCGGCGTTCTTTGTGCCATCACGCTGGTCGTGGCGCTGTGCCTCGGCGCCGTCAACGCGATCACGGTAGAGCCGATTGCTCAGCAGAACCAGATCAAGACGGAAAACGCGCTGGCGCAGGTCATGGAAGCCGACTCCGAGCCGATTGAGGTCGCGGAGGGCACGACGGTGACCACCGACAGCGGCACGTCCGTCGAGATCGTCTCCGCCTACAAGATGACCAAGGACGGCCAGGACGCGGGCTACTGCGTCGAGGTCGCGCCGACCGGCTTCGGCGGCGGCGTAGACACCATGGTCGGCATCAGCGCCGACGGCACGATCACGGGCATCTCCGTCATCTCCGCGTCTTCCGAGACGCCGGGTCTGGGCGCGCGCTGCACCGAGGCGGAGTTTATGGATCAGTTCGCCGATCAGCCGGCGGACGGCTCGGTTGCCGTTGAGAAGGACGGCGGCTCGATCGTCGCGCTCACCGGCGCCACCATTACCAGCCGCGCTGTGGCGGAGGGCGTCAATGCCGCCGTGCAGTTCGCCGCACAGCAGGGTTAAGGAGGCCATAGTCATGAGTTTAGGAAAGAGTCTGAAAGAGGGTCTGGTTACCAATAACCCGGTACTGGTTCAGCTGATCGGCATGTGCCCGACGCTGGCGACCTCCACCTCGGTGGTCAACGGCATCGGCATGGGTCTCTCCGCCACTGCGGTTCTCATCTGTTCCAATATCGTTATCTCCCTGCTGCGCAAGATCATCCCGAACAAGGTTCGTATCGCAGCGTACATCACCGTCATCGCGGGCTTCGTCACGATGGTCGACCTGCTGCTGCAGGCGTTTATCCCGTCGCTGTCCGCGTCGCTCGGTCTGTTTATCCCGCTGATCGTCGTAAACTGCATCATCCTCGGCCGCGCGGAGGCGTTCGCTTCCAAGAACTCGGTCGGTGCGTCCGCGATGGACGGTCTGGTCATGGGTCTGGGCTTCACGTTCGCGCTCGTCATCATGTCGGTCATCCGTGAGCTGCTGGGCGCCGGCACCATCGGCGGCGGTGCGATCACCGTATTCAGCCAGCCGGCCACCATTATGATCCTGCCGGCAGGCGGCTTTCTGACGCTCGGCTTTGTCATCGCTGTCATGCAGAAGCTGCTGAAGAAAGGAGAATAATGCATTATGACATCCATTTTATCGATTTCTCTCGGCGCGATTCTGATTAACAACTTTATCCTGTCGCAGTTCCTCGGCTGCTGCCCGTTCTTCGGCGTATCCAAGAAGATCGACACGGCGGTCGGCATGGGCATGGCGGTTACGTTCGTCATGGGTCTGGCGTCTGCCGCCACCTGGCTGGTCAATACCTTCATTCTGGTTCCGCTGGGTCTGGGCTATATGCAGACAGTCGCCTTTATTCTGATTATTGCGACGCTGGTTCAGTTCGTCGAGATGTTCCTGATGAAGTCCATGCCGGCGCTGTATCAGGCGCTGGGCATCTTCCTGCCGCTGATCACCACCAACTGCGCGGTTCTGGGCGTCGCGCTGCAGAACGTGCAGAACAGCTATAATTTCCTGGAATCCATCGTCTACGGCATCACCGGCGGTCTCGGCTTCACGCTGTCCATCGTGCTGTTCGCCTCCATCCGCGAGCGCCTGGCCGCGTCGGCGGACTATCCGAAGTGCTTCGATGGTTTCCCGATTGCCCTGGTTTCCGCTTCTCTGATGGCGATGGCGTTCCTGGGCTTCAGCGGCATGAAGATCTGGTAAACCCGGCGGTCAGAGATAGGAGTTGAATCACAAATGATGAATATTGTTTATGCGGTGCTGGTTCTGGGCGTCATGGGCTTGCTGTTCGGCCTGATCCTGGCATTCGCATCCAAAATCTTTGCCGTTGAGGTCGACGAGCGCATTCCGGCGGTACAGGAGTGCCTGCCGGGCGCCAACTGCGGCGGCTGCGGCTATGCGGGCTGCAACGGTCTGGCGACCGCCATCGTCGAGGGCAAGGCGCCGGTCAACGGCTGCCCGGTCGGCGGCGCGGCGGCTGCGGAGAAGATCGCGGCCGTGCTCGGCGTCGAAGTCACCGAGACGGAAAAGATGATCGCGCACGTCCACTGCTCCGGCACCTGCGAAAACGCGAAGACGCGCGCCAAGTACGAGGGCATCGAGGACTGCCTGGGCGCCATCCGCGTGGCCAACGGCTACAAGGAATGCGCCTACGCCTGCCTCGGCCTGGGCACCTGTGAGAAGGCCTGCCCGTTCGGCGCCATCCATGTCGTCGACGGCGTCGCCAAGGTGGATGCGGCCAAGTGCACCGCGTGCTCCAAGTGCATCGCGGCCTGTCCGAAGCACATCATCTCGCTCGTCCCGGCCAAGAACGTCGTCCGCGTGGACTGCTCCTCCAAGGCGAAGGGCAAGGAAGTCATGGATGCATGCGCGGTCGGCTGCATCGGCTGCGGCCTGTGCGAGAAGACCTGTAAGTTCGACGCCATCCATCTGGAGGGCAACCTGCCGGTCATCGATTACGACAAGTGCAAGGGCTGTCAGATGTGCGCAAAGGCCTGCCCGCGCCACATCATCGAGCCGTGGCACACCCCGGAAAAGATTGAAGAGCTGAAGGAGCTCAAGGCCAAGCAGGCGGCGAAGAAGGCCGCTGCGGAAAAGGCCGCGGCAGCGGGCAAGTAAGCGCTGCCGGATCAAACAACGAGAGAATGGAGACGCCCATGAACAGCAATCACAATCCCAATCAATCGCGCATCCGCCGCACGGTGGCGGCCGTCCTGATTGCGGCAGCTCTGGTTGTTGGCGTGGGCGTCTTTCTCGTCGCCCGGTGCCTGTCGTTCGACGAGGACGGCGCGCACGTCATCGACCGCTACGGCGTGCTGGCGCAGGAGAGCCAGCAGGACACGCAGCAGCCGGCGGCGGACGAGCCGGACGGGCAGCCGGAAGACGAACCGGAGGATGAGCCGGAGGAGGCGTACAGCCGCATGATCGTGCTGGCGGCAGACGAGGCCGCGCAGCAGGCGGAGCGCGTTTCGGCGCTCGCGCAGCGCGGCGCGCTCGACACCGTCATCGTCGACATCAAGGACGCGGACGGCGCGCTGCGCCTCGCGGTCGACACCGGAGAGCTGGACGATGCCGAACAGCTGGTCGACGGCGATGCGGACGCGCTGGCGGCGGCCATCGCCGGTTGGCGCGACGCGGGGATTCACGTCATCGGGCGCATCTACTGCCTGCACGACGCGCAGGCGACGCGCCGCAACAGCGATCTGGCCATCCAGTTCGAGCGCGGCGGCACGTGGTTCGACTACGACAACACGCGCTGGCTCGACCCGACCAACGGCGACGCGGTGGACTATCTGTGCGACATCGCGGCGAGTGCGGTGGAGGCGGGCTGCGGCGAGCTGCTGCTCGCGGACTTCACGTTCCCGCCGCGCGGCCACCTCGACCGCGCGGACTTCGACCGGGATCCGGACGATCAGGCGTCTGTGCTGCTCGACGCGCTGGAGGAGATCCGGCGCGCGGCGGACGGGGTACCGGTCAGCCTGACGGCGGACACGCTGTCCGGCCTGACCGAGCTGTCGGTCAACGGCGCGGAGGACGGCATCCCGGCGGGCGACACTGCGGCGCTGCTGGCGGCAGCGGAGCGGTTGTTTGTGCCGGCGGACGGCGCGGACAGCGCGCGCGAGCTGCTGGACGCTGCCCGGGCGGAGGAATGGACGCTCGTCCCGCTTCTGACGGACGGCGACGCCTGGCTCTCGTTTGAGGGGGCGGCGGCGCTCGACGGCGCCGGCGACGCGGAGGCGGCGCTCGATCTGGCCGAAAACCGGCTGGACGAATAGCGCAAACGGCGAAAAACGCTCACACATCCGGCTGCGTGCCCGCGCAGGCCGGATTTTTTGCGCGGATTTCCTTTCGTTTACAAAAAAGTGATGAATTGCCGCAAAAAATACCGTATAATGAAAACGGAAATCCATGCATATGCGAAGAGGAGGAGCGGGCATGAGCAAAAAAATTCTGATCGTGGAAGACGACGGCAACATCCGCGAGCTTCTGCGTTTGTACCTCGAGCGCGAGGGATATGAGATCACCGAAGCGGCAAACGGCGAGGAGGGCGTCGCCCAGTGGCGCAAGATCAATCCGGATATGATCCTGCTCGACGTCATGATGCCGGTCATGGACGGTTGGGAGGTCTGTAAGATCGTCCGCGCCGAGAGCAAGGTGCCGATCATTATCCTGACCGCCAAGGGCGAGACGTTCGACAAGGTCAACGGTCTGGAGATGGGCGCGGACGACTACATCGTCAAGCCGCTCGAGATGCGCGAGGTGGTCGCGCGCGTGCGCGCGGTGTTCCGCCGCTTTGCGCCGGAGGACAGCGGCAAAATCTCGTTTGACAAGCTGACGGTCGACAAGCAGGCGTATGACCTGATCATCGACGGCAAGCGCGTGGACGCGCCGCCGAAGGAGATCGAGCTGCTGTACTTCCTCGCCTCCAGCCCCAACCGCGTGTTCACGCGCGCGCAGCTGCTCGACGACGTCTGGGGCTTTGACTACTTCGGCGACACGCGCACGGTGGACGTGCACGTCAAGCGCCTGCGCGAAAAGCTGGAGGGCGTCAGCGACAAATGGGAGCTGAAGACCGTCTGGGGCGTCGGCTATAAGTTCGAGACCAGGGATTGACCATGAGAAATCTGTTCGTCAAGAATTATGTGGCGTTCGCGCTGCTGATTCTCGTCAGCTTTACGTTCGCGGGCGGCGTGTTCATGGCGCAGGTCAGCCGCTATTCCGTCAAGGAGAAGCAGGAGCAGCTGGAGACGACCGTCGGCTACGTCGACGCGATCGTGGAGGACAACACGGTGCTGCTGCAAATGCAGGACAACACCTTCCTCAAGACCTACCTCGACCAGCAGGCCGCCGTCAGCGGCTGCGCCATCCTGCTGACCGACGCGCAGGGCAACGTGCGCATCAGCTCGCTGCCGCAGGGCGACGGCCTGGAGCAGGATCAGATTCAGGGCACGGTCAGCGGCAAGCTCGTGCAGTCCATTCAGGAGAACGGCACCTATTTCGGGCTGGGCAACGTCAGCGGCCTGTTTTCGGAAAATTACTTCATCGCGGGCGCGAGCTGCGTGGACGAGAGCGGCCAGACGGTGGCGGTTGTCATCGCGGCGGTGCCGTCCGCCTCGACCACCGGCCTGATGCACACGATCATGCGCAGCTATCTGTTCATCGTCGCCATCACGCTGATGCTGACGCTCATCATCAGCTGGTTCGTTTCGGATATGCTGACGCGGCCGCTCAAGAGCCTGGTCTCTGCGGCGAAAAAGTTCGGCCACGGCGAATTTGACGTGCGCGTGTCCGAGAACAACAACTGCGACGAGATCGACGAGCTGGCGGTCAGCTTCAACAACATGGCGACGTCGTTGCAGCAGCAGGAGGAGCTGAGCCGCGGCTTTGTGGCCAACGTCTCGCACGAGCTGAAGACGCCGATGACGTCCATCCGCGGCTTTGTCGACGGCATGCTGGACGGCACCATCCCGCAGGAGCGCCACCCGCAGTACCTGCACATCATCTCGGAGGAGGTCAACCGCCTGTCGCGGCTGGTCATCCGCATGCTGGACGCGGCGAAAATTCAGGCGGGCGAGCTGATCATCACACCCGCGCCGTTTGACCTGACCGAAATGGCGGCGCGCGTGCTCATCAGCTTTGAAAAGCAGATCAACGACAAGGGTCTGGAGATGGACGTGGATTTGCAGGACAGCCTGATCGTCAACGGCGACAGCGACCACATCTACCGCGTCATCTACAACCTCGTGGACAACGCCGTCAAGTTCGTGGACGTGGGCGGCACGCTGACCATCCGCGCGGAGGCGGAGGGCGCGATGAGCCTGTTTTCCATCCGCAACACGGGCACGGGCATTCCGGCGGAGGACCTGCCGCACGTGTTCGACCGCTTCTATAAGGTGGATCGCAGCCGCAGCCGCGACCGCACCGGCGCGGGGCTCGGCCTGTATATCGTCAAATCCATCGTCAACCTGCACGGCGGCGACATCTCGGTGCGCTCGGCGGACGGCGAGACGGAATTTGCGTTCACCGTTCCGCTCGCGCAGAAGGCGTCCGGCGGCAGCGAGGGACGGCAGCTGACACAGAAATAACACACAAAACGCCTCTGCCCACCGCGCAGGGGCGTTTGATTTGCGCCGCCGCACGGATTCACAAAATCTTAACATAGGCGACAACGAACCATCATATTCTTCCCGTACAATAATACCATCAGAAAAGAAAGCACAACGCAGCACAGCAAAGGAGGCTATGCGTGATGGAGGATCAGAATCGCAATTACGAGCCGGAAAACACCCAGACTACGCCGTACCAGACGCCGGTGCGCGGCGCGGACGAGCAGCCGGGGAGCGGCTATCACAATACGAACAGCAGCACAGACCACAGCGCGAACAGCAGAGCGGACAGCAGCACCTATGGCGGCGCGTACCGCAGCGCGTCCGGCGCGGACGGCGGCAGCACGCCGCCCCCGGACGGACCCTCGCCCTACGAGCAGTGGAGCGGCGGCAAGCGCAAAAAACCGCGCAGACAGCGCAAATTCCCGTGGAAGCCGGTGGCGGCGGGCGTGCTGATCGCGGCGGTGGCGTTCGGCGGCGGCATGCTCGCGGGCGGCAACGTCGATTTTTCCGCGATGTCGTCGGGCGATGCGTCCGGCGCGGCGGACAGCGGCAGCGGCCTGCCGGAGGACTCGGTCAAGATGGAGGTGAGCGAGACGAGCGGCGCGGGCAGCGACGACGCGGGCAGCTATTCCGACGTCTATCAGAAGGTCTCGCCGTCCATCGTCGCCATCGTCGTCGATGACATCCAGTACGGCAGCGAGTCGTCCGGCTCGGGCGTCATCATGAGCGAGGACGGCTACATCATCACCAACAACCACGTTGTCGAGGACGGCGACCGCATCACCGTCGTGCTCAGCGACTCGACGACGTACACGGCGCAGCTGATCGGCACGGACGAGCAGACCGATCTGGCCGTGCTCAAGATCGAGGCCAGCGGCCTGACCGCGGCGGAGTTCGGCGATTCGGACAGCGTGCAGGTCGGCGACCGCGCGTTTGCCATCGGCTCGCCTGGCGGCGTGGAGTTCCAGAACAGCTTCACCGGCGGCTTTATCTCCGCGATCAACCGCAACGTCACGATCAACGACCGCGAGATGACGCTGATCCAGACGGACACCGCGATCAACCCGGGCAACTCGGGCGGCGCGCTCATCAACACGAGCGGGCAGGTCATCGGCATCACCTCGTCCAAGCTGAGCTCGTCGGGCACGAGCAGCGCTTCGATTGAGGGCATGGGCTTCGCCATCCCGACCAACACGGTCAAGGAGGTCGTCGACCAGATCATCGCCTACGGCCACGTCACCGGCCGCCCGGCCATCGGCATCAGCGGCTACGACATCGACGAGATGCGCGCGGCGTATTACCAGATCCCGCAGGGCGTCATGGTTACCAGCGTGGACACCGCCTCCGACGCCTATCAGCAGGGCATTCAGGAGGGCGACATCATCACCGGCGTCAACGGCGAGACCATCACCGGCATGAGCGAGATCAACGCGGTGAAGAACAACCTGTCGGCGGGCGACACGATGGAGCTGACCATCTACCGTTCGGGCAGCACGCTGACCGTCACGATCACGCTGATCGATCAGGCCGATCTGGCGGGCACCTCCGCCTCGCAGGAGAGCTCCTCCTCGCAGAACGGGCAGACCAACCCCTACGGCGGCTACGGCTACACCATCCCCTGAGACACGGACACACGCGCCCCTCCGCGGCAGACGCCGCGGAGGGGCGATTTTTCGTTCGTATCGATTTTGTAACAAAAAGTTGGGCAAACACCAAAATACACGCGGATATTCCGCAAATTTCGTGCAAAATGCGCTTTTTTCTCCCGCCGCGCCCCTTGCAAAGGGAGGGGAAACACGGTATGATAATAGCAACGGTACATTGCAACCATCCGAACAACGAGACTTATGCTTTTTTGAGGTGTAACATGGCAGTATTAAGATGCTATACGGAAAAACGCAGCGGATTTGACAGCGCGGCGCAGTCGCTTTGCAGCAGCATGCGCGAGCTGCTGGAGATCCCGGCGCTCACCTATGTGCGCGAGCTGTGCCGCTACGACGTCGAGGGCATCGACGCGGCGGTGTACGCGAAGGCGAAGCACATCGTGTTCTCCGAGCCGATGACGGACGACTGCTACGACGAGCAGTTCCCCGCGCCGGAGGGCGCGCACCGCATTCTCGCGGTCGAGCCGCTGCCGGGTCAGTACGACCAGCGCGCGGATTCCTGTGCCCAGTGCATCCAGCTGATGACGCAGGGCGAGCGCCCCAAGGTCGCGGCGGCGCACATCTATGTGCTCGGCGGCGCGCTGACCGACGCGGATATGGACAAGATCCGCGGCTATCTCATCAACCCGGTGGATTCGCGCGAGGCCTCTGCCGAAAAGCCGGAGACACTCGCGGCCAACTACGCCATCCCGACGGAGGTGGACACCGTCGCGGGCTTCGTCTCCATGGACGCCGCGGCGCTGGAGGCGCTGCGCCGCTCGCTCGGTCTGGCGATGGAGCTGGACGACCTCCAGTTCCTCCAGCACTATTTTGCGGACGAGGAGAAGCGCGACCCGACCATCACCGAGGTGCGCATGATCGACACCTACTGGTCGGATCACTGCCGCCACACCACCTTCCTGACTGAGATCGACGGCACGAAGATCGACGATCCCATGGTGCAGGACGCGTTCGACCGGTATCTCAAGGCGCGCATCGAGGTCTACGGCGAGGAGAAGGCCGCCAAGCGCCCGGTC